>DASSRN010000515.1:0-17730 GCA_035701785.1 Acetobacteraceae bacterium | reverse complement strand
AGTTCGCGGACAACCACACCGGCGTCGATTATCGCATGGACCTCAGTCTGCCATTTCTGGCCGAGGCGCTGGCCAACTGAGATACCCGCGCGGCGTCTGCAATAGTCGCGCGTGCCTTGTTCTGCCACCCTGCGGCCGATGCCAGGCCCGCTCCTCGTCATTGATGGCGACTCGTTTGCCCATCGCTCCTACCACGCGCTGCCCAAGTCGATCCGCCGCAGCGGCGACCGGGGTGGGGGCGCCATCGTCGGCTTCGCCAACTTCCTGCTTCGTCTCTATCAAGCCGAGAAACCTCGCGCGGTGCTGGTCGCCTGGGACACGCTGGGGGCGCCGACCTACCGCCAGCGCCTGTTCCCCGACTACCAGGGAGGGCGGCAGTTCGACGCCGAGTTGGTCGACCAGCTGGACGCATTACCGGAATTCGTCACCGCCTGCGGCTTCGCTGTCGCCAAGGCGGCTGGCTACGAGGCTGACGACTTCCTCGCCGCCGCCGTCGCCGCCGAACAGCGCCGCGGCGGCACCGCGCTGGTCGCCAGCGGCGATCGCGACGCGTTCCAGCTGGCCTCGGAGACGACCACCATCCTGCACCCCATGCGCGCCGGCGAGATGGCCCGCGTCGGCCCGGCCGAAGTGCGAGAACGCTATGGCGTTGACCCCTCCCAGGTGCCGGACTTCATCGCGCTGCGCGGCGACCCATCGGACCGCCTGCCAGGCGCGACCGGCGTGGGTCCGAAAGGCGCGGCCACCATCCTGCACCGCTACGGCACGCTGGAGCGCGCGCTGGTCGACGGGCGCTTTGCCGACCAGGCCGATGCCCTGCGGCGCTACCGGCAGATCGCCACGATGGATGCAGAAGCACCGCTGCCGCCGCTCGAGAATCAGACTCCCAGCTGGGACACGGCAGCCGTGCTTGCGCGCGAGTGGGGGCTGGACGCGCTGGGACGCCGCCTGACGGAGCAGGCAAGTTCCGGTGCCCGCCCCGCTCCTCGCCGCGCATCCCATGGTCCCCGAGCATCGCCAGCTCTGAAGATCGCGACCTTCAACATCAACAACGTTAACCGCCGGTTGCCGAACCTGCTGTCTTGGCTCGCGGAGGCAAAGCCCGGGGTGGCATGCCTCCAGGAGCTGAAAGCGACGGACGCGGCGTTTCCCGCCGATGCGGTGCGCCAGGCCGGCTACCGCGCGCTGTGGCGCGGCGAGCGCACCTATAATGGCGTCGCGATCCTCGCTGCCAGCGAGCCGCAACTGACCCGATCGGCGCTGCCCGGCGATCCCAAGGATACGCAGAGCCGCTATATCGAAGCCGCCGTACAGGGCGTGCTGGTCGCCTGCATCTACCTGCCCAACGGCAACCCGCAGCCGGGTCCGAAATTCGCCTATAAGCTCGCCTGGTTCGAGCGGCTGATCGCGCACGCCAGGAGCCTTTACGCCCTGGATGCGCCGGTCGTGCTGGCGGGCGACTTCAACGTCGTGCCGACCGACCACGACATCTATCCCAGCAAATCGTGGGCGAAGGACGCGCTGCTGCAACCGGAGAGCCGGGACTGCTTCCGCCGGCTGCTCGAGCAGGGCTGGGTGGACGCAGTGCGGACGCGCCATCCCGACGCCCCGATGTACTCGTTCTGGGACTACAAGCGCGAGCGCTGCCAGCGCGACGCCGGGCTACGGATTGACTTCCTGCTGCTCAACCCACCGGCCGCGGCGCGGCTGATCGATGCCGGCGTGGATCGTGCGGTGCGCGGTGAGGAAGGCGCCAGCGACCACGCCCCGGTATGGGCGACGCTGCGCGCAGGCTGACGGCCTCGCCGCCGAAAAGGGACGCGACGTGCGGACGATGGCTTGCCACCGCGCGCTCAGTCGCGCCCAAGCCTTACCAAGCGCTTTTTGATGCGCTTCAGCGTTCGATGTTCCTGACGACCAATGAGGTCGATCGACTTAGCCCGGGGAACTCAGCCGACCACCCGCCGCAACAGATCATTCAACCTATCCCTTCCGCGTGCATCTCCTTCAGCCTGTGTTTCGAGATTTGCACAGACCCGAACCTCAGGTCGCCCGAACTTCCCGATCCTTCTTCGGAATCAGATCATACGGCAGCGCATAGCCTGGCATCGCCGCCAAACGCTGCGACCAGGCCTGCACACGCGGCCAGCGCGCGATATTCAGTCCGCCCTCCGCCATGAACACCATCCGTCCCCAGCAGCCAATGTCCGCGATGGTCGGCGCATCACCCACCAGCCACTCGCGCCCCGCCAGCGCCGTATCGACGAACCCGACAGCCGCCTCGGCCAGCGGGCGAAAGTAGTCCATCACCGCCGGATCGACCTGGCGGAACCGGCTGTAGTGTCGCACCTTGGCGACGTTCGTGATGTTGTCCGCCTCCCACGACAGCCACTCGCGCCCCGTCCATTGCTCCTGCTCGGTCCGGCCTGCGAAATGCCCCGTGGTGCGCGCCAGATAGTCGAGGATGCAGTTCGACTGCACGATCGTCAGCCCGCGATGGCGCAGCGCCGGCACCTGGCCGTAGCGGTTCACCGCCAGGTAGTCCTCCTCCTTCTGCGCACCGTATTTCAGGTTCACCGTGCGGAAGCTGAACGGCAGCCCGGCCAGCGCGAGATACAGCATCGGCTTGTAGGTCGAACTCGAGGTGAAGCTGCCGAACAGCGTCAGCCCATCGGTCTCGGTGGTGTTGGTCACTGCGCGCCCTCCCAACCCTCCGACCTTGGCGCGCGGCGGGGAATTTGCCAAATCATCCGCGCACCACAACAGCGAGACCGACATGCGCATCGCGCTCATCCATGCGCTCAGGCATTCCATCGCGCCGATCGAGGCGTCCTTCGCCCGCCTGTGGCCCGACGCGCAGCTCGCCAACCTGCTCGACGACACGCTGTCGGCCGATCTCGCGCGCGACGGCGCACTGACACCGGCGATGACCGAGCGCTTCCTGGCGCTCGCGCGCTACGCCGCGTCATGCGGCGCGCACGGCATCCTGTTCACCTGCTCCGCCTTCGGTCCCTGCATCGAGGCCTGCGCGCAAGAGCTGGCGCCAATGCCGGTACTGAAGCCGAACGAGGCGATGATCGAGGAAGCGGTATCACTCGCCGGTCCCACCGGCCGCATCGGCCTGCTCGCCACCTTCGCGCCCACACTGGCGACAATGCCGGCCGAGTTCGTCGCCGCCGCGCCGGACACGATGGTGCTGCCGATGCTCGCCGCCGATGCACTGGCAGCGCTGAACCGCGGCGACCACGCCGAACACGACCGGCTCGCCGCACAGGCAGCGCGTTCGCTGGAAGGCTGCGATGTCGTGGCACTGGCGCAGTTCAGCCTGTCATCCGCCGCGTCCCTGGTGGCCGACGCGACCGGCCGCCCCGTGCTGACCACGCCCGACAGCGCCGTGCGCAAGCTCCGCCGCCTGCTGGCGTGACGCCGCCCGCGAGCGGCGCGATAACCGCGAGCGATGCGGCCCGCCAAGGTGGAATACCTCGAGGGCCTCCGCGGCGTCGCCGCGATGCAGGTCCTGCTGCTGCACTTCTTCACCGGCTTCCTGCCGGAGACGGCAGGCCGCGTCTGGCCGCCATTCAACCTCGCATTCGATGGTCACACCGCGGTCTATGTGTTCTTCCTGATCAGCGGCACGGTGCTTACGCCGTCCTTCGCACGGCCCGGCAGCTTCGCTGCAAAGATGGCCCGCCGTGTGGTGCGCCTAGGCATTCCGGTCGCCGCCGCCGCCGCGATCGCGGCCGTGCTGATCGGGTGGTTGCCGGAAGCGCACCGTCAGGCCGCCGCGATCACCGGCTCCGCCTGGCTCGCGATGGACTCTAGCGGCGCGCCCACGCTCGCGCACCTCGCGCGCGAGATCGGTGTCGACAGCCTGCTACTCGGCTATCGCGAGGCGACGCTGTTCGGCCCGGTCGCAGCGCAGCTGCCACCTATGGAGCGGTCGCTCGACGCACCGTTCTGGTCGTTGCATCTGGAACTATATGGCTCGCTGCTGGTGCTGTGCCTGGTGACGCTGCGCGAGCGATCGGCGCGGGCGCATCGCATCGCGGTCGCCGCCAGTGCGGTGGTGTTCGGCACCCATCCGATGTTCCTGTTCGTGCTGGGTCACCTGGCGTTTCCGCTGCTGCGCCGCCCAAGCATCTGGCTTGGGGCGCTGCTGCTGCTGTCCGGCGTTGCGCTGTGCGCCACCAAGGACTGGAGCGCCGTGGAATGGTTGCGCGTCACGCTGGCCCACACCGAGCTCGCCGCCGCGCCCAACCTCTACCAGTTCCAGAGTCAACTCGGCGCGGTCGCATTGTACTTCGGCATCCTGCTGTGCCCACCCATGCAGCGGCCATTGGCGAGCGTCATCGGCCGCGTGCTCGGACGGCTGTCGTTCAGCATATATCTGCTGCACTTCCCGATCCTGTTCACGCTGGTCGCCTTTGCTGCGCTGTACCTACCGATCGGCGCCGCCTTCGTGCTGTTCCTGCTGCTCACGCTGCTTGCCGCGATCGCGTTCGAGCGCTGGGTGGACCGTCCAGCGATCGCGCTCAGCCGCGTCCTATCGGCGCGACCGCTCAGCGCCGGAAGTCGTTGACCAGCGCTTCGGCCTGCTCAGGGTCGGTGGCCAGCGCACGGCGCGCCACGTCCTGCGGAAACCCGGCGCGTGCCAGCACGCCCAGTTCGCGACGTCGTCCGGCGACATCGGGTTCGCCGCCGGTGCGGAACGGACCGATGCGCCGCTTGCGCGCCAGCACCAGTGCGGCCGCGAGTTCGCTCGCGTCATCAGCCGGCAGCATCGACTGCGCCGTTTCTGCGTCCACGCCCTTGGCTGCCAGTTGCGCCGCTGCGCCGCGCCGCGAGCGTCCGGCCCGCAGCAGGCTGCGCGCGCGCGTCTCGGCATAGGCCGCATCGTTCACCGCGCCCACGGCGACCAGCCGCGCCACGACACCAGCCACCATCCCGCGTGCAGCCGCGGCCTGTGCCGCAACAGCGTCGGTGTCGTGCAGCGCGGACGCGCGGCGTGCCCAGCGATCGACGCGGCGTTGCAGCACGCGTCGCAGCCCCGCCTCGGTCGCCGCATAGCGCGCCAGATAGTCGAGCGCCGCGTCGTGCAGGTCGCGTTCGTCCGGCGCCGGACCGACCGGGCGCTGAGGTCGCGTCAATCCTTGATTTCCATGTCCTCGTAGGACGGGAACGGGCTCATCCACACATCGGTGATGGTGTGCTTCGTCACCCGTGGGCCGATTCCGTTCAACGCACGCAGGTCCATGATCGGTGCAAACATCGCCCGGTCGACGGTCAGCTGCTGGATCTGGTCGAGCATCGCCTCGCGCTGCTTCGCGTCACGCTCGCCTGCCTGGCGCAGGAACAGATCGTCGATGTCGGGATAGCCGCCATTGGCATAGGCGCCCTTCGACCAGATGAACGACTCGACGCGGCTCGCCGCGTTGCCCGAGTTGCCGGAGGCGACCATGTAGAGCGTGGGCAGCTTCTTTTCCAGCCAGTTCGCGTAGAACGTCGCGCGCTCCATCTGCCGCAGCCGCACACGGATGCCGACCGCGTTGAGGTCGTTCACCACCGCCTCGGCCACCGTGGGAAAACCGGGGATCGCGGCGAAGTCGCCGACATCGATGCCGTTCGGATAGCCCGCCTCGGCCAGCAACTGCTTCGCCTTCGCCGGATCGTATGGCGGCGGCTCGACCTGGAGCGCGAACTCCATCACGCGCGGCACGATGACCCCGGCGGGCGGGCAAAAGTCGAGACACGCCGCATGATTGATGCCGCTGCGGTCGAGCGCGTAGTTCGCCGCCTGGCGCAGCCTGATGTCGTGCCAGGGCGACTTCGGATCCCACTGGCGCGGGAATTCGATCCAGAAGATCGAGGCGTGCTTGGTCGGCACGATCGGAATGCCGTTCTTCTGCAATCCCTCCGCATCGGGACCGTCGAGTGCATAGGCGATGTCGGCCTCGCCAGTCTGCACCATCAGCGCGCGCGTGGTCGCCTCGGGCACGCTGCGCATCACCAGCGTCTTCACGTTGGGTACACGGCGCCAGTAGTCGGGGAACGCCTCCAGCACCACCTCGACGCCTGGCTTGGTGCTGACGAATTTGTAGGGACCGGCGCCGATCGGGTGTTTCTTGAAGCCGTCGTCGCCGGTCTCGGTCAGGTACTTCTTCGGCAGCACGATACCGGCACCGCTCGCGGTGGTGCCGATGAAGGTCATGAAGTCGGGCCAAGGCGCGTTCAGGTGGAAGCGCACGATGCGCGGATCCACCGCCTCGACCTGCGCCACTCGCTCGTGCAGCACCTTGGCGGCGGCGCCGTGATAGCGGTCGAAGCTGAACTTCACGTCGTCCGAGGTCAGCGGATCGCCGTTGTGGAAGTGCAGGTTGGGGCGCAGGCGGAACTCGTAGACCAGCCCGTCTTCGCTCTCGCTCCATGACTCGGCAAGGCTCGGCCCCATCTTCTGCCCTGGATACGGCCGCACCAGCGCATCGTGGATCGCATACAGCATGCCGAACGGCGTGATCTGCGGCGGCGCGCTGGAAGGATCGAACCAGCTGGGTGCGATGGTCACGTGCCAGGCGATCACCGCGCGGCCGGAGGGTGCGCGAGGCTGCGCTGAGATCGGCGTGGCGGACAGCAGCGCCGTCAGCAGTGCGAGCAAGACCGGACGGCGGCGCAACGCGTGCAGCGGCATCTTCGTTCCCTCCCAGCCGTGCTAGACTGACCGCCGTCGCGCACCCCGGCAACAGGAGGGAACCCATGAAGAAGCTGCTCAACGACCCGTCGCTCTACGTCGAGCAGATGCTGGAAGGTCTCGTCCTGGCGCATCCGCAATACTACGAGCGCGCCGGCGACGACGGCCGCATCATCAAGCGGCCTGGCCCCACAAAGCAGGGCAAGGTCGGCATCGTCTCCGGCGGCGGCTCCGGCCACCTGCCTATCTTCACCGGCTATGTCGGCAAGGGGCTGCTGGATGCCTGCGCGATCGGCGAGGTGTTCTCGTCACCGTCCGTCGAGCAGATGGCGGGGGCGATGCGCGCGGCGAACGGCGGAGCGGGCGTGCTGCGGCTCTACGGCAATTACGGCGGCGACCGGATGAACTTCGACATGGCCGGCGACATGCTGGAGATGGAGGACGTGCGCTCCACCACCGTCCTGCTGGCCGACGATGTGGCCAGCGCGCCGCCCGCGGAAGCCGAGAAGCGGCGTGGCGTTGCCGGCATGGTGTACGCCTACAAGCTCGCCGGTGCGGCAGCCGAAGCGGGCGCCGACCTCGACGAGGTGACGCGGATCGCGCAGAAGGCGGCCGATGCGGTGCGCAGCATCGGTGCGGCGCTGACCTCGTGCACCGTGCCGCTGGCCGGGCGGCCCACCTTCACCATCGCCGACGACGAGATGGAGATGGGCATGGGCATCCACGGCGAGCCCGGCGTGTGGCGCGGCAAGCTGCGCCCGGCCGACGCAGTCGCGAACGAGATGCTCGACCACCTGCTGGGCGACATGCCCGTGGCGCGCGGCGACCGCGTGTCGGTGCTGGTGAACAGCCTGGGCGCCACGCCGCCCGAGGAGCTGTACATCCTCTACCGCATCGTGGCTGCGCGGCTTGGCGCGGCAGGTGCGACGATCGTGATGCCGCTGGTCGGCCGCTATGCCACGTCGATGGAGATGGCCGGCGCCTCGGTCACGCTGTGCCGGCTGGACGACGAATTGGAGGAGCTGCTACACGCGCCTTGCGACTGCGCATTCTGGCGGGTGTGACATGGCGCTGACCACGCCGGCACTGGCCGACGGACTGCGCCGTATCGCCGCGCACATGGAGACTGTGGCCGACGCGTTGAACGCGCTCGACGGCCAGTTGGGCGACGGCGACCTCGGCATCACCATGACGCGCGGCGGGCGCGCCCTGGTCGATGCGGTGCCGGCACTGCCGGCGGATGTCGGCATGGCGCTGCTGGCCTGCGCGCAGGCAATGACCAAACTGTCCGGCTCCAGCTACGGCACGCTGCTGGCCACCGGGCTGATGGCGGCGGCGAAGGCGACGCGCGGGCGTACCGAGGTGCCATGGTCCGAGACGGCGCGGCTGCTGCGCGACGCGCTCGCCGCGATGCAGCAGCGTGGCAAGGCTTCTCTTGGCGACAAGACGGTGCTGGATGCGCTGGACGCCGCGGCGACGGCAGCCGAGGGGCAGGGAGAGCCGGCGGCTATCCTGGACGCAGCCGCTCAGGCGGTGGACGCGACCTTGGAGCGCATGCGCGGAATGCAGGCGAAGATCGGCCGCGCCCGTATCTTCGGCGAACGCTCGATCGGGCTGGACGATCCCGGAATGCGTGCGTTCCGTGAGGTGCTGCGTGGACTGGAAGCGGCATAGCTGCCGCCGTCGCCAGACGCCCCAAGGCGTTCGGCAATGCGGGTTCGCCGCGTTACGCTAAGTTTCTCGTGCCTGACGGCTCACCGCGACTAAGCTGTCGCGACCATGTGGCGACTGGCTTGCGCCTTTTTGGTGGCTGCTTGCACACGCGTACCGTCGGGCCCGTGCCACCTGCAAATGGTCGCAGATCTGCCCACGAAAGTGACGCAGTCCGGCCTCGAAGTGGCGGGGCAGGTCAACCGCGTCGATACGAACCTGCTTCTCGACACTGGCGCCGAACGAAGCGTTCTGACCACACAGACCATACGCTCCGACCTGCTGGCCCGCAGCAGGCTCACCATCAGTCAGCTGACGGGATTGACCGGCACCATCAGTAATGCCGATGTCTTCGCTGACATAAAACTGGGCAGCGCAGACTTTCAGCAGCGCTTTGCGGTCGCCGATATTCCGGGTGTGAGTGGGCTCGTCGGTGGCGACTTGCTAAGCGACTATGATGTCGAACTCGACATTCCTGCCGGACGGGTGCGTCTTTGGAGGGCATCGACCTGCCATGCAGACCAGCTGCCCTGGTCCGGACCGCGCGCGACGCTACCGGCGCGGGTCACAGGCGATCGCTTGATCGTCCCCGTTGTCATCGACGGGCAGCAAGCGAGCGCACTGCTGGATACCGGGTCCACAATCAGCCTCCTGTCGACCGATTTCGCCTGGCGCTTGCGCGTGCGAGCAACCTCGGCAGATCGACTTGCGTCGATCCGCGGCGTCGACGGCGGCTCCAGCATGGTTCGCTTCCATCGCTTTGCATCCATGGACATCGGTCAGGTCCATATAGCGAACCCGCTGTTCGCCGTGGGCGAAACTCAGTTGGTCGCCCCCGAGATGGTGCTTGGCCTCGACTACCTGACGGGCCACAGGATCTGGATTTCCTACCGAACCGAGCAGATCGTTCTGCAATAGAGCCAGCGAGAGGCTGGGCAGCGCCCCAGCCGCAGCCCGTTTCGGCACGACAAATCAGCGCAGTTGCGTACATCCGGATGCATCGCTCCCACACGCGTTGATTGCACTAGCTGTTAGGCCAGTACATTTGGCGAAGTTACTTTTCTTGACTAAAGACAAGACTATGTGATTACACCGTGGCGAATGCTCTGTTATTCTTTCGTCTCCAAAATCGATAAAAGGGGGGAACAGATGATACTGGAGCGGAACCGCGCCCTGGCCATTGCGGCCGGGGCACTGTTGCTCGACCTTGCGACCCTCACACACGCTTTCGCGGATGATGGTGAAGCACGCGACGCACGGGTGAGAATCGGTTTCGAAATCGCGAAGCGCCAGGGGATAGAATTGGATCGCGATGTCCCGTCGCAAGGGTTGGGCAGCTTCCTCGTTACTGTGTCAAACTGCAATGACTGCCACACACAGCCGAACTTCACGGCGGATGGCAATCCCTACGTCCGGCAGACAAAGCAGGTGAACCTGCCGACTTATCTCGCCGGCGGGCGCTCGTTTGTCACTCCGACCGGGACCTTTTGTTCACGCAACCTCACGCCCGAACCCGCCACGCACAAGCCCGCCGGTCTCACCCGGGACCAGTTCATCTATGTGATACGGACGGGCTGCGACCCCCAGGATGATAACTTCAACGATCCGAAGACATGCAGCTTGCTTCAGGTGATGCCGTGGCCGAACTTTTTGTCCTATCGACGCTCAGAACTGAGCGCCATCTATGACTATCTGAGCGCACTGCCCCACCGGGATCCGGATCCCAACTCGCTACAGTGCACACCCGCCCCGCAGGGCGTTGCTGAAGGTCAGTAGCCAAGCGGTTGCAGGGATTGAAGTAACGCTGGTCGCGCCGCGCGGACTGGAAGCAGCATAGTGCCGAGTGCAAGCCGCCGCGGATACGCGGCGCGCACTACGCCTGCCTCAGCTCGATCAGACTCCGCCGGATCTTGCGGCCCCGCTCGACCTTGTCCTCGATATACGCTGCATCTCCCCAGCGCACCGCGCGCGACATCGCCTGCGCGTCCTCGACGAAGCGGGCCAGCATCTCCAGCAGCGCCTCGCGGTTGTTGAGGAAGATGTCGCGCCACATCACGGGGTCGCTCGCCGCGATCCGGGTGAAGTCGCGAAAGCCCGAGGCGGCGAATTGCAGCACCTCCTGGCGGCTCTCGTCGGCCAGATCATCGGCGGTGCCGCAGATGGTGAACGCCAGCAGATGCGGCAGGTGCGAGACGATCGCCAGCACGCGGTCGTGATGCCCCGGCTCCATCCGCTGCACCATCGACCCGCAGCGGCGCCAGAACTCCTCCACCCGGGCGACCGCGCCCTCGTCCGCGCCAGGCGGCGGGGTCAACAGGGCCCAGCGCCCTTGGAACAGCGTGGTGAAGCCGGAGTCCGGACCGGAATATTCGGTACCCGCCACCGGATGGGCCGGCACGAAATGCACCCCGGCCGGCACCAGCGGCCCCACGTCGCGGATCACCGACTGCTTGGTTGACCCGACATCAGTCAGCACAGCGCCCGGCGCCAGATGCGGTGCGATGGCACCGGCGATGTCGGCGAACGCACCCACCGGGGCACACAGCATCACGCAGTCCGCGCCCACTACCGCGCGCGCCGCATCGCGCTCGATCCGGTCGGCGAAACCCAGCTCCTGAACGCGCTCCAGCGTCTTCGCGGTGCGTGCCGTCACCACCACTTCGGCGGCGAGGTCGCCGCGCTCGCGCGCGATACGGGCCACCGAGCTGCCGATCAGCCCGATGCCGATCAGCGCCAGGCGGCGGAACAGCGGTTCAGCCATGCATGAACTCGGTCAGCGCGGCGACAACGATCTCCACCTCGTCCGGCGGACCCACAGTGATGCGCAGGCAATGCGGCAGGCCGTAGCCGCCGACCGGCCGGGCGATAATGCCGCGCGTCCGCATGAACGCATCGGCAGCCTGGCAGCGCTCGACCGTGCCGAAGTCGGCCAGCACGAAGTTGCCCTCGGAAGGCCAGACCTTGATGCCGGCGGCCTGCAAGCCCGCTGCCAGCTTCGGCCGGTATTCGCCGTTGTGCGCGCGTCCCTTCTCGACCCAGCCGGGCTCGGCCAGCGCAGCGATCGCCGCCGCCTGCGACGCGAGCGACACGTTGAACGGCGAGCGGACCCGGTTGAACACGTCGATCACCGCCGCCGGCGCATAGGCCCAGCCGATCCGCATGCCGCCCAGCCCGAAGATCTTCGAGAAGGTCCGCAGCATCACCGTGTTGTCGCCGGCGTCTACCAGCCGGATGCCGGGATCATAGTCTGGCCGCTCGACGTACTCGGCGTAGGCCGCGTCCAGCACCAGCAGCACCTCCGGCGGCAGCCCGGCGCGCAGCCGCGCCACCTCGTCGTACGGCAGCATGCTGCCGGTCGGATTGTTCGGATTGGCGAGGAACACCAGACGCGTCGCCGGCGACACCGCCGCCAGCATGGCGTCCACATCCGCCGTGAGGTCGCGCTCGGGCGTCTTGATGATGCGCGAGCCGGCGTAGGTGCCGGCAATGTGGTAGATGGCAAACCCGTGCGCGCTCATGACGATGTCGCGGCCGCGCCCGCCATACGCCAGGCACAACTGGTAGATCAGGTCGTCCGAACCGGCGCCGCAGACGATCCGCGCCGGGTCCAGCCTGAAGCGTGCGCCGATGGCCCGGCGCAGTTCGGTCGCGTCGCCGTCGGGATAGCGGTGCAGCTCTTCGGCCACCCGCCGATACGCCTCCTGCGCGCCGGGGGGCACGCCGAACGCACCCTCGTTGGACGAAAGCTTGAGCACCCGGTTGACCCCGGGCAGCGTCGACTCGCCGCCCACATAAGGCGAGATGTCGAGGACTTCGGGACGTGGTCGCGGCGCGGTCATGCGGCAACTCCATCTTCCGGGACGGCATAGGCGCCGAGTGCCATCGTCCGCGCCAGTTTGGTCGCCAGCCGCTCCAGCCGTGGATCGTCAGCAGCGACGAAGCCGTCCACCTCCACGAGAGCCTGCGCCGTGGTGCTGTCATTCTCACGCAGCAGGATTGTCGCTTCGCGCGTGAGGCCCGCTGCATCCAGCGCCTCGGTCAACGCGCCCCGACCCAGTCCTGCCCCGAGCTCGAGCCCGATGAACGAACGGTCGCGTTCCGACGCGTCAGGTTCGCTGCCGGCGACCACCAGCGCCGGCGCGGAGGGTGCGCCCTCCGGTCGCGGCGCCCAGAACGGCAGCCGGCCTACAATGTGCAGCCGAGGCGCCTCGATGCGCAGCAGCGCGGTCCACCAGGTCTCGGTGGCGGACGGCATCGGCAGCACCGCCACCGACGCATTGCCCCGGCGCACCTCGTCCAGCGCCTGTGCGGGGCGGCGAAACGCGCGCAGCGGTGTCAGCACGCCAAAGTGCTCCCGTGCCACCTCCGCCATACCGCTGCCCTCAGGCTCCGACACGGCGATGATGAACGGCGCCTGCATGGCGGTGGTGCCGGCCAGCATCTCGCGCCAGATGCGGACCAGCGTCTGCGGCGGCAGCGCACCGCTGTGCTGGCCCAGCAGCCGTCGCAGGATCGAGGCCTCCCGCCCCGGCCGATAGGCGCTGCGCTTGCCCGATTTCGCCACCTGCTCCACCACGGCGGCGCGCCGCAGCAGCAGGCTGTGCAACTCGTTGTCGATCCTGTCCAACTCGGCTCGCAGCGCGTCCAGGCGGCCAGGCCAGCCATCCTGCGGCGGTGGGTCGTCTGCCGAAGCGACAGGCGCGGGCGGAGCATCGGTGGGTGCGGGGCTGGACATACTGCTGGCCGGAACGGAGCCGGCACTGATAGCCGAAGCGGCCTTGTGTGCAAACAGCGCGCATGCCCCAGGTTGCGAGCCGGCGACACCCGGCCTATGCAGCCGCGGGAATGGACACGTCAGCCGCACTTGCCGCGACCGAGCACACCCCGAGTGTCACCTTCGAGGAAGGCATGACGCTGGACTGTGGCGCGCATCTTCAGCGCATGACGGTGGCCTATCGCACCTACGGCAGGCTCAATGCCGCACGGTCCAATGCGATCCTGGCGTGCCACGCGCTGACCGGTGACCAGTATGTCGCCGAGAGCCACCCGGTCACCGGCAAGGGCGGCTGGTGGGACATGGTGGTGGGCCCAGGCCTGCCGGTCGACACCGACCGCTACTTCGTGATCTGCGCCAACGTGCTCGGTGGCTGCATGGGCTCGACCGGACCACGCAGCCTGCGCGATGACGATGCCGGCCCGTGGGGCACCGAGTTCCCCCCGGTCACCATCCACGACATGGTCCGTGCGCAGAAGATGCTGATCGAGCGGTTGGGCATCAGCCGGCTGTTCGCGGTGATGGGCGGCTCGATGGGCGGCATGCAGGTGCTGCAATGGGCGGCGAGCTACCCGGACGCAGTGTTCGGCGCGCTGCCGATCGCGTGCGCCGCCTACCACTCGGCGCAGAACATCGCGTTCCACGAGGTAGGCCGTCAGGCGATCTTCGCCGACCCCGACTGGGACGGCGGGCGGTACTGGGCGAGCGGCCGGGTGCCGTCGCGTGGCCTCGCTGTGGCCCGGATGTGCGCGCACATCACCTACCTGTCCGAAGAGGCGATGACACGGAAGTTCGGTCGCCGATTGCAGAACGCGCCAAAGGACCCGTCCGAGGCGATCGGCCTGTTCGGTGAGATGTTCGAGGTGCAGAGCTACCTGCGCCACCAGGGCTCGACCTTCGTGGAGCGATTCGACGCCAACTCCTACCTGACGATCACCCGCGCGATGGACTACTTCGACCTGGCGGCGGATTACGGCGGCGACCTGGCGAATGCCTTCCGCGGCACGAAGACCCGCTTTCTGCTGGCCTCGTTCACCTCGGACTGGCTGTTTCCGACCGAGGAGAGCCGGTCCGTGGCGCGGGCGCTGAACCGTGCCGGCGCCAACGTGTCGTTCGTGGAGATCCCGTCCGACAAGGGGCACGACGCGTTCCTGCTGGATGAGCCCGACTTCCACCGCACGCTGCGGGGGTTCCTCGCGGGGTGCGCGGTCTATGCGGGGCTGGAAGGATAGCGGTCGGACTGCCGCCTCGCGGTCAGTTCTCCCAGGGGTCGATCAGACGCACGCCGCTTCGGGCAAAGTCCGCGGTGTTGCGCGTCGCGACGGTCATGCCGTGGATCAGCGCGGTGGCAGCGATCAGCGCATCACGGTCCGCCATGCGATCCGGCACGTGCAGCTGCGCACACCGTTGCGCCACCTCCACATCGACCGACAGCACCCGATCGGCAAACGCCGGCAATACCTGGTCGTTCAGCCAGCGGCGCAGCGCTGTCCGATGCGCTCGGTCACGTCTCTCGGCCAGCAGCACGCCGAGTTCCAGCTCCAGGATCGTGATGGCCGACAGGAACAGGTCGGCAGCAGGCATGGCATTCGCCCAGGCTACGACGCGACGATCTGCCTTGCCGGCCTTGCGCAACTCGGACACGACGTTGGTGTCCAGCACGAACATCAGCGCAGCGCGCTGCGCCGCGCCAAAGGACCAGTCAGCCGCGGCGGTTCGAAGTCGATGTCGGCACCGTCCGTCATTGCCAGCATGTCGCTGATGGTGCTGCGAGCGCCGGTCAGTTTCCGATAGGCTTCGATCGTCAAGAGCACATGCGCCGGACGGCCACGATCAGTGATCAGGACCGGGCCCCGCCTCGCCGCGCGTTTCGCGCGACCGGTATCCTGGTTGAACTCCCGGCTCGATAGGGTGGTGGTCGGCATGACTCAGGCTCAAGTAGCAACTTTGCTACATATACTGTCTGGCCGACCCCGCGGCAATGGCCGAGAGACGGCTACTCCGCCGCGAGCGCCGCCGCCTGCGACAGCACGAACCCGCGATAGCCATCGGCCGCCACATCGTCGCAGGTCTGCCGGTAGACGCCGACGCCGCCGATATACGGCATGAACACCTGCGGCTTGCCGGGCACGTTGACGCCCATGTACCACGAGTTCGCCAACGGATAGAGCGTCTTGTGCGCGACCTCGTTGCCGTGCGCCACCCAGTCGTTCTCGGCTGCGTCGGTGGCCTCGATGCTCTCCAACCCGTGCGCCCGCTGATGCGCAAGGCAGGCGGCGATCCAGTCCACGTGCTGCTCGATCGACACCATCATGTTGCTCAGCACCGATGGGCTGCCCGGCCCGGTGATCATGAACATGTTGGGGAAGCCCGCCGTCATCAGGCCGAGATAGGTGCGCGGCCCCGCATCCCACTTCTGCCGCAGGCTCTGCCCATCAGCCCCGATGTCGATCGCCAGCAGCGTGCCGGTCATCGCATCGAAGCCGGTCGCGAACACGATGGCATCCAGCACGTACTCGGTGTCGCCGGCGCGCACGCCATCGGCGGTGATCTCGCTGATGGGCGCTGTCCGCACATCGATCAGCGTGACGTTCGAGCGGTTGAACGTGCCGTAGTAGTCGGTATCGACGCAGATGCGCTTGGTGCCGATCGGATGGTTCTTCGGCGCCAGAAGTTCTGCCGTCGCCTGATCGCGCACCGTCTCGCGGATCCGGTCGCGCACGAAGCCGGCGGCGGTGTCGTTCGCCTGCTGGTCCACGATCAGGTCGTTGAACGCCGCCATGAAGTTGGTGCCGCCCGCCGCCCAACGCTCCTGGTAAATGCGCTGTCTCTCGGCATCCGACACCTCCAATGCCGAGACGTCGTTCGGATTGTTCAGGATGCCGGTGCGCATGTGCCGCGCTTCCTCGCGCCGCGCTGGGTAATCGGCCTTCCACGACTGCGCATATGCCTCGGTCATCGGCCCGTTGCGCGACGGGATGCTGAAATTCGGCGTCCGCTGGAACACGAACAGCTGTGCCGCCTGCTGGGCGATCACCGGCACTGCCTGGATCGCCGACGACCCGGTGCCGATCACGCCCACGCGCATGCCGGTGAAGTCGACGCCCTCATGCGGCCAATGCCCGGTATGGTAGGTCCTGCCTGCGAACTGCTCCAGTCCCGGGAAGTCCGGCAAGCGCGCCGTGGACAGGCATCCGGTGGCCATGACGCAGTAGCGCGCCGACACCGCATCGCCGCGATCCGTGCGCACACCCCAGCGCCGCGTCGTGCGATCGAACCGCGCCTCGGTCACGCGCGTGTCGAACTGGATGTCGCGCCGCAGGTCGAAGCGGTCGGCGACGTGGTTGGCATAGCGCAGGATCTCGGGCTGCGAGGCGAACAGTTCGCTCCACTGCCACTCCTGCTCCAATTCCGGCGAGAACGAGTAGGAATACTGCATGCTCTCGACGTCGCAGCGTGCGCCCGGATAGCGGTTCCAATACCACGTGCCACCGACACCACTGCCCGCTTCGAACACGCGCGCCGACATACCCAGGTGACGCAGCCGGTGCAGCATGTACATACCGGCAAATCCGGCACCGGCGATGACGACATCGAGCTGGGTAGTCTTTCCGGCAGCAGCCATCCGCGTGGTCTCCACGTAACTACCGACAGGTAGTATTAAATACGCGACAGTATGTCAACGCAGAGTTCGGCCCAAAGGCCGCGGTACGTTGACGCCGGCGCCTGCCTGGACGCCACAGCTCCGAGCGGTCCGCGAATCATGCGCCTTGAAAGCCCTTGCCCGCGCGGTGAACACAACGTGCCCGGCACGTGCCAGGACGCCAATAATCGGCTGCTGCGTCTTCACCTGCCGAGCGATCTTCTCCGTGTTGGAGCCCAACGCGATGATATTGCCCCACTGCTCGGTGCCGGGAATGACCTTGAACGCGCCGCCCAGCCACCGCTTGCCGTTAGGATACGTTGCCGGGGCCACTAGGTAATCGGCCGATGCCTGAGATCGCTAGCTGCGAGCGTCTCTCCCTCCTGTCTTTCTCGCCGGTTGCAGATCGCATACGGTGTGCAAGGGATCATTGATCCAGGCCGGGGCATGGTCGAGTCATCACTCGCCATATAAATACGATTTTGTCTGGTGCGACTCCGTGAATCAGCGTAATGTTTCATGCACGCAGTCTATCGACTCCTGCAACTATCCGAAATAAAAATCCACGGCACGGCCACCCTGAATGGGCAAAGTCAGACGGTGAGATGATACCAGGCTGGCCGGCAGAAATCTTGGGAGAAACGTCAGATGAACACCTTGTTCGGTCGCCGGACGCTCGTCATTGCTGCCACCGCCCTTGTGATACCGGCACTAGCGCAGGCCCAAATGGATCAGGTCAAAGCGTCCATGGCAGCGCTGAAGGCCAAGACGTCACAGTTGGGAGCACCAAGCGTCAAAGGAACTGATGCCGTTGGCGGCAAAGATGTCCCTGCGCTGTATTTCGGCTCAACGAAGATCAACAACTCCTTCAACGCGGTTGACGAGGTTGTAAAGGAGCACGGCGGAACCGCAACCCTC
>DASSRN010000514.1:0-2109 GCA_035701785.1 Acetobacteraceae bacterium | reverse complement strand
ATCGCTGATGACAAATCCCGGGTTCGATGCAGTGCAGGTGCGGGTGGTGCTGCAGGTTTTGGCCCCAGCTGTGCAGCACTGCGACCGCGCCGATCTCGGCACCCAGGTAGCGGGGCTCGGCGGCAACCTGGCGCAGCGCCTGTGCCGCTGCCCGGAACAGGACGCCGTAGACCACCGCCTTGTTGTGGAAGGCAAGCTCGGCCACTGGCGCGGGGACAGTAAAGACGACGTGGAAGTACGGCACCGGCAGCAGCTCGGCCTGGCGCGCTTCGAGCCATTCGGCACGCGCCAGGCTCTGGCACTTCGGACAATGGCGGTTGCGGCAGGAGTTGTAGGCGCAGCGAACCAGTCCGCACTCGGTACAATGTTCGACATGGCCACCCAGCGCGGCGGTTCGGCATGCCTCGATGGCCGCCATGACGCGGCGTTCGGTGCGGCCAAGCTGGGCCGCGTGAGCCTGACGGAACGCCGCGCCGTGGTGACGGAAGATGTCCGCCACCTCCAGCGCCGGACGCATGGCCCGGCTCAGGCGGGCCGCGCGGCCCCCAGCCGCAGCCGGTCGAGCGGGCTCTGCGTGCGGCCGATCGTGCTGGCGGCGACCTGCGTATAGCGCGCGGTGGTCTGCAGGTTGCTGTGGCCGAGCAATGCCTGGATGATGCGGATGTCGGTGCCGCTCTCCAGCAGATGGGTGGCGAAGCTGTGGCGTAGCGTGTGCACGGTCACGCGCTTGTCGAGCCCGGCCGCGAGACGCGCGTGACGGCAGGCAGCGTGCAACGTGTTTGGATGCAGCGGCCGTGCTGCGTCGCGGCCCGGGAACAGCCACTGCGCCGGCCGCACCAGCCGCCAGTAGCCGCGCAGGATGCCGAGCAATTGCGGTGACAGCATGACGTAGCGGTCCTTGCCGCCTTTGCCATGCTCGACCCGGATCAGCATCCGGCCGCTGTCGATGTCGGCGAGCTTGAGACGAGCGGCCTCGGCGGCTCGCAGGCCGGCGGCATAGGCGGTGGTCAGTGCGACGCGATGGTTCAGTTCCGGCACCGCCGTAAGGAAGCGCTCCACTTCCTCGGCACACAGCACCACCGGCAGCTTGTGCGGCTTGCGGGCATAGGCGATCCGCTCCAGCAGATCGGTCCGCCCCAGAGTAGTGCCGTAGAAGAACCGCAACGCACAGACGCTTTGATTGATCCCGCCCCAGGATTTGCCGCTGGCCTGCAGGTGCAGTTGGAACCTGCGCACGTCATCCGCGCCAAGCCGGTCCGGCGAGCGGCCACAGAAGCGGCTGAACTTGGCGACCGCATGGATGTAGGATCGCTGGGTCGCCGGCGACAGATTGCGGACCGTCATCTCCTCGATCATCCGTCGGCGGAGTGGGCTGATATCGCTCATTGCAGGGCTCCCGTCTCTGAGGTGGTTGGCAGCAACTCCACCTTGGCAGACGGGAGGCCTGCTTACCGCAGGATTGGCCGCACAGCTTTCCCAATCCGGTTTAGTTCAATCTGAGCTTCATGGCTTCATGGTGAATCTGAGTTTCATGGCACCTAGTGAACCTAAGCTTCATGGCATCGCAGTGAACCTGAGTTTCATCGCTTCGAACTTTCCTGCCCACGCCGACGGTCCGGACGCCACCTCGAACGAGATCGCCTGAATGCCCCCCGCGCACCCGCATCGGACCTGGATTGCCGCACGAAGACCGCGGACGATCCTGTGGTATCCCCCTACCACACAGCAAAACCCTTGACCCCACAGGCCTTCCCGGCCATATCCCGCCGCCAAACCGCACGGACCCTCAAATCCCATGCTGAAGACCACGCCCTCCATCAAGCCGGCGGAGGTGAAGAAGGACTGGTGGCTGATCGACGCCGAGGGCCTCGTCCTCGGCCGCCTCGCCGTCATCATCGCCAACCGCCTGCGCGGCAAGCACAAGCCGCAATTCACCCCGCATGTGGATTGCGGCGACAACGTCGTGGTGGTGAACGCCGGCAAGGTGCGGGTGACCGGTAACAAGCCGGACCAGTCGATCTTCTACTATCACACCGGCTACCCGGGCGGCATCAAGGGACGCAGCATCCGCCAGCGCCTCGATTCGAAGCGGCCCGAGCAGGTGTTGGA
>DASSRN010000513.1:0-3073 GCA_035701785.1 Acetobacteraceae bacterium | reverse complement strand
GTGCCCGAGCAGATGTTGCCGCCCGCGTCGTGCGCCAGGAACACCGTGGTGTCGCGGCCAACCTCGGGGTCGATCGCGTGCCGGCACAGCGGAGCCAGCGGCACATTGGGCCAGCCGGGTTTCTGGTCAGCCGGCACCTCGTTGTCGAACCACGCCTGCCAGGCGCGGCGCGAGTCCTCGATCAGGTTGTCGGCTGCCTCGGCGCCGATTTCGCGAGCGAAGCGGGCCGCGCCATCGCCGACCAGAAACTCGTGCGGCAGCCGCCGCATGATTTCGCGCGCGACGCTCACCGGATGCAGGAAGCCTTGCAGCGCGCCGACTGCGCCGGACCGCAGCGTGCTGCCATCCATCATGCAGGCGTCGAGTTCCATTTCGCCCAGCAGGTTGGGCCAGCCGCCGCGCCCGACGGTGCGGACCGACGGATCGGCCTCGATGAGCCGGATGCCCGCTTCGATCGCATCCAGCGCGTGCGCGCCGTCGGCCAGCATGCGGGCGGTGGTCGGCACACCAACCGTGCCTTCATTGTTGGTCAGCAGGATCATGTCGGTTGGCGGCGCTGTGCCGGTCCCTGTCTGGTCGCGGAGCGGTCATTCTATCAGGCATCCCCGCGGTCTCAACGCATTGAGGCGCTCGCTTGCCAACCGCCCAAGGTTCGCGCATGGCTTCGCCGCCGCTGAGCCGAACTGCCGGGAGTAGGGAATGACGGTCTGGGAATGGGTGCTCGCCGTGCACGTGCTGTGCGCGGTTCTCTGGGTCGGCGGTATGTTCTTCGCCTATGTTGTGCTGCGCCCGAGCCTCGCCGTGCTGGAGCCGATCCAGCGTATCGCGCTCCACACCCAGGTGTTTCGCCGCTTCTTCCTGGTGATCTGGCATGCGATGCCGCTGATCCTGCTGTCCGGCTTTGCTGTCCTGTTCGGTGTCTATGGCGGTCCCGCCGGGGTCGGCTGGAACGTGCATCTGATGATGCTGCTGGGCCTGATCATGAGCGCGGTGTTCCTGCTGATCTTCTTCGGCCCCTATGCGCGCTTTCGCCGCACCACCGACCGCAATACGGCTGCCGCCTGCATCGACCGCATCCGCAAGCTGATCGCAGTCAACCTGGTGCTGGGGGTGGTCACGATCGCCGTGGCGGCTCTTCAATAGGACCTGCCCGGCTGCTGTCGCGGGTGCGGTACGGGAGGGACAGGCGGATGGGTGATGGGCGAGCGCTGTGGTGGTAGGGTAAGCGACGCGGCCGGCAGAAATCGCTCAATCGAAGAACGCGGCGTCCTCTTCTGACAGATGGCATCTTGCCTTCTCTGCATTGAGCTCGACCCCCATGCCGGGTCGATCCCACACCTCAATGAGCCCCTCGCGAACGATCGGATCCGGCAGGCCGTCCACTATGTCGTACCACCATGTCGGCTTACCGCTGGGGTATTCGAAGGCGATGAGGTTGTCCGGCATTGTCGCGCATACCTGCACCAGCGCTGCCAGGCCGAGCAAGCCGTTTCCGGTCCCGTGTGGCGCAATCATAACACCATGTAGATCGGCGAACTCCGCGATCCATTTGAGTTCGGCGATTCCGCCGACGTCACATGGGTCCGGCCCGACGATCCGCACCGCGTTGCGCTCGATGAGATCCTTGAAATTCTGCCGCAAATATATCTGCTCGCCGGTGTGAATGGGGGTCGTGGTGGAACGCGTGAGTTCGCGATAAACATCGGCGTTGACGTAGGGGATGTAATCGCCGGTCAGCATGTCCTCGAGCCATAACAGATTGAACGGCTCGACGGCTCGGGCGAAACGGATCGCATCCGGCAAGGTCCAGCCAGGACCGCAGTCCAGCGCGAGCCCAACCTTATCGCCGGTGACCTGCTTCATGGCCGCAACGCAGTCGATGACGTGCCGCATACCGGACTCAGTCAACAGGCCGCTGTCGTGCCAACCATGGAATGGTATCTGCTGCGCCGTGCCGAGGTGGAAATCCGGGACCGTGTTCCTCATCGGGCTGTGGAAGGCTACCGCCTGCTTGATGATGGTGAATCCCTCCTCCAGCTCCATCATCCTGGCGCAGTCAGCCGCATAATGCTCCGGTGTGAAACCGGCGAGTGGAGCGCGCAGCGAGCCATTGTAGGTGCGCACAAAATCCCTCACCTTCCCGCCGAGCAGCTTGTACACCGGCACACCTGCGGCTTTCCCGGCGAGGTCCCACAACGCAATCTCTATCACGCTGACCGCACTGCCCCACGGCTTGAAGGCGCCGCGATTACGGATCCGCCGCATCACGCCCTCGACATTAGTCGGGTCCTGCCCCAGCAGTGCCTCACGCAGATGAAGGACATGTTGTTTCAGATAAGGCTTGAAGGTCTCCACCTGCGCGAAGCCACTGATCCCGGAGTCGGTCGTGATCCGGACCACCGGGCTTCCGCCGATGACGGCACACTTGAGGTCGGTGATCTTCATCCTTCAGCCTTTCTCGAACCGGCTCATGAAGCCTCCAACGCCTGCTGGGTCACCCCGTCGAACAGGTGAAGCTTGGCTTGATCGAACTCGATCCAGACTGTTTCGTCCGCGCGCAGCCGTGTGTCGGGAGGCACGCTGACGACGACGCTCGCACCGCCCAGGAACACGTGCGCGTAGGTGATGTCACCGGTCGGTTCCACGGTGTAGACCCGGCTCGCAATCGATCCGGGCATTTCCTGCGAATGCAATGTGATGGAGCTATGCCGGGCGCCCAGGATGATGGATCGTTCGCTTGCCGCCATGGCCTTCCGCGCATTAATTGGCGAGAGCTCATACCGCCATCCGCCTGGTCCTTCCAGCGCGGTACCAACCACGTGCGTCTCCAGCAGGTTCATCGCCGGACTACCGATGAAACCGGCAACAAAGGTGTTTGTTGGATGGGTGAACACGCGCTCCGGCGAATCGTACTGCTGCAACAGACCACTCTGCATGACCGCCATCTTGTCAGCCATCGTCACGGCCTCGAGCTGGTCGTGTGTGACGTAGACCACTGTGGCGTTGAGATCCTGGTGAAAGCGTTTCAGCTCCGAGCGCATCTGCACCCGAAGCTTGGCATCAAGATTCGACA
>DASSRN010000512.1:0-6464 GCA_035701785.1 Acetobacteraceae bacterium | reverse complement strand
GTCCGGCGACTGTGCCAGCACCTGGCGATAGATCGCCTGCGCCGCTGCGTGCTGTCCCTGAAGGTCCAGCGCCACTGCCTTGTCCACCAGCGCACGCTCGTCGCCGGGATCGGCGGCCAGCAGCCGGTCCAATCCGGCAATCGCCTGTGCTGAATCGCCAGCCACCAGATCGACCAGCGCCAGTGCCCGCACCAGCTCCAAATTCCCTGCGCTGGTGCGCAGCCGCTCGGTCAGCAGCCGACGCGCCTGGCTGATCCGGCCGCTCCGCGCCAGCGCGTCGGCACATCGCAACTGAAGTTCCACATTCCCCGGATCGCGTTCCGCCGCCTCGGTGTACATCGACACCGCCAACTGGGTGTTGCCCGAGGCCTCGGCTTCTGCAGCGACCTGAAGTCGGCCCTCGGTCGTCATGGTCTTATGCGGACCGGCGCCGGCGCACGCTGTAAGCCCCAAGCACGCCGCGATCGCGACGGCAACCGCAAGCGCGCCGAATCTGAAGCTTGGCATCGCCTCCCCATCCACTATTGCGCAGCAGTCGCCGAGCCGGGGTTTGTCGCTCCCGTTGGCGGTTGCTGATTGACGATGTCCACGCCTTCAGCGGCATTCAGCGCCGGCAGCGGATAGCGCTTTCCCGCCAGCACGCGCGCGACCGGCGGAGCCGCCTCGGCACCACTGCTCGTTTCCTGTCCCGCGCCGCTGACCAGATCATGCGGATTGGCGACCTGCACGCGGAGGTTCTCGACGTTCGATCCTTCCGGCACCCATGTGCCGGGTCGCTTGTACGGATCGAACGCATCATACGTGCACCCCGACACGACGATCAGTCCGATCATGCAGCCGAGCAGACGCATGGGTGCCTCACTTCAGGATGAACCCGGCATCCAGAGGCGGACCACCGCCCGCCACCGGTGCCAGTTGCCGGCCGAACAGTATCCGATCGAGATCGGTCGCCGGGCGGAACACATCGACCGGCGTGCGCAGGTCCGAAGGATTGGATGCAGGGCGCACGATGTACGGCGTCACGATGATCACCAGTTCGCTTTCGCCGCGCTGGAAGTCATTGGACTTGAACAGCGTGCCGAGTACCGGCACCTCACCGATCCACGGCAGCGCGTTGGTCTGATCGAGCGAAGTCTTCTGCAGCAGGCCGGCGATCGCGAAGCTCTGACCGCTGCCCAGCTCGATCGTCGTCTCCGCCCGCCGCACGGTGAGCGCCGGAATGGTCAGCGTTCCGCCAGCGATGGGCACGCTGACCGCGCCGTTCGTGGTCAACTGGCTGACCTCGGGGCGGACGCGCAGGTTGAGTGACGTCGGCGACATCACCGTCGGCACCACCGCCAGGCTGACGCCGAACGTCTTGAACTCCACGGTGATGGTGGTCTGGCCATTGCTTGTGTTGCCGGCGATCGGGATCGGGAATTCGCCGCCGGCGAGGAAGCTTGCAGTCTCGCCGGACAGCGCGGTGAGATTGGGTTCCGCCAGGATGGTAATCAGCTGGTCACCTGCCAGCGCATCGATGACGCCGTTGACATCCCAGACACCGGAGGTGAACCCGGCGCCAAGCTGGTTCGGCACCGCCGTCGCGCCGGACAGCGGCGCCAGGCCGAGAGGCAGCAGCGGCGAAATCGTGCTGGTCGCTGCCGCGCCAGTGCGCAGTCCGAAACGGAATCCGTTACCGGTGGCAAGCGCCTGCCAGTTGAAGCCGAGTTGCCGCGTCACCGAGCGATTGATCTCGGCGATGCGCACGCGGACATTCACCTGGATTGCGCCGAGTACGGTCAGATTGTCGATGACGCCTGCCTTGTCACCGATAAAGCCGCGGGCGATCGCCTCTGCCTGCTGAGCCGCAACCGCATTGGGGATCGTGCCGGTCAGGATGACATCCGAGCCAGCAGGGCGGGCGCGTACCGCTCCGGCGCCCTGAACACTCCGGTTGATGGCCGCCTGGATCGCTTGCGCGATGGCCGGGGTCACTGCGCCGGTAGTGGCTGCGGCCGCGCCGCTCGGCGCAACGCTGCCCGCTGCACCGGGCGTAACGGTCACATCGTACTGCACGATCGCAGCACCGGCATCGGTTGTTGCGATCACCGTTGTGCGTCCGGGCGAGACGCCCATCAAGAACAGGCTGGTCGGTGAAGCCGGCTGCACGCGCGCCACCGATGGCTCCGCTGACATCACTGTCGCAGCGGCCTGAGGCAGGCGCAGCAGAACGCCAGTTCCGGCCTGAATGCTGACTGGCTGGGTCGCCGTGGCACCGGCTGGGGCAGGTGTCGGATTTGCAGGTGCCTGTGCCGCCCCTGTCGATTGACGCTGTTGCTGCGGGGCGGCGCTGGTCTGGGCGAAAGCTGCGTTGAGCGGCAGTGCAATAGCCAGGAGACAGTACAGCGCTGCTGTGGGCCCAGCTGTCACGCCATGACTCCAGTGCATGCCCGATGCATAGATGCAAGCAACCACAAGGAATCGAGCCGGTGCAAGCCTGCCTTCCAGCGCCTGACCCGCTGGCGGCCCGATTGCGCCGGAGACTGCTGCGAAAGCGCCGCCGGAACCCGGAATCCGATGGAAATTTCAGCGATTTTGCTGTATACACGATACATCAAGGGTCGCTCTCAGGGCTCGGGTAAAATGCTTAGCGAGTTGCTCGACGCCAGGGCCAATTTGGTTCGCCTGTGCCGCGATACACGCGGTGCGACCGCGGTGGTTTTCGCTCTCGGCGCTACTGCGCTGCTTGGCCTCGCAGGTCTCGCGACCGAAGGCGGCACTTGGTACCTGGAAAAGCGACAGGGTCAGAATGCGGCTGATGCGGCGGCCATCGCGGGCGTGCTCGCGTTATCGGCAGGGCAGGACGTGACGAAGAGCGCGAGCAAGGCTGCGGCGCTGACCGGCGATGCGAATGGCCTCACCGTTTCCACCGGGTCCTTCAACTCGGCCAACAACACATTCACGTCGCCTGCGGTTCCCGCAAGCTCGGCGAATGCGGTCAAGGCGGTTGTCTCCACCAGCCGTGCACCGATGTTCGCAGGACTGTTCATGAGCAGCAACGTCACGATCAGCGAAGGCGCAGTGGCGGCACTGGCGGCAACCGGGCCGGTGTGCATGCTGGCCGGGGCGGGAGGTCTGTCGTTCGGCGGCAGCACCAGCATCAGCACCGGCGGCTGCACACTCGCCTCAAACAAGAGCGGCTCGTCGTCGATCACCGGCGCATCGTCGTCGCACGTGGGCGCCAACGCGTCATTGGTGGCGGCCGGTGGGTGCAACGGTTGCACCGGTCTGACCACCCAGCCGCTGACCTATCAGCCGCTGACACCCTTGCCGAGTGGGTTGAGCCAGATCGAACAACTGACCTTGCCGGCGCCGAATGTCGGCGGCGTCAAGTGCAACAGCGGCGGCAACAAGACGACGCAGCCTGTGGCATATGATTCCGCCTTGAAGATCAACTGCAACGGGCTCAGCCTGACCGGCAACTTCAATCTAAATCTGTCGCCTGGAACTTATATTTTCTACAATTCTGGCATCTCGCTGAACAACGGCACGCTGCACTGCGATACCTGCACCGGAACGGGCTCCTCCGGAGTCACCTTCGTCCTGACCGGCAGCCCTGCCTCCAGCATCGGGACGATCGACATCAAGGGCAATGTCGTTGTCACCCTCAAGGCGCCGGCGACCAACAGCTACAACTCCGCCTTCAACGGAGTGCTGTTCTACGTGGACCAGAACGCGCCGAGCAGCAACACCGTCAACCTGACGGGCGATTCCAGCAGCGTCTATGCGGGCGCGATGTATTTCCCCAGTTCCAGCGTCACCTTCATCGGCAACAGTGGCGCCAACGCACCGACCTGCAGCGAAATCGTCGGTTATTCGCTGAACTTCACCGGCAACTCGAAATTCGACATTTCCGGATGCTCGACGCAGAACGTGGCGCAGACCCGCACCGTGCGGCTGGCGCAGTGAGGCGCATGTGTTCACAGCAATCACGCACACACTGACGCAGCTGAGACAGGACCGACGAGGTGTGTCGGCAGTTGAATTCGCGATCATCGGCACAATGCTGGCGACGCTGCTGCTTGCTGCCTATGACTTCGGCAATGCTGCTCAGCAGCAAATCCAATTGCAGGAGGCGGTAAGGTCAGGCGGTGCTTTCGCCACGCGATGGCCTACGAATGTCAGCGGTATCCAGAACGCGGTCTCCAGCGCGCTGCCGGCCAGTTGGGTATTGACCACTCCCGGCGGGGTAGCCACGGTCGCATGTAGTTGCCTGGACCCGTCGACAGGGAACGTCACCGCTCTTCCAGGCTGCGCGACAGCCAACTTCGATACCTGCACCTCGGGCAGTGGCCTGCTGATCAGCGTCACTGCGACAATGGCATATACGTCAATCGATACGCTGTTCGCGTCGGCAATTCCCAACCTGTCAGCAACCTATGTCACCCGCTTCCAATAGCTGGCGTCGGCACTCCTTGGGGCAGGATGGAACCTCTAGTCTGGAGTTCGCCCTTGTCGCCATTCCGTTCGTGTTCATGCTGCTCGCGACAATGGACCTTGGCCGGTACTTCATAACGGCACACTCCGTGCATACGCTGGTGGACGAAGCGACGAGATCGGCGGTAGTGAACTGCTTCGGCCTGCAATCGTGCAACTACGGCACGGCGGTACCGACGCCTTCAGTGGTCTGGAATAAAGTCCCGTTCCTGAGCAGCAGCGTCACCGGCGCTTCATTGACCGCAAGCCAGAGCTACGACACAGGCACCGGCATCCGCACCATCACGACCACTGCGACGTATCCATTCAGCTTCGTTCTTCCGGCCTGGACCGGTCTTTTCACGTCGGGAATCAGCGAGACAACGCAGTTCAAATATTAGCAGACAGCGATCACTTTGTAGGCAGCAATACCTTCGGCAGATCGGCGGCAGGAATACTCGTCCATTGCACGACAGTATTCGTGGGCACCCCAAGTACGCGCGGCAGGCCTGCGCCAGGCAGATCATCCCACGCGATCACGCGCACCGCGCGCGCCGCCGGCGACAGCAACGTGGCATAATTTGCGTCTTGGGCCGCCACGCCCCGAGCGCGTGCCTGTGGCCAAACGGCCTGGACGTGCTGAAAGTAGGCACCTCCCCGAAGCGGCGAAGCCGAATGATAAAGTGCGATGGCTGACTCCCACGAACCGCTGCTCAACCGGGATTGCACCAGGATGCGCGCCGCCGCCTGCGCGTTGGCATCGGGATCGAACGCCGCAGCCAGAGAAGCGAACGCCTGCGGATGATAGAACAGATCCACCTGGAAGCACCCGACATCAATCATTTGCGTGCCACTTGCCTGTAACGCATGCACGGTGGCAAGCGCGGCTGCAGTGTCGGCGAAGTAGCGACCATGCCCGCCGGCATTGATCGTCCATGGCCAGACCACGGGCAACAGATGCCCAAGCCCACTTCGTCCACTCTCGACGACACCGATCGCGGACAGCAGACCGGCCGGCAGATGCCACTCCGCCTCTGCACGCTTGGCCGCCCGATCACAAGCGACCATTGGGTCGTCCGAGGCTTCGCCGGCAAAAGCGGCCGTGCTCAGCGCCAGGCTCGCGCCAAGTACTGCCGCTGCAAATGGTGTGCGGCTGGCTCGCAGTGCGCACTTCGGTAGCGAGCTATGCCACTGCATGATGCGGCGGCTCACTCCGCCGCGGCTGTTGCGCGTGGCGGCGCCTCCTCCAGCCGCGTGTCGTGGTGCAGCGCCAGCACGACCACCAGGGCCACGACGGCGCACGCGGCGATCACCCACAGGCCGGCGGCATAGTCGCCGGTCGCATCCTTCAGCGCGCCCATGGCGAACGGACCGAAGAACCCCGCGAGGTTGCCAACCGAATTGATCACCGCGATCCCCGCAGCTGCCGACGCACCGGACAGGAACGCCGTCGGCAGCGTCCAGAACACCGGCAGCACCGCAAACACGCCAAACGCGCCAATCGACAACGCGAGCATCTTCAGTACCGGATCGGCGAACAGCGGCGAGGCGCCGATGCCGACCGCCGCGAGCACGAAGCCGACTGCCGCGTGACCTTTCCGCTCGAGGTATCGGTCCGAGCGATGGCCGTACCACACCATTCCGATCGACCCGACCACGTAGGGGATCGCACTCACGAACCCGGTCTGCACGTTGCTCAGCCCGAACGCCTTGACGATCTGCGGCAGGAAGTATGCCGTGCCGTAGTTCGTCGCGACCGCGCCGAAATAAACCACCGACAGCGCCAGGACCTTCGGGCTGATCAGCGCCTGCCAGACGCCGATATCGTGGACCTCCTCACGCACCCGACGTTCCTCGGCAAGCCGCCGCGTCAGCCACGCACGCTCATCGCCGGTGAGCCAGTCCGCATCTTCCGGCCGGTCGGTCAGGTAGAACCACGTCACCACAGCCAGTACCAGCGCCGGCACAGCTTCCAGGATGAACAGCCACTGCCAGCCGTGCAGCCCGGC
>DASSRN010000511.1:0-10363 GCA_035701785.1 Acetobacteraceae bacterium | reverse complement strand
GGGTTCTGTCTTCATGAGTAGGCACGTCCTATCAGGACTTCCGCCGCCGGTTGCACAGCACGAAGTATCAGCAAGCGAACGTTCTAAGGCGGTTACAATCAACGACGTCTTGGCAACCGCAGGTTCGTTGAACCTGATCTGCTGAATTGGTAGGAAAACACCGCAATATAAAAATATAACAGGGAGGGACGCGTATGCTGTTCTCGTTCAGTGGCGAGTACTCAGCGGAACACCTGACCGCGATGCGGGCCAACCCCGATACCAACCGACGCCAGGCGACTGCGCAGGCACTCGAAGCAGGCGGCTGCAAGCTGATCGAATGGTATGGACGGATCGCAAATGGTCCGGGCGTGCTGGTGATTTTCGACGCGCCTGATGGCGCAACTGCCGCTGCAGTGTGTAGCGTGGCGGTCTCCAGCGGCATCCAAAATCCTAAGATGGAGCGCCTGTTTTCGCAGGACGACATACAAGGCGCGCGGGAGAAGGCGAAGACGATTGCCGCGGCATTCCGGCCACCTGGGCAGTAGCTCAAACAAGGAAGCAGATATCGCCGCTTCGCTCGGCTGAGCAGGAAGGCTGCACGGCACTCTGGTTTGGGAAGGCCTCAATCACAAGGAAGGGCGCCAGCATGATGACCCGACAGGTATTCGCCGGTCGGCGGCAGTTCGTCGTTTGCAGCTTTGCCGCCGCCCTCTTCGCCGCGACCTCCACACTGATCCCACGCACCGGCAATGCGCAGCAGGACAAAGTCCATACATCTATGGGAGCTTTGAAGGCCAGGACAGCGCAACTGGGAGTTCCCAAGATCGCGGGAAGCGATAAGGTTGACGGCAAGGATGTTCCTGCTCTGTATTTCGGGCCCACCAGGATGAACAATTTCTTCGAAGTGGTTGATGATGTTGTGGAGCAGAACGGTGGGACGGCTACGATTTTCGTGAAGGCTGACAACGAATACGTGCGCATCGCGACTAACGTGAAGAAACAGGACGGATCGCGCGCTATCGGCACGATCCTCGATCCCGATGGTCCGGCCATCGCTATGATCAGGAAGGGCGAGGCGTACTACGGCGACGCTATGATCTTGGGCAAGCCGTATGTGACCGGTTACGAGCCGATCAGAGATGCGTCGGGTAGCGTTATCGGCATCTACTATGTTGGATACCTGAGGCCGTAGGCCTCCGGGGCAGGTCGGAACAACGCTCGCTCGATTAGCAGGGGTGGAATGCAGCGCAGATGCCTGCGCTGGTTGCGCGCTATAGTAGGTGGGACATCCTTCGGTTATTGGTCAAAACCATAGAGCGGGCTTAAAGTGATACTGTGGTCGTCATCAAGAACGACCGCAATGTAGGGAGGGTAACATGCCGCTCGAAGTTCGACTGGCCGTGTCCTCGATGTTCGCGCTTTTCCTTGGAACGAACTTGGCGGCGGCGCTTCCGACGACGGAAGTACCGAATTCCGAACCTGCCTATCTCGCGAAGGTGAAGACCGCCGCTCCCGAGCCGATCGTCGCCAAAGCCAACATTGTCATGAAGCAGGCGGACGGATCGATGAAGACCCTTCAATCAGGCAACAATGGTTATACCTGCATGATCAACGCTGCGGGAACGCCGTTATGCGCTGATGAAAACGGCCTCGCCTGGATCAAGGCGCTTGCGGCGAAGCAGGACCCGCCTGACAAGGTCGGCTTCATTTACATGCTGGCTGGTGACACCGGCACCAACAACGCTGACGCCCACGACGAAACGCACCAACATTGGGTCGCGACCGGTCCGCACGTCATGGTCGTCGGGCCGATGGTCAAAGAGATGGCCGGCTATTCTCGGACGGTCGATGTAGTTGACCCGACGCAACCCTATGCGATGTATCCTGGTACCCGCTACGAACACCTGATGCTGCCGGTCGCCGAGAAATAAGCAACACCAACGATCGGGGCTGTGCATACCGGATCTGTGGTCGGGGCGACGCGTGGGATCAATCCGTGGCCCGCGCGTCAGCCCCCACCTCCTATGGACGGTCCAAATCGGCAAGCGCCTGGCGCAGCGGATCGCTCGATATCGCGATCAGCCCACTGGAGGAGTCATCCAGCTCCAGGATCACGTAGACCACCGACGCCAGCGAAATCGCGCAGATCAGCACGGTGACCGCGGCCACCGCAGTGCGCGGCGCACACAGGCCGAACCCCATGAACATCAGCGCCATCCAGAACAGCATCAGGCCATAGAAGGCCGGCGGAATCGTCCGGTGGTCGGTCTCGATCACCGCCCAGCGCGCCGTGATGAAGTCCTGGAACAGCGTCATGGCCGGCGATTTCATCGCATCCGATGGTAGCGCCCGCGGATCAAGCTCCTCGATCTGCGCCTGCACGCGGCGCAGCAGCGCCGACAGTTCAGTGCTCTCCGCCTGGCCAGCCGGCAGCCCGTGCAGGAATGTGCCACTCGGCGCCGGTTCGTCAGGCCAGGTGCTGGCGATGACCGCGGCGAGATAGCTGCGCATCTCGGCGCGGATCGCCTTGCCGGCGGCACCGGTCTCGCGCAGCGCATCGTCAAGCTGCACGATCTGCCCACCCATTCGCCGATACGTGTTGCCCACGTTATCAAAGTGCGACTGGGCCGCCGCCGTGAGCAGACCCAGCACGATCGCGAGAAACGTCACCAGCGCGCCCACCACCAGTCGCACGAAGTCCAGCGTCTCACGGTTGCGGTGCCGCTCCGGCAGATGGCGATGCAGCACGAGACCGGCGACGCCAGAGATAAGAAACAAGCCGCAATAAAGCACCGCCTCGGCGATCTGCTGCATGGCGATCTGCTGCATGATGTCGGCGGCCTCGATTCGATTGCGCCGTTCGGTTATCTGTCGCCCACCAGAATGACAAGTGTTGCGGCAGCCGGCGGATCGCTGCACCGTCGCATCATGCACGCGCCGAGTTCCGATCTTGCCGGCCCGCCCGACGTCTATGGCCGCGGCGCACCGCCGCCGCCACCGACGCAGGAACTGCGCGGGCAGCGCCATGCCGCGGTGGCGGTCATCGGTGCGGGCTTCACCGGCCTCTCCACCGCACTGCATCTCGCCGAAGCCGGCATCGACGTCGTAGTGCTGGAGGCGAAACATATCGGCTGGGGCGCCTCGGGACGCGCGTTTGGCCAGGTTGTGCCCTATCTGAAGCTGGGCCACGCCGCGATCCTGCGCCACTACGGCAGCGAACGCGGCCAGCGCATCGTCGATGCGGTAGCCGCCGGCCCGGACCTCGTGTTCGAGCTGATCGGCCGACATCGCATCGAGTGCTGGGCCATCCGCTCCGGTCTGATCTTCGCAGCGCACTCGCCAGGTGGGCGGCGCGAGCTGGAAGCCCGCACCCGCTACTGGCAACAGCGAAACGCCCCGGTCGAAATGCTGGAAGGCGCACGCTGCGCCGAGTTCATCGGTTCGTCGCTCTATCCCTCGGCGTCACTCGACCGACGCGGCGGCAACATCAACCCGTTCGCCTACGCCCGCGGACTTGCCCACGCCGCCGCCAACGCAGGCGCCACGCTGTATGAAAAATCCCCGGCACGCAGCTTGGCGCGACGCGACGGCCGCTGGGAAATCGGCGCGGGCGCCGGACAGCTGATCGCCGACAGCGTGGTTGTCGCCACGAACGCCTATACAGGCGACCTCTGGCCAGGCCTGCGCGAGAGCATCATACCGATGCGCGGCCATGGCTTCGTCACCGAGCCGCTGTCGGACAATGTGCGCCACACGATCCTGCCCGAGCGGCAGTCGCTCACCGACACGCGGCAGCTCTATTCCGGCGTGCGCATGTTGCCGGATGGACGCCTGCACGGCAGCGCGCACGGTCCCAGCTTCGGCGCCGAACCGCGCGCCGACTGGCGCCGGGTCGATGCCCGGATCCGTGCGCTGTTTCCGCAGCTTGGCGCAGTGAAGTGGCAGCAGGCCTGGACCGGCTGGGTCGCGATGACCACGGACCACTTCCCCCGCCTGCACGAACTGGCGCCGGGCCTCTACGCTGGCCTCGGCTATAACGGCCGCGGTATCGCCGCCGCGACGATGATGGGGCGCGACCTCGCGGCCCTGGCGCAGGGCAGGCGGGACGATGCCACGGTGTTTCCGCTGACGCCGCTGCGGCCACTCGGCTGGCACCGCATCGCGCCCACCCTGGTGCGTGGCCTGGTGCAGATCTATCGCGTTCGCGACATGCTGGACGATTACCGTCTTTCGCACGCCGCCTGACTGGAGGAAGCGATGAGCGTTGCCGACAAGGTTGTGCTGATCACTGGCGCTGCACGCGGCTTGGGGCTGGAATACGCCCGTTGCCTGGGCGCGGCCGGCGCGCTGGTCGTCGCCGGCGACATCGCCGACTGCACCGAGGCCGCCACTGCCGCCGGCCCGCACGGCATCGGCGTCACGCTCGATGTGACCGACATCGCCTCGGCCGATTCAATGGTCGAGCTCGCGATGGAACGCTTTGGCCGCATCGACGCGCTGATCAACAACGCCGCGCTATATGGCTCGCTGCGCGGCGGCCGCTTCAACCAGATCGCCGAGGCCGACTGGGACGCGACGATGGCGGTGAACGTCAAGGGCATCTGGAACTGCTGCAAGGCCGTGGTGCCGGCGATGCGCCAGTCCGGCGGCGGATCGATCATCAACATCGCCTCGCTGGCCGCGACCTATGGGATGCCGTTCGCGCTGCACTACACCACGTCGAAGGCGGCTGTGATCGGCCTGACCCGCGGCCTCGCGCGCGAACTCGGTCGCGACAACATCCGGGTGAATGCGCTGGCGCCGTCGGCGGTCATGACCGAGGGCACCGCCGAATTCTTCGGCGAACGGCTGGACCGTGGCCTCGAGGTGATCCGCGCCGGCCAGTCGATCCAGCGCACGCTGGAACCGGGCGACCTGACCGGCACCGTCGCCTGGCTGATCTCCGACGGCAGCCGCTTCGTCACCGGACAGACCATCGCGGTGGACGGCGGCACAGTCATGCTCTGAGCGCCCCTGGAAAGAGACAATCCACCTCGATAGATTGCCGCCGTTCTGCAATCCGAGGAAACGCCGATGTCAGAGTGCAAGTGGTCTCGCCGTGCGGTCTTGGCGGGGCTGGCGGCCAGTCCGGCCGCGATGGCGTTCCTGCGCAGTTCCATTGCCGAAGCCCAGCAGAGCGGCTTGTCGCAATCGGGCCTGGTGGGCGACATCCAGGGCCCGACCATGATCACCGACCCGGCGAAGTGGCCGAAGAAATTCGCCGAAGCGCCGATGCTGGCGGACTTGGTAAAGGCCGGGAAGCTGCCGCCGGTCGAGCAGCGCATCCCGGCCGAACCCATGGTCTGGCAGCCGCTGAACGAGATCGGCAAATACGGCGGCACCTGGCGCCGCGCCTTCACCGGGCCCGCCGATGGCGAGAACGGCAATCGCATCCAGTCCTCCGACAAGCCGCTGCACTGGAGCGCCGACGGCAGCAAGATCGTGCCGTGCGTCGCCAAGGGCTACGACCTCAGCGACGACGGCAAGGCCTACACGCTGCATTTGCGCAAAGGGATGAAGTGGTCCGACGGCGCACCGTTCACCGCCGACGACTTCATGTTCTGGTTCGAGGACATCTACAACAATCCCGAGATCGTACCGACACCGACGCCCGAGATGCGTCCCGGCGGTAAGCCTGGCCGCATGGTGAAGGTGGACGAAACGACGGTGCGCTGGGAATGGGACGTGCCGTACTATTTGTTCGAGGACATCATGGCGGGCGACACCGCCATGGGTGGCGGACAGGCGGTGCGCCAGGCCGGCAAGGTCAGCTTCGGTGCCTATGCACCGGCGCACTACCTGAAGCAGTTCCTGCCGAAATATTCGTCGCTCGATGCGGTGAACGCGCGCGCGAAGCAAGAGGGTTTCGAGAACTGGGTGCAGATGCTGCACTTCAAGAAGGACTGGGAGCTCAACACCGAGGTGCCGGTGCTCGGGCCGTGGCGCAGCGTGCGGCCGATCAACAACCCGATCTGGTTGCTGGAGCGCAATCCGTTCTATTACGCCGTCGATACCTCCGGAAATCAGCTGCCGTATTTCGATCGGATACAGTTCACGCTGGCGGAAAACCTCGAGGTCATCAACCTGCGTGCGATGGCCGGCGAGTACGACGAGCAGGAACGCCATATCGACCTGGGCAAGCTGCCGGTGCTGCTGGATAACCAGGCGAAGGGCAACTACAAGGTGCACCTGGATCTCGGCTTTGCCGGATCCGATTTCATGTTCCACGTCAACCAGAGCTATACGGGCGATGCCGAAGTCGCCAAATGGCTGAAGAACGCCGACTTCCGTCGCGCGCTGGCGCTTGGCATCGACCGCGATCAGCTCAACGAGACATTCTGGTTAGGCGTCGGCACGCCGGGTTCGCCCGCACCCGGCGAGAGCATGCCGCAAAGTCCCGGCGAAGAATGGCGCAAGAAGTGGTCGGTGCTTGACGTGAAGCAGGCCAATGCGCTGCTCGACAAAATCGGGCTCTCGAAGAAGGACGGCGAAGGCTACCGCCTGCGCACGGACAACGGCGAGCGCCTCCGCCTTCAGGTGATCGCGATCGCTGCGTTTCTGCCGTATCCGAAACTCTCGGAGATGGTCGCCGACCAGTGGCGCAAGATCGGCATCCAGGCCGACGTAAAGGAAATGGAGCGCGGCCTCGGCTTCGCCAAGCAGACCAACAACGAGCATCAGTTGTTCGTCTGGAACAACGGCGGGACGGAACTGCTGTATCTGTTCCCCACCTGGGCGGTGCCGGTGATCCCTGGCGCAGCGTTCGCTCCGGACTATGCCGCGTGGTACTCGTCCGGCGGCAAGCAGGGCACCAAGCCGGACGATCCGAACATCCTGAAGATCTTCGATCTCTACTCCGAGGCTGCCGGACTGAAGGCGGACGGGCGCAACAAGAACGCGCAGGAGATCTGGAAGATCCTGGTGGACCAGCAGTACGGCATCGGCACGGTCGGCCAATCCCCCGCCGGTCTCGGCGTGCGCCTGGTCTCCAACCGCCTGGGCAACATCGCGGCTCGCGTATGCAACGCGCAGCACTGCCGCACCCCCGGCAATTCGCATCCGGAGACATGGTACTTCAAGGCATGAGGCGGGCCACCCCCGTCCTCCCCCTCCCCTTGCGGGAGGGGGTTGGGGGGAGGGGGCCTGTCCGCGCTCCCACCGCCCCCTCCCCCCAACGCCCTCCCGCAAGGGGAGGGGGAGTATCTAACTGATCCATGCTGACCTACCTCGCCCGCCGTCTCGTGCTCGCCGCGATTACCCTGGTTGCCATCACCGTGGTGACCTTCATCATCCTGCACCTGCCGCCGGTCGACTTCGTCACCGCCTACGCCGCCCAGATGACAGCCTCCGGTTCATCGCTGTCGGCCGCCGAAGCGGATGCGATGCGGGCCGCCTACGGCCTGAACCAGCCGCTCTGGGTGCAGTACTGGAAATGGCTCGGCATGGTCGCCAGCGGCGACTTCGGCCGCTCATTCGAGTACGGCCGCCCGGTGACCGAGGTCATCGGCGACCGCCTGTGGCTGACCATCCTGCTGTCACTCGGCGCGATCGTCGTCACCTGGGGCCTCGCACTGCCGATCGGCATCTACTCCGCAGTCCGGCAGTACTCGATCGGCGATTACGTCTTCACCTTCCTGGGCTTCATCGGCCTCGCCATCCCGAACTTCCTGCTGGCGCTCATCGTGCTGTATCTCGGCTCGCGCCTGTTCGGGCTCAGCGTCGGCGGCCTGTTTTCCCCCGCACAGCAACTGGCACCGTGGAGCTGGGCCAAGCTGCTGGACCTGCTCCAGCACCTGCCTATCCCGATCCTGATCCTGTCGCTCGCCGGCACCGCGCAGCTTGTGCGCATCATGCGCGCCAACCTGCTGGATGAGCTGCGCCGCCCCTACGTCGTCACCGCGCGCGCCCGCGGCCTGCCGGAAAAGCGCGTCATCATGAAATACCCGGTGCGCGCCGCGCTCAATCCGTTCGCCAGCACCATCGGCTACCTGCTGCCGTTCATGGTGTCCGGCTCGGTGATCATCTCCGTGGTGCTGAGCCTGCCCACCGTGGGACCGCTGTTGCTGCGCTCGCTGCTGTCGCAGGACATGCTGCTCGCCTCTACCATCATCCTGCTGCTGGGCGTGCTCACAGTGGTCGGCACGCTGCTCTCCGACCTGCTGCTGATGTGGATCGATCCGCGGATCCGGCTGGGGCGCGGCAGATGAGCGACATCGCGATCGAACAGCCGCTCGCCACCGAGGACGAGACCCGCGTCGCCGTCGCCACCCAGCGCCAGCTGATCTGGTGGCGCTTCAAAAAGCACAAACTCGCGCTGATCAGCGCGGTGATCGTCGGCCTGTTCTACCTCCTGGCGATTTTCGCCGACGGCATCGCCTATGCGCCGCCATTCGACACCCAGGCAAGCCGCAGCTACATCCCGCCGCAGCCGATCCACTGGTTCGATGCGGACGGCCACTTCCATCCGCAGGTCTATGCACTGAAAGGCAAGCGCGACCCGCGCACGTTCAAGCTGACCTACGCGCCCGACGCCAGCGAACCGCGCGACCTCGTGCTGTTCGGTCACGGCTATCCCTACCACTTCCTCGGCCTGATCCCGACCGACATCCACCTGTTCACCGTATCCGACGGCAAGCCGGAGAACGCGCTGTTCCTGCTTGGCACCGACGAACTGGGCCGCGACGTGTTCTCGCGCCTGGTGCTGGCGACGCGCACTTCGCTCACTATCGGCTTGGTCGGTGTGGGACTGAGCCTGATCCTCGGCATCCTGCTGGGCGGCATCTCCGGCCTGCAAGGCGGCTGGGCCGACGTGGTGATCCAGCGCGTGATCGAGATCCTGCGCTCGGTCCCGACTATTCCGCTGTGGATGGGTCTGGCCGCCGCGGTGCCGGCAAGCTGGTCGCCGCAGCAGGTGTATTTCGCGATCACCATCATCATCTCGCTGATCGGCTGGACCGAACTCGCGCGCGTGGTGCGCGGCCGCTTCCTGGCATTGCGCGAGGAAGACTTCATCACCGCCGCCGAACTCTGCGGCGCGTCGCGGTTGCGCATCATCTTCCGTCATATGGTGCCGTCGTTCCTGTCGCACATCATCGCCGCGGTCAGCCTCGCTCTGCCGGCGATGATCATCAGCGAGACCACGCTGTCGTTCCTGGGACTTGGCCTGCGCCCGCCGGCGATCTCGTGGGGCGTGATGCTGCAGGATGCGCAGAACCTCCAGACGCTGGGCCTCGCACCATGGCTGCTGTTCGCCGCGGTGCCGGTGATCGTGGTTATCCTCGCGTTCAACTTCCTGGGCGACGGGCTGCGCGACGCGGCGGACCCCTATGGCTGACCCGATCCTTTCCGTCCGCGACCTGCACACGCACTTCTTCCAGGACGAAGGCGTGGTGCGCGCGGTCGACGGCACGTCATTCGACCTGCACGCCGGCCGCACACTGGGCATCGTCGGCGAGTCCGGCTGCGGCAAGAGCGTCACCGCGCGCTCGATCCTGCGCATCGTCGAGCGGCCCGGGCGCATCGTCTCCGGCCAGATCCTGCTGCGCCGCGCCGACGGCAGCAGCGTGGACCTCGTGACGCTTGCCGCCGACGGCACCGAAATGCGCGCGATCCGCGGCGGCGAGATCGGCCTGGTGTTCCAGGAACCGATGAGCTCGCTCTCTGCGTTCCACACCATCGGCAACCAGTTGATCGAGGCGATCCGGCTGCATTCGTCGCTGTCGAAGCGTGCGGCGCGGGCGCGCGCCATCGAGCTGCTGGCGATGGTCGGAATTCCGCGGCCCGCGCAACGGGTCGATGCGTATTCGTTCGAGCTGTCGGGCGGGTTACGGCAGCGGGTCATGATCGCGCTGGCGCTGGCCGCCGAGCCGCGCATCCTGATCGCCGACGAACCGACCACGGCGCTGGATGTCACCACGCAGGCGCAGATACTCGACCTGATCCGCCGTCTTCAGCAGGAACGCGGGCTGGCGGTGATCCTGATCACTCATGACATGGGCGTGATCGCCGAGATGACGGACGACGTGGTGGTGATGTATCTCGGCCACGAGGTGGAGAAGGGGCCGGTGGACGCGATCTTCCACGCGCCACGACATCCGTATACACGATCGTTGCTGCGCTCGATCCCGAGCGTGCTGGCCGAGCCGCGGGCGCGGCTGGCGACGATCGCCGGCTCCATCCCGCACCCCTACGCGCGCCCCACCGGCTGTCCGTTCCATCCGCGCTGCACCGAATACATGCGGGGCGTGTGCGAGAAGGCATTCCCGGCCGAAGTGGCCATCGGCGAACGCCACGACGTAGCGTGCCACCTCTACACCGCCGGCGCCGAGGTTGCGGCGTGATG
>DASSRN010000510.1:0-3113 GCA_035701785.1 Acetobacteraceae bacterium | reverse complement strand
GCTGGTGTTCCTCACGTATCCGCTGGGACTGGGGACCTGGCTCGGCTTCACCGACACCAAGGTGGGCCGCGCGGGCGTCTTCGTGGGCCTCGAGAACTACAAGTTCCTCTGGGGCGACTCGGTCACGCGCCTCGCGCTCTTCAACACGCTCTTCTACACGGTGGTCGCGAGCGTCATCAAGTTCGGGCTCGGGCTGTGGCTCGCGCTGCTGCTGAACCACCACATCCCGTTCAAGGCGTTCCTGCGCGCCATCGTGCTGCTGCCGTGGATCGTTCCCACCGTGCTGTCGTCGATCGCCTGGTGGTGGATCTATTCGCCGCAGTTCTCGATCATCTCCTATGTCGTCGTTGATGTGCTGCACCTGCGCGACACCTACATCAACTTCCTGGGCACGCCGTGGCCCGCGCGCTGGTCGCTGATCGTCGCCAACATCTGGCGCGGCATTCCGTTCGTCGCGATCACGCTGCTCGCCGGATTGCAGACCATCTCGCCGTCACTTTACGAGGCGGCGCTGCTCGACGGCGCCTCCGGCTGGCAGAAGTTCCGCCGCATCACCGTGCCGCTCCTGATGCCGATCCTGGCCGTCGCGTTGACGCTCTCGGTGCTGTTCACATTCTCCGACTTCCAGCTGGTCTACGCGATCACCCGCGGCGGCCCGTTCAACACCACGCATTTGATGGCGACGCTGGCATTCCAGCGCGCGATCCCCGGCGCGCAATTGGGGGAGGGTGCCGCGATCGCCGTCTCGATGATCCCGTTCCTGATCGGTGCCACGTTGCTGTGCTTCTTCGGCGTGGGGCGGCGCAAGTGGCAGCAGGGCGAAGCGAATGACTGACGCGCTGGTTCCCGAAGCGCCTGCCGAGGTGCAGGCCGCCGTCGGCTATGAGCGGCCGGAAACATTGGCGTGGGACTCGCGGCTGCGCCGCACGGTCACCGTCTATATACCGCTCGCCCTCTTCGTGCTGGTGCTGCTGTTCCCGTTCTACTGGATGGCGATCACCGCATTCAAACCTGACCACGAGATGTACGACTACAAGCAGTTCAATCCGTTCTGGATACACTCGCCGACGCTGCACAACATCGAGGTGCTGCTGTTCCAGACCAACTATCCCCGCTGGCTGATGATTACGATGGGGATCGCGGTCGCCTCCACCTTCCTGTCGGTGGCCTCCAGCGTATTGTGTGCCTATGCAATCGAGCGACTGCGCTTCAAGGGCGCGCAGCATGCCGGGCTGGCAATCTACCTCGCCTATCTGGTGCCGCCCTCGATCCTGTTCATCCCGCTGGCGACGCTGATCTATCAGTTCGGCCTGTTCGACAACCCGGTGGCGCTGATCCTGACCTATCCAACCTTCCTGGTGCCGTTCTGCACCTGGCTGCTGATCGGCTATTTCAAGTCGATCCCGTATGAGCTGGAGGAGTGCGCGCTGATCGACGGCGCGTCGCGGCTGCAGATCCTGCGGCGGATCACGCTGCCGTTGGCTGTGCCCGGGCTGATCTCGGCCGGCATCTTCGCCTTCACCCTGTCGTGGAACGAGTTCATCTACGCGTTGGCGTTCATCCAGAGCACTGACAAGAAGACGGTGCCGGTGGCGATCCTGACCGAACTGGTGACCGGCGACGTCTACCAGTGGGGCGCGCTGATGGCCGGCTCGCTGCTGGGATCGGTGCCGGTCGCGCTGATCTATTCGTTCTTCGTCGAGTACTACGTCTCGTCGATGACTGGGGCGGTGAAGGAATAAGATTCACCACAGAAACACAGAGCACACCGGGTTCTCTGTGCCCTCTGTGTCTCTGTGGTGAATCTCTTTCAGGAGAATCGCATGAAGATCGAACGCATCGAGACATTCCAGGCCGATGCCGGCTGGCGCATGTTCTCCTTCCTCAAGGTCACCACCGACGACGGCATCATCGGCTGGTCGGAGTTCAACGAGAGCTTCGGCTCACTCGGCCTGTCTGACGTCATCCGCAACCTCTCCCCGGTCCTGATCGGCCGCGACCCGCGCCGCTATGAGCAGATCACCCAGCACCTCCACGTGCTCACCCGCCAATCGCGTGGCGGCCTCAACCAGCAGGCGATCGCGGCGATCGAGAATGCGCTGCTGGACGTGACCGGCAAGGCTTACGGCGTGCCGGTCTATGCGCTGTTCGGCGGTCCGATCCGCGATCGCGTCCCGGTCTACTGGTCGCATTTCGGCACCTATCGCGTGCGCAGCGCAGGGCTGATGGGCGTGCCGGAACTGCACAGCTACGAGGACCTGGCGCGCCACGCGCAGGAGGTAAAGCGCGCCGGCTTCCGCGCGCTGAAGACCAACATCATCCCGTCCGATGGCGGACGGCTTGCATCCTACACACCGGGCTTCGGCCGCACCCCTGGCTGGCCGGAGCTGAACTGGGACAACAGGCTGCTGCGCGGTCTCAGCGATCAGCTTGGCGCCATCCGGTCGGCGATCGGCCCGGAGATGGGCATCCATCTCGACATCAACTTCAACTTCAAGACCGAAGGTTTCAAGCGCATCGCCGAGGCGGTGGCGCCGTTCGATCTGACCTGGCTCGAGATCGACACGCACGACGCGCCGGCGCTGGCCGAGATCAAGCGCGGCGCGCACTGCCCGATCGCGTCATGCGAGACACTGCACGGCCGCCGCGAGTTCAAGCCGTTCTTCGACAATTACGCGACCGACGTGGCGATCGTCGACGTGATCTGGAACGGTCTGAACGAGTCGCTGAAGATCGCCTCGATGGCGGACGTCTACGAGGTGAACGTGGCACCGCACAATTTCTACGGCCACCTGTGCAGCGCGATCAGCGCCACGTTCAGCGCCATCGTGCCGAACTTCCGGGTGATGGAGATCGACATCGACAGCGCACCCTGGCGCGACGAGTTCTACGAGACGGTGCCGACGATCGAAAATGGCGAGTTCGTCTTGCCGAAAGGTCCCGGCTGGGGCATCGACGTGAACGAGAAGGCGGTCCGCGCGCGTCCGCCGAAGTGAAAGGAGACCAGACTTGGCCAAGTACAAGATCGCCACCCCCGCCGGCGCCAGCTTTACCGTCGCGGGCGGCGGCTACGACCTGGAGATGGAGCCTCTGGAAGGCCTCGACTGCGAAAT
>DASSRN010000509.1:0-28242 GCA_035701785.1 Acetobacteraceae bacterium | reverse complement strand
CGAAGGTGAGTTCAGCGTTCCGGGGCGACCGGACGATGTGATCCGGCGCTTTGCTGATGTCGAGCGCATGGCGCGCTGCATGCCGGGTGCGGCGATCGAGGGGCGCGACGAGGAGGGCAATTATCTCGGTTCGATGCTGGTGGCATTCGGACCGAAGAAGATCCGCTTCCGTGGCCGCGTGGCGGTGGAGACCGACCTTGCGACGCATACCGGTTCGCTGCGCGGCCGTGGTGCGGCGGATATGCGCGCTGCACGGATCGAGGTGCGCATCGCCTATGCGCTGCGCGACGACCCAACGGCGGCCGGTGCGACTGCAGTGAAGCTGACCTCGGATGCGGAACTGGGTGGCGTGCTAGCGGACTTCGCACGTACCGGCGGCGTGCCGTTCGCCAATGCGCTGATGGCCGATTTTTCCAAGCGTGCAGCCGAAGAATTTGCCACCGAGGCGCCCCCGCCGGTGACACAGGAAGCGCCGGCAGCCCTCGAGGCGCATGGCCTGCTGTGGCAGGTGATCAAGGCGAAGCTCGCGCAGTTCGTGCGCTGGCTGGGCCTGGCGCGGGCCTGATCGCGATGGACGCGGACTACATCGTGGTGGGCGCCGGCTCTGCCGGCTGCGTCGTCGCCAGCCGCTTGAGCGAGACCGGTGCCAGAGTGACTTTGCTGGAGGCGGGTCCGCGCGACTGGCTTCCCTGGATCCACATTCCCGCCGGCGTGCTGAAGCTGCTGCACCATCCGGTGGTGAACTGGAACTACAGCGCGGATGCCGGTCCTGGTTCTGCCGGACGTGCGATCCACTGGCCGCGCGGCAAGGTGCTGGGCGGATCAAGCTCGATCAACGGGATGCTGTACGTCCGCGGCAATCCGGCCGACTATGACGGCTGGGCGCAGATGGGCTGTCGCGGCTGGAGCTTTGACGACGTGCTGCCGCTGTTCCGCAAGTCGGAACATTATGTGCAGGGCGCCGATCCCGAGTATCGTGGCAAAGGCGGCCCGCTGCTGGTCGAGGACTATCGTACCATCCTGCCGCTGACCCATCGCTTCGTCGAAGCTGCGCAGCAGGTTGGCTTTGCGTTCAGCAAGGATCTGAACGGACGAATGCAAGAGGGCGTCGGCTATTCGCAGATGACGCGCAAGGGCCGTTTCCGTGGGTCGACGGCGCAGACATTCCTGGCGCAGGCGCGCGGGCGCGAGAACCTGCGCATCGAGACCGAGGCGCTGGCGACGCGGCTGATCATGGATGGCACGCGCTGTGTGGGCGTCGCGTTCCGTCAGCGGGGCAGCGACCGCGAGGCGCGTGCGGCACGCGAGGTGATCCTGTGCGGCGGTGCGATCAATTCGCCGCATCTTCTGCAGATTTCCGGCATCGGTCCCGCGGCGCATCTGCAATCGATCGGCGTCGGCGTGGTGCACGATCTGCCCGGCGTGGGGAGGAATCTGCAGGACCACTACGTCGCGCGCATCTCGCACCGGGCGAGAAACGCGGTGTCGATCAACCAGCTGGCGCGTGGCGTCCGGCTGGCCGGCGAAGCGGCACGGTTCGTCGCCACCGGGCGCGGTGCGCTGACCTTCGGCGTGACCAGCGCGCAGGTGTTCTGCCGCTCGCGGCCGGAACTCGCGAGCCCCGATCTGCAACTGCTGTTCACGCCTGCCAGCTACGACGCGGCGCGCTTCGGCGAACTGGAGCGTGCGCCGGGCATGACCGTAGCAGTGTGTCCGGTGCGGCCCGACAGTCGCGGCACCATCATGGCGCGCTCGGCTGATCCGTTCGCGCCGCCGGCGATCACGCCGAACTACCTGTCGGACCCCAACGACCAGCGCGTGCTGAATGCCGGCATGCGGATCACCCGCAACATCTTCGCCGCGCCGGCGATCGCGCAGCACAGCGAGGCCGAGATGCTGCCGGGCGTGACAGTGACTTCGGATGACGAACTGGCCGACTACTCGCGCCGCTACGGCACGACGATCTTCCACCCGGTCGGCACGTGCCGGATGGGCGAAGGGCCCGGCGCGGTGGTGGATTCACGCCTGCGGGTGCACGGGATCGGCGGACTGCGCATAGTCGATGCCTCGGTGATGCCGACGCTGACCACCGGCAACACCAATGCACCCACCATCATGATCGGCGAGAAGGGCGCGGCGATGATCCGCGAGGACGCAGCGGCTTAATCGGCCGGCCAGTCGCGCTGCTGATAGGCGCCGTCCCAGAACAGCCACTCATACTGCGTGCAGCGGATGAATGCCGTCATCATGCGTGCCCGAATCGCCTCTGTGGTGGCATTCGCCGCGCGGTCGGTGATGTCGATGACGCTGCGGACCGCAGTGCCGAACGCTTCGTCCGCGTAGGTGTCGATCCAGGCACGGTACGGATTGTCGGCTGCCGCCTCGCGGGCGATGCGCGAACCGACGTCCCAATAGATCCAGAAGCACGGCAGCAGCGCTGCCACCAGCACCTCCCAAGGTTCGTGGTAGGCGGTTGCCAGCAGGAAGCTGGTGTAGCCCAGGCAATCGGGCGATGGTTCGGCATCGGTGAGACGTGCCGGATCGACGCCGAACTCCGTCAGGTAACGTTCGTGCAGCGCCTGCTCGACCGCGATCGCCTCGAGCGCGCAAGACCCGAATGCGCGCAGTGTCTCGGCGTCGGGGCCTCGTGCGCCGGCGATCGCCAGGATGCGTGCATACTCCGCGAGATACAGCGCATCCTGCACGATGTAGCCCTGGAAGCGCTCGCGGCTGAGCCGGCCGGCGGCAAGCTCGGTGTTGAACGGCAGGGCATCGATCGCGACACGCAGCCGCGCGGTACGCTGCCAGGCAGCCTCGGAGAACTGCGTCATCGCGTCACATCCTGCGTCCAGAGTGCGTGGAAGTGATGCACCGGTCCATGACCGTGGCCCACCGCCAACTGGCTGCTCGCCGCGATGGCGTCGGTCAGATAGGCCTTCGCGCGACGCACCGCTTCCACCATGCCGAAGCGCGACAGCAGCGCGGCGATCGCCGACGACAGAGTGCAGCCGGTACCGTGCGTGTTCTGCGTGTCGATGCGGTGGCCGGACAGTTCGGTGAGCGTGTGGCCATCGAACAGCAGGTCGGTGCTGTCATGGCCGGTGAGATGGCCACCCTTCAGCAGCACCCATTCCGAGCCCAGCCGTTGCAGGTCGCGCACCGCCACCCGCATGTCGCCGAGTGTCGTCGGTTCGTCCTCGCCCAGCAGCACGCCGGCCTCGGGCAGGTTCGGCGTGATCAGCCGCGCCATCGGCACCAGCGTGTCGCGCAGCGCGGTCACCGCATCCTCGTGCAACAAATGATGGCCGCTCTTCGCCACCATCACCGGATCGAGCACGATGTTGCGCACCTGATGGTGCCGCAGCCGATCAGCGATCGCTACGGTGATGTCGGCGGTCGCCACCATGCCGATCTTCACCGCGTCGACGCGCACGTCGGCGAAGATCGCGTCGATCTGTTCGGCGACGAAACCCGGTGCCACGGTCTGGAACGAGCGCACGCCCTGGGTGTTCTGCGCGGTCAGCGCGGTGATCACCGCCATGCCATAGGCGCCGAGCGCCGAGAACGCTTTCAGGTCGGCCTGGATGCCGGCGCCGCCACTCGGGTCGGAACCGGCGATCGACAGCACGTTGGGAATCATGCGGCCACCGCCGGCGCCGCTTCGTTCAGCCGCGGCAGTACTTCAGTGGCGAACAGCCGGATGCTCTTCTCCGCCTCTGCATGGGTGAGGAAACCAGAGCGACCGATGAAGATCAGATGCCCGAAGCCGCCGAGTTCGCGATAGCACTCCAGGATCTGGCGATAGACCGTTTCCGGTCGGCCAGCGAACATCAGTTTGCTGGCGATCGCCTGCTCGGCGGTCATGCTGCGCAGCGCATCGGCCGGGCGCGCTGCCGCTCCGGGACCCGAGCGCCAGGCCTGCGGCGCCATTTCCGGCGGCATACGGCCAGGCAGGAACTTCGACATCTGCGGCGACTGCTTCAGCGACGTGTTGAGGAACCACAGCAGCTTGCTGCCGATGCGCACGCCTTCCTCATCGCTGTCGGCGACGTAGACGAACGCCGTGTAGGCGAAGCGGTCGAGTGCCGGCGACGGCAGCCCCGCTTCGTCGCGCGCCGCGCGATACGCGGCCCAGGCGCGCTTCGTGCCCTCCATGCCGCGCAGTACCAGCGCGTTGACCATGCCGCGCCTGCCGAGTTCGGCGGATGTCGCCGGATCGCCGGTCGCCGCCCATAGCGGCGGATGCGGACGCTGCCAGCATGGCGGCCAGATGTTCACGTGGCGATGCGTGAAGTGCTTGCCTTCCCAACTGAACGGGCCGTCATGGCTGGTCAGCGTCTTCACGATCAGGTCGATCGCCTCCCAGAAGCGCTCGACGATGCCGACCGGGTTGGCGTTGCCCGACACCATCTCGCTATCGCCCGACTTGACGAAGCCGATCTCCAGCCGCCCGCGTGAAATCACATCGGCGGTGGCGTATTCTTCCGCGATGCGCACCGGGTCGCGCCGCACGGTGATCAGCGTGCCTTGGCTAAGGATGCGCACCTTGCTGGTCTGCCGCGCGATGGTGCCCAGGATCATCGGGCTTGCGCCGTACAGGCTGTTGATGCCCGAGTGGTGTTCGATCGACACGATGTTCACGCCGAGGTCGTCGCACAGCAGGTGCTCGTCCAGGCATTCGTGGAACAGGTCGGCGGCGATCTTCGGATCGCAGAGGCTGTTGGGCAGGCTGCCCCGCACGGAGTCGGCCGCGTCCAGGATGTCCTGCGGCACGAACGGATAGGTGTTCTCGCAATGATACCAGGCATGCATTGGCTGTTTCCTGTTCAGTGCGCGTGGATGGCGCGCCACACCCGCTCTGATGTCACCGGCATTTCGACATGCGTGACGCCGAACTCCGCCAGCGCATCGACGATGGCGTTGACCACCGCTCCGAGCGCCGGCGTGGTGCCACCTTCGCCCGCTGGACGTATGCCCAGCGGGTGCGTCGGCGACGGCACTTCGCTCAGTTCCGTCGTGAAGGACGGCACCTGGTCGGCGTGCGCGATGGCGTAGTCCATCAGCGAGCCGGACAGCAACTGCCCGGACTGCGGATCGTAGCACACCTGCTCGAACAGCGCCTGACCAATGCCGTGCGTGATGCCGCCATGCACCTGGCCATGCACGATCATCGGGTTCACCGCGCGCCCGACATCGTCCACCGCGGCATAGCGCACGATGCGTACCACGCCGGTGTCCGGGTCCACTTCCACCTCGCACACGTGGCAGCCATAGGGGAATGCCGCGAGGTTCACCGTCTCGTCGCCGATGCCATCGAGCCGACGCAGATCGTCGGGCAGATCATTGCGCTGCATCGCGGCCACCGCGACCTCGAAGATACCAACAGAACGGTCGGTGCCCTGCACCACGAAGCGGCCGGCGGTGAATTCGATGTCTGTCGCCGCAACCTCCAGCACGTGGCTCGCGATGCGAGTGCCTTTGGCGATGATCTCGCTCGACGCCCCCAGCATCACGATGCTGCCAAGCCGCAGCGCGCGTCCGGAATGCGAGCCGCCGCCGACCGAAACACGCGCGGTGTCGCCTTGCACCAGGACGACGCTGTCCAGTGGCACGCCAAGCCATTCGCTGACCAGTTGCGCAAAGCTGGTCTCGTGCCCCTGGCCGCTGGACACTGTGCCGATCACCACCTCCACCACGCCTTCCGGCTGCACGGTGATCTCGGCGCGCTCGCGCGGCACGCCGGTGGCGGTGTCCACGTAGTTGGCAATACCGATGCCGCGGCACTTGCCCTGCCGCCGTGCTTCGTCACGACGTGTGGCGAAGCCGCTCCACTCGCCCAGCGCCAGCACGCGCTCCATCACCGCGTGGTAGTCGCCGCTGTCGTATTCCAGGCCGAACGGATTGCGATAAGGCAAGGCGTGCTTGGGCACCAGGTTGCGGCGTCGCAGTTCGACACGGTCGAAACCGCACTGGCGCGCGGCGAGGTCGATCAGCCGCTCCATCACGAACATCGCTTCCGGGCGGCCTGAGCTGCGGTAGGGGCGCGTCGGCGCGGTGTTGGTCAGCGTGGCGCAGGCGCGGAAATGCACGGCCGGCACGTGGTAGATGCTGGTCATGATCTCGACGCCCTTGTGCAGCGGGCCGAACGACACAGGGTACGCACCGCTGTTCACGATGTTGGTGCCGCGCATGGCGAGAAACGTGCCCTGCGCGTCCAGCGCAAGTTCGGCATCTGCGGTCAGGTCGCGAGCCTGGTAGTCGCACAGGAATGCCTCACTGCGCCCACAGGTCCATTTCACCGGCCGTCCCACGCGCCGGGCGGCCCAGCAGACCAGAGCGAATTCGGGATTGGACGCGCCGCGTGTGCCGAAGTTGCCGCCGACATCGTGCATCACCATGCGCACGTCCTCGTCGGCGACGCCCAGCACCACGGCCATGTCGTGCCGCGGCCGCACCGCACCGCCGGCGCCGGCGTGAAGGGTGTAGCATCCGGTCCCGGGGTCGTATTCGCCGACCGCGGCGCGCGGTTCCATGGTGACGCCGGCAATGCGCTGCACCGACGTGCTGAACCGCACCACATATGCAGCAGTGGCAAACGCTGCATCGGTTGCGGCCTTGTCACCTACCGTCGCGTCGAGGCTCAGGTTCGACGCGGCATCGGACCATGCGAGCGATGCGTCCGCGGCAACCGCCTGGCGCGAATGCACCACCGCCGCAAGTTCGCGATACTCCACCGTCACGCATTCTGCTGCATCCAGCGCGGTGCTGCGATCCACGGCGACCACCATCGCCACGATGTCGCCCATGTGCCGCGCTTCATCAACCGCCATCGAATAGTGCGGCCGGATGAACATCTCGGTGCCATCGGCGTTTGACAGCTGGATATCGGCCGGATGCCCGGTGCGCACCGAATGCGGGATCGGCCGCAGACGGTCGGCCAGCATGTCGCGACCGGTCAGCACCGCCAGCACGCCCGGCATCGCCGCAGCACGCGCGACGTCGATCACATGCAGCCGCGCATGCGCGTGCGCGGAGCGCACCATCACCGCATAGGCTTGGCCTGCAGCGTTGATATCGTCGCTGTAGCGTCCCCGGCCGGTCAGCAGGCGAAGATCTTCGCGGCGCCGGATCGGCTGGCCGATGCCAGTACCGGAAGGAGCGAGCGACATGCGGTGCCTCCCATCGCGCCACCAGAGCGTGACCGATGGTGACGAGCCCAGCAAGGGCGGCGGATCAGCCGCCGCAGAGATTCGTCATGATATCCGCGTGCAGTGCTGCGACTTCGCTCTGTACCCAGTCGAGGAACGGTGACAGGCCGCGGTTCAGGATCTCGTCCACCGTCTGGCTGTTCAGCATAGTCTGCAAATGATCCAGCCGTTCCAGCGCCTGCGCGCAGCCGCGCAACTGGTAACGCCCGCGGAGCTGCATCAGGTGCCAGTCGGCCTGCAACAGGTTCAGCCGAGCCGAGCGAGGAAAGCCGCCATGCAGCAGCAGAAAGCTCGCGACTTCGCGCGGCACGTAGCCGTGCGGGTATTCGCGGCGATAGGCGTGGTAGCCAGCCGCCGCACGCAGCAGTTCGTTCCATTGCCCCGCGTCGATCGCGGCATCCGTCGCGGCTGGCGACAGCATCGCATTGAACTTGGTGTCGACCAGCCGGGTGATCTGGTCGGCGCGCTCCAGGTGGCGCCCCAGCATGTAGAAGTGCCAGCACTGGTCGCGATAGAACGTGCCTTCGGTGATACCGGTGTGCGCCTGCACGCCCTCCTTCAGCATCTCGCACACGTCGGAGATCTGTTCGGGCACGATGTCGATCGCGGTCAGTTCGCCGATGCGGCTGTGGAACAGGTTTATCTGCAGCCACATCTCGGTGGAGATCAGCGCCCGCAGGGTGCGCGCGTTGTCCTTGGCATAGCGGATCGACGACTGCACCGACGTCGGATTGTCGGCGTCCAGCAGATAGAAATGCGCGACGCTGGCCGCTTCGGGCATTGAGTGCTTCTCGAAGAACGCACTCTCGTCGCCGTTGATGCGCAGCAGCGACAGCCAGTTGCGCCCGCCCTCGGCATCGCCGGCGAAGGTTTTGGTGACATCGAGCAGGCGCGCCAGGTTCTCGATGCGCTCCATATAGCGTGCCAGCCACAGCGCGCTGCCGGCGTGGCGCGCGATCAGATACTTGCCGGCCGAGACCGCCTCGCTCATGCCAGCACCCAGGTGTCCTTCGACCCGCCACCTTGCGACGAGTTCACCACCAGCGATCCCGGCCGCAGTGCGACCCGCGTCAGGCCGCCGGGGAGTACCCAGGTGTCGCGTCCGGTCACCGCGAACGGGCGCAGATCGACATGGCGTGCGTGCACGCCGGAATCGCACAGCGTCGGACTGACCGACAGCCGGATCATCGGCTGGCTGATGTAGTTGGCAGGATCGGCGATCAACCGGCGGCGGAATTCTTCGAGTTCCGCCTTGGTGGCATGCGGGCCGATCAGCAGGCCATAGCCGCCGGATTCAGCGACGGGTTTGACCACCAATTCGTGCAGATGCGCGAGTGTGTGGGCAAGCCCATCCCGTTCGGCGCAGATCCGTGTATCGACGTTCGGCAGGATCGCATCTTCCCCGAGGTAGTAGCGGATGATGCGTGGCATGTAGGCATAGACCGCCTTGTCGTCGGCGACGCCGGTGCCGATCGCGTTGGCGAGCGACACGCGGCCGCTGTGCCATGCCTGCATCAGCCCGCGCACTCCCAGCGTGCTGTCGGCGCGGAACACGTCGGGATCGAGGAAGTCGTCGTTCAGCCGCCGATAGATCGTGTGCACTGGCGCGAGGCCCGCGGTGGTGCGCATCCACACCGAGCCGTCGAGCACGACGAGATCGCGTCCCTCGACCAACGGCACGCCCATTTCGCGCGCCAGGAACACATGCTCGAAGTAGGCCGAATTGTAGATACCTGGCGACAGCACGACCACCTGCGGATCACTGACGCCGGCGGGCGCGATCTCGGTCATCGCGCGCTGCAGCCGCAGGCCGTACTCGTCCACGCCGCGCACGCGGAGCCCGGCCATCACGTCGGACAGCACACGCGCGGTCATGTGCCGGTTCTCGACCACATAGGCGACACCGGACGGCGTCCGCGCGTTGTCCTCCAGCACCATGAAGCGACCGGCATCGTCGCGGATGATGTCGGTACCGCAGACATGCACGTAGGTGCCGTGTGGCGGATCGAACCCGACCATCATCTGCGCATAGGCCGTGTTGCCCAGCACCAGTTCGCGCGGCACCACGCCGTCGGCCAGTATCTTCCGGTCGTGGTAGATGTCGTGCAGGAACAGGTTCAGTGCCTTCACGCGCTGGATGACGCCGGTCTCCAGCGTGTGCCACTCCTCCGCGGTGATCACCCGCGGGATCAGGTCGAATGGCAGGATGCGATCGATCGCGGTGGCGTCGGAGTAGACGGTGAAGGTGATGCCCCGGGCCAGCAGATCCCTTTCGGCATCGGCGGCACGGCGGCGCAGCGCCTCGACCGGCAGGTTGGCGAGCTTTGCGCGCAGCAAGGACAGCGCGTGATGCGACGCCTCGCCCGGTCGCAGCATCTCGCAGAACAGGCTGCCCGGATCGTAGTCTGTCAGAACGCCGTCCCGCCGCATTGCCCCCTCGATCAGCCGAGGGAGCCTTGCACGTTTCGTGCCGCACCGCCACGGTGTTGTAACGTCCAGTGCGCGCTGCTGTGCTCATTCGGCGAACTGCCGCTGCCCGTTTTATCGGCGGCGGATCAGGGCCAGGCCACTGCCGGTCACGGCGACGGCGGCGGCGAGCGGACCGAAGCCGGCAAAGCCGAAGCTGCCGATCATCCAGCCGCCAAGCGCGGCGGCACTGAGCCAGCCGATGCTGTTCGAGGTGACGTTGAGACCCATGACGGTGCCGCGCACGTGTTCCGGCACGTCGCTCAGCGAGGCCATCAGCGACGGCCGCGCGATCGCGTTGAAGAACACGTAGCTGAAGCCCAGCGCAACCGAGGTCGTCACGTCCGCCTGCCAGCCGAACAGGGCCAGCGCTGCGGCACCTGAGGTCAGCATCGCGGAGGCGAAGATCGCCAGCCGATTGGGCAGCCGGTCAGCAAGCTGTCCGCCCAACAGCGTGCCTGCGATATTGCCCATCGCGAATACCCCGAGCGGCAGAGCTACCTCGTCCAGCGCCAGTCCGTAGGTGGCCTGGAGGAAGGTCGCGAAGTAGACAGCGACCAGTCCGTAGCAGATGCGCTCGGCGATCCCCATGGCCAACAGGCGCAGAACCGGCCGCGACAACGCCGCACGCATCGACGGTGCACGCCTGGTGCGGGCTGCGACGGCGGACCGCCGCGCCGTGGTGGCAAGCAGCGCGCCCACGGTGAGAAATGCCAGGCCGGCGATGCAGAGATTGACGCCGCGCCAGCCGATCCACGAACCGACCCAGGCGGCGAGCGGAACGCCGACCAGCAACGTGAGCGACTGACCGCTCATGACCCAGCCGAGAGCGCGGCCTTGCTGTGTGGGCAGCACTCTCGACGACACTTCGGCGAAGATCGTGCCACTGAACAGGCCGCAAAACGCACCTGCCAGCGTCGCCCAGCCGGCGACCGCAAGGAAGCTGTCGCCGAATGCGACGCCGATCGTCGTTATGGCGAGCCCGAGAGGGCCGCCGATCAGGAATGGGCGCGTGCCCCAGCGATCCGAGCCCGTGCCGGCGATCACCGACGTGATGCCCCATGAGACCGAGGTGATGGCAGTCAGGTTGGCGATCAGCGGCACCGTGACGGCGAGGTCGCGCGCCATGTCGATCAGGAACGGCGCCCGGGTGGTGCCGCTGGCAGCCACGGTGAACATCGCCAGCGATGCAGCGGCCAGCAACGGCCAGGGCAGCCGTTCGCGAGCGGCAAGCAGCGTTATCGCCTTCGAACGCCGGAGGGCGAAGGCCATGCGGCTGCTTACCTGCGTTCCGGCTTGCGTCGATTGAGCGCGCAGCGCCAAGCGCGAGAACAATTATTCCGACGTTCGCGCAATGGTTGATGCAGATCAATGTAACGAATTGCGCAGCAAGGCAGAGTCGTCAATGCCGTCCGTGCGCGATGGCATCGAAGTACGAGGTGGCCGTCGCCGCGGTCCATTGAAGAACAATGCGAGATACCATTAGTCATTTCCCGGCACGCGCCTTGACGCCAGAGGAAAATTCTCTGTTCGCCGAGTGGCTCTCTGCTGCCGGCGACATCTCCCTGGCCTATGTCAGCAATCGGGGAAACGACGATCCGGCCTATTATCGAAGGATTGTCATCGTCAGCAAGCCCGGCGCCGGCCCCTCGCACCTCGTTCACGCGCCCGCCGGCCGCGACATCTGGATCGTCTTTTCCCTTGGGCGCAGGACGCGCATCCGGCGCTTCGCGACGCTGATGGAAGCGCTGAACTCGGTGCGGCCCGTTTTGATAAACCGCAATCCAGTGGACGAGGCCGGCCAATTCAACGCATTCACGCTGCCTCGTTAGCAAGGCGCAGAATCATCAGCAGTTGAGCTGGGTCGCCAGGTCTTCGATGTCTTTGGCGACCACGTCCCATTGCTGATCGGCAGAGAAGTCACGCTTTTGGTGTGGACCATACTCGCTGGGCCGCGCGAAGAACGCCGTCATCAGTCCCTGCTTGCGCGCATTCGCCAGGTCATTGTTGTGCGCTGCCGCCATCATCACCTGGCCCGGCTCGACATCGAGCATCTTTGCCACGCCAAGATAGGTCTCCGGGTCCGGCTTGAAGTGCCGGAACAGGTCGGATCCGAAGATCATGTCCCATGGGATCCCGGCGTTCTTCGCCATGTTGAGCAGCAACGACACGTTGCCGTTGGACAGCGGTCCAATGATGAACTTGCGCTTCAGCCGGGTCAGGCCAGGCACTGAATCGGGCCATGGCTTCAGCCGGTGCCAGCCCAGGTTGATGTGTCGCAGGTCATCCTCGGTGAGGCCCTTGATGCCAAACTCGGTGACCAGCCGGTCGAGTGATGCACGATGCAGGCCGTCCAGCGTGGTCCATGGCTGCTCGCCCTTGCGCACACGATCCATCGACGGGTGATAGGCGGCGCGCCAGGCGTCGACCAGGGCCGTCCAGTCAGCATTGATGTCGCGCTCCCGGCCGAACGCGGTCAGTTCCGCGATCAGGCTGCTACGCCAGTCCACCACAGTGCCGAAGGTGTCGAACACGATCGCCACCGGTTGCCTGCCTGCCATCTCGTACTCCTCCCGCTGGTTCTGTTCGCAGCGAAGCGGCGCGCGAGCGCGCGGTCAAGCTTCAGAACAGGCCGAACAGTCCGCGCAGGAAGCCCGGCGTCAGCGCGGTCAGCGGATTGACCGAAACGGTTGGGTCATCCAATCGCCCCCGCACGGTGTAGCTCGCGGCAAACACGCCGCCGCCGGCCTCCGGACTGAACAGCTTGCCGACCAGGGGAATGTTGCCCAGCAGCGAGTTGAAGAAGTAGGCGGGGACGATTGTGCCCTGCATGTCCATGCGGTCGGCGTCGAGATCGAGGCGCCCTTTCATGGTCAGGCCCAATGACGGGCTGAACGCCCGGGCGTCGTTCAGGTCGAGCGCATCGTCGGTCAGCCGGAACGGGGCAACCAGCCGCGTGAAACCAAGCCCCGATCCCTGCATCGCCTCCAGCAGCCCGTAAAGGGTCATCGCCTGCAGCAGCTTGGCGAGCGCAGGTGCATCGCTGATCCGGAAACTGTCGATCTCCGCACTGCCGCTCAGCGGGCGGCCAGGCTGCGCATCGTCGTACTGCCCTTGAATGGATAATTTACCGCCCTGCATGCTGCGGACATAGTCCAGGCTGCGCAGCAGTTCGCCGGCGTCCGCCGCACTGGCTGTCAGACGCCGGCCGCCGCGATCGGCGGCGATCTGAACCATGAATGGCGCCTGGGGTCCGTTGCGACCGTCGAGGCGCAACTGCCGCATCAGCCTGCCGTCGTTCTCGGCGTGCAGCGCCACGTCGCTGGCGACCCGCCCGCGCGCCATCAGCACGCGGTCGAACCTGGCATCGACCGTCCATGGCGAGCCTGTCGAGGGTTCCGTTCTGTCGCGGGGGGTCGGCTGCGCCGCGGCGCTGCGGCCGAGACGCGGTCCCAGGTCGAGAGTGGCGCCGCGTATGTTTGCCGAGATCGCGCCGCCGGTCGGCAGCGTAACCATGCCCTGTGCCAGCGTGCGACCCAGCACGAGTCGGTCGATGGTGAACAGTGAGAGCCGGCCAGCGGTGAAGTCCCCCCGGCCACGCAGGACCAATCCTTCCCCGTCAAGCTGGACTGCGTCGAGACCGGTCAGGCGGTCGTGGTCGAGCAAGACGCGGGCAGACGCATGGGCGGCGGTGTCGCGCGGCTTGCGCCATTCGAGCGGCGCGACGACCAGTTCGGCATCGGTCAGGTCGGCGGTGACGGCCAGATCGCCCTGGCCGTTCCGACGCTCGCTCAGCACCAGTTGCAGCTGCACTGGGCCACTCAGCAGGGAGGTCGCATCCAGCCCGACATTGCCAAGCTGTCGCGCGTCGGGCTGGGCGGATATCGCGACGCTCTGCGCCACCTGGGCCGCCGGGCCCGCGCGGAAATCCATCGATGCATCGATCTTGGCCGGTATGGACGCCAGCGATGCGCGCCCGTTCAGCTTCATGCCATCCGGGTTGGCGCTGAGATCGAACACCCCCTGGTCCAGATCGTGCCCGGCGGCGACCGCGCCCAGGTGCACGCCCTCGAGATGGGCCTGTGCCTGGATGCCGATGTCGTCCATGCGGACGGCGTCCTCGAGCGGCAGGGTCAGGCTGAGCTTTGACGTGGTTTGGCCAGCCGGGTTTTTCAGGTCGATCGGATGGCGGTCGAGCAAACCGAGGCGCGGCTCGCGCAGCAGCGCCAGGGCGTCGGGCAGTGAGCCGGTGATGTCTGCCTCGATTGCGCCGACCTGGTGCGGCTGCATGATGCCGGTGATCCGCATCCTGCCGCTGCGGATCTGCAGTCCGCCTGCGCCTGCGGTGCGCAGGCGCTCCCGCCCGCCGGAGACGACGATCTCCAGCGTGTCCGGATCGATGACGCGGAGCTGCGCCTGGCCGTTGTCGATCGGTGGCACCGGCCGCAGCCAGTGGACCTGCAAGCCTTCGCCATCCAGCGTACCCTGCGCTCGCGTCAACTCGACCGAAGACAGATCTGCCGAAGCTGTCAGGCCGATATCGACATGCCCGTTTCGCGCGATGCCCGCGGGGATGTTCGCCACCAGCCAGTGGCGTGCACCACCACCCACGCCTTCAGGCCAGAGACGCGAGAGATCGCTGAAATCGGCCTGGTCGAGATCGGCAACGATGTCCGCCCCGATCTGTCCTGGACGGCGCCGCACCACGCCACTGGCGTTGACATGCGTCGGTGCGCCGTCGGGGTGCCCGGCGAGGCTGAGCTGAAGCGACTGCACGCGCAACTCGTCCGGAATGCCTGACGCCGCCAGCGTTGCGCCGAGGAGCGGCACTGTGCCGTCGCCGATCCGTAACTGTCCGCTGCCGGCGTGCAGGCTGACGCGTGCTTCCCGCAACGCCAGGTGGGCATCAAGGTCGAGCGCCGCGTCGCCGCCGATCGGTGCGTCCAATGCCGATGCCGCGGCCAGCGATGGGGCGGCGCGCGCGATCACGCTGGGATTGATTGGGGTCAGCCGGGCACGGAGGCGCGTCTCACTGGCGTCCGCGGTCAGGCTGGCGGCCAGCGTCAGCTGCGCCTGCTGCTGGCCGAGTTCCAGGCCCAGACTGGCGCTGCCATCCATGCCGCCCTGGGACCGCCTGGTCAGGTCGATCTCTGCATGAGGGGCGCGCCAGACGACGCCCAGCTGGCGGTCCACCACAGTCACCCTCGCATCGTGGATGCGCACCAGCCTGAGCTGCCCCAGCGGGTCGTTCGCGCTGCGCGCTCGGTCGTTGCCTGCTGGGCGCGCCAATTCGGCCAGAACGTCGGTGATCGGGGTGGCGGGCGTTGTCGGGACCGCGTCGCCGGCATCGACCGCCTCGGTCAGGCTGCCGAGATCGATGCTGACCGTGCCATCTGCGGAGCGCACCAGGGTGAGCTGTGGCGACTCCATGGTCACCGCGCGAGGCACAATGCGGCCGAACAGCAGCGAATAGATCGAGAGCGACACCTCCGCCTGCGGGATGTTCAGCCGGCGCATCCCGGTGGGGTCGGTGACGGTGACGTTGCGCAGCCGCAGGTCGAGTGGCCGGTCGACGCCCAGACGGAATCCTTCCCACGCCAGCGCAGCGGAACCGATCGTCAGCCGTGTCGGGCCGCCATTGGCATTCGCCGCGTCCTCGAGACGCTGGGTGAGCCAATCGAGCTCCACCGGGCCCTGGGCCAGCCGCCAGGCGATGGCCGCCGCGCCGACACTGCCCAGGACGGCGAGCGTGATCGTGAGCGTACACAGCCGGTGCAGCACCATGCTGATGCCAACCGCGGCTTGACCCGGCAGGCGCCTCACGCCCAGCTACCCGGGCGATGGCCGATACCGCGTTCCAACTGCCCGCCCGCTGGCCTGCGCCGCATGACGCGGGTGCGGCGGAACGCCTGGCCGAGCGCTTCGCGGCGATCGGTCGCGCCGAAGCCAGGCTGGCCGCGGTGCCGGAATTTGCCGGCCTGCTCGCGGCAGTCGGCGGCAACAGCCCGTTTCTGGCGGACCTTGCAGTGCGCGAGGCGGCGAGCCTGCGCACGCTGGCCGCGTCGGGGCCTGACGCCGTCGTTGCCGCCACGATGGATGAGCTGTCCAGGGTTACGCCGGATACTCGCCGGGACCGGGTGGCGGCGGCGATGCGGCGGGCCAAGCGCATCGTGGCGCTGGTGACCGCGGTTGCCGATATCGGCGGCATCTGGACCTTGGAGCGGATCACCGGCGCGCTCAGCGACCTCGCCGAGGCCACACTGTCGCTTGCCATGGCACATCTGCTGAGAGCGGCGCACGAGGCGGGCGAACTGCGGCTGCCCGACCCGTCGGACCCGGCCCACGGCGGCGGGTTCACGGTCCTCGGCATGGGCAAATTGGGCGCCCGCGAACTCAACTACTCGTCCGATGTGGACCTCGTGCTGCTCTACGACCCGGCAGCGGCAATATACACGGAAGCATCCGAGGGGCACGCCCTGGGCGGGTTCACGTCACGGATTGCGCGCGGGCTCGTGTCGCTGATGGAGGCGCGCGACCCCGAGGGATACGTGTTCCGCACCGACCTGAGACTACGGCCTGATCCGGCGGTGACCCCGCCCGCGGTCGCGCTGCCGGCGGCCATCACCTATTACGAGAGCATGGGCCAGAACTGGGAGCGCGCCGCGATGATCAAGGCTCGCCCGGTGGCCGGCGATCTGGCGCTCGGTGCAACCTTCCTCGAGGCGATCCGTCCGTTCGTCTGGCGGCGTGGGCTGGACTTCGCCGCGGTGGCCGACATCCACGCGATGAAGCGGCGCATCGACCAGCATAAGGGCGGCGCGCTGGCGAATAGCGCGGACCCGGTGGCCCGGATCGCCGGACATAATGTCAAGCTGGGCGAGGGTGGCATCCGCGAGATTGAGTTCCTGGCGCAGACGCTTCAGCTGGTGTGGGGCGGGCGTGACCCGACGCTGCGCGTGCCGACCACGCTGGGCGCGCTGCGCGCGCTGGTCCGCGCCGGGCATGTTCCCTCGCATCCGGGGCGCGAACTGAGTACGGCCTATCGCTATCTTCGCCGCGTCGAGCACCGGTTGCAGATGGTCGGTGATCGCCAGCTTCACGAGTTGCCGCAGCGTGTGGCCGAGATAGAGCGCTTCGCGACGTTCATGGGCTATCCGGACGCCGCCGGCTTTGCGGCCGATCTGCTGTACCGGCTGGACCAGGTGCGTTCGCGCTATGCCGAGGTGTTCGAGCTGGTGCCGGAACTGCTGGCTCCAGCCGAGGCGCGCATGGAACTGGACTTCAGCGGCGTCGATGCAGCACCAGCGCCGACCGAGCGGGCGCTCCGCGCTCTCGGGTTCGCCAATATCGAGCGCATCGTGGCGGCGGTGCGCGGCTGGCAGACCGGTCATGTGCGCGCATTGCGGTCTGACCGCGCGCGAGAGCTGCTGGGTCAGCTGCTGCCGCTGGTGCTCGCCGCGCTGGCCCGCCAGCCGCAGCCCGACACGGTGTTCAACCGGTTCGACGCGTTCCTGGCTCGCCAGCCGGCCGGCGTGCAGCTTCTGTCGCTGTTCCAGCGCAATCCGGGTCTGCTCGATCGGATCGCCGCGGTCCTCGGCGCGGCGCCGTCACTCGCCAATCATCTGGCAAGCCATCCCGCGGCGCTGGACGGGCTGCTCTCGCCCGAGGAGATGCCCGATCCCGTGCGCCTGCTGCGCAGTCAGCTGCGCGATGCGCGCCAGCTAGAGGATGTCATCGCGATCACGCGTCGCACGGTGCGCGAGGAGGACTTTTCCGTCTCGGTTGCCACGATGGAGGCGCGCATCGACGCCGATGAAGCGGGGCTGCGCCGGTCGGCGATCGCCGATGCCGCGCTGGGCGCGCTGCTGCCACCGGTGCTCAGCGACTTCAGCTCGCGCTTCGGCCGGGTGCGCGGCGGGTCGATGGCGGTTGTGGCGATGGGCAAGGCGGGTGGGCGCGAGATGATGGCGGGCTCCGACCTCGACCTGATGTTGATTTACGACCACCCGGCGGACGTCACCGAGAGCCGAGGCGCGCGGCAGGTGCCGGCGAGCCAGTGGTTCGTCCGCGCGGCGCACGCCTATGTGGCGGCGGTGACGGCGCCGGGCGCGGATGGCCCGCTCTATGAGGTGGACATGCGGCTGCGGCCTTCGGGGAACAAAGGGCCGGTGGCGGTATCGCTGGCATCGTTCCGCCGCTACCACGCCGAATCTGCCTGGACCTGGGAACGCATGGCGCTGACCCGGGCGCGCGTGGTCGCCGGTCCACAACCGTTCCGAAGGCGGATTGAGGGGGCGATCGCCGAGGCTCTGGGACAGGCGGGCGATCCGGACCGGATCCGCGCCGATGCCGCGGCCATGCGCGTGCGCATGCTGCGCGATCTGCCGCCCGATGGCCCGTGGGACGTGAAGCTATGCGCTGGCGGGCAGATCGAGGTGGAGTTCGTGGCGCAGGTGCTGCAGCTGGTGCACGCGCGCGAGGCTGCATCGCTATGTTCGCCGACCACGCGGATCGCATTGGCGCGCCTGGCGGAAGCCGGGCAGTTGCCGGAGGCGGAAGCGAAGCTGCTGGTGCATGCCGATCACGTCTGGCGCAGCGTGCAGGGCATGCTGCGCATCACCGTCGGACGCGGCGCCGGCGAGGTTTTGCCCGATGCATCGGTGCAGCCGCTGCTGCGCGCGGTCGGCGCGGTTGACCTGGACGCGTTGCGCGTCACGCTTGATGATCTGGCGCGGCAGGTTCGCGCCATCTTCGTCCGCCACATAGGGGAGATACGCATATGAGCGTGCGGGAAGGCGATGCTGCACCCGACTTCGAGCTGCCGGCGAGCGGCGGGCGCACCATCAGCAAGCAGGCGCTGCGCGGCAAGCCGTTCATCCTGTATTTCTATCCGAAGGCCGACACGCCAGGCTGCACCAAGGAGGCATGCGCATTCCAGGAGGCCTTGCCGCAGCTTGGCAGGATCGGGCTCGACGTGATCGGCGTGTCACCGGACAAGATGAAGCCGATAGAGAAGTTCGCCGAGAAGTATCAGCTGACGTTTCCGCTGGCGTCCGATGAAGCGCACGCAGTGGCGGAGAAATACGGCACCTGGGTCGAGAAGTCGATGTATGGACGGAAGTATATGGGCATGGAGCGCAGCACGTTCCTGATCGACAAGACCGGCAAAGTTGCCAAGGCATGGCGGAAGGTCAGCGTCACCGGGCACGCGGCGGCGGTGATGGCGGCGGCTCAGGCGCTCAAATAGGAGTGCCTACAGCGGCAGGCTGATTGTGAAGATGGTGCCGCCGGCCGGCCGCGGGGCGGCGATGAGATGCCCATCGTGCGCCTCGACCAGCTCGCGGCAGATCGACAGGCCCAGCCCGAGCCCCACAGCCTTCGAGGTGATGAAGGGCTGAAACAGCCGCGCGGCGATCTCGGGGGCGATGCCGGGTCCGGTGTCGGCGACAGAGATGTCCAACTTGCCCGGCGCGGCGCGGGTTGTGATGGTGAGTTCGCGCGTTTCGCTGGTTTCCATCGCCTCGACCGCGTTGCGGACGAGATTGACAATGACCTGGCCGATCTGGATGCGGTCGAGCAGCACTGAGGGAAGGCTTGGTTCCAGCTGCATCACCGTGCGCACGCCGTGATGCCGGGTGCCCACCAGACCGAGTTCCACAGCCTCGCGCACCATCAGGTTCACGTCCTCGGATTCACGTGTCGTGGTGCGCTTGGCGACGTGCTCGCGCAGGCGCCGGATCACTTCGCCCGCGCGCAACGTTTGCTGGCGTATCCGCTCGAGGATGTCGCGGGCGCGGGAGGGGTCGGCATTGGTGCCCGCCAGCACTCGGCCGAGTGCGCCGGCGTAATTGCTCACCGCGGTCAGCGGCTGATTGAGTTCGTGCGCAATTGCCGATGCCATCTGGCCCATCGTGGTCAGCCGCGCCACATGCGCAAGCTCGGTCTGCAATGCCTCGATGCGCGACTGACTCTGCCTCTCGGTCGTCAGGTCGCGCACGATCTTCGAGGCGCCGATGATCGTGCCCGCCGCGTCCAGGATCGGCGAGATTGTCAATGCCACGGCGAGCTCGCTGCCATCCTTCCGCACTCTGACCGTCTCGAAGTGGCGCAGCCGTTCGCCACGACGCAGACGCTCCAGTATCATCGCCTCCTCGTCTGCCCGATCCGGCGGCAGCAGGCGCGCAATCGTCTGGCCGACCATCTCTTCGGCGCTGTAGCCGAACATAGCTTCGGCGGCAGCGTTCCAGGCGGTGACCATGCCATCCAGCGTCTTGCCGACGATCGCGTCCTCCGACGATTCGACGATGCTGGCGAGGTACTGAAGCGCTTCGCGCCCGCGCCAGGCCTCGGTGATGTCGTTGTTGACCTCGGTCACCAACGGGGCCGCTGCCGGCATGTCGCGCCGCAGCGACTGGTGGCTGACGACGACGATCTCGCGGCCATCGCTCCGTCGATGGTGCAGTTCGCCGGTCCATTCCTCTCGGTCGAGCAACTCCTTCTCGAGCGCGGAAAGCGAGGTCGGGAACTCCGTGCGCAGCAGTTCGTGCGAAATGCGGCCGACGGCCTCGGTCGAGGTGAAGCCGTAGAGTCGCTCCATGCCTCGCGACCAGTAGTGGATCTCGCCGGTGAACCCGCGGGTCATCACCTGAGCGAGGCTTAGCCCGGCTGTCTGCGCCTCCAGAGCATAAAGCCGCTCATTCAATTCGTTGCTCATACCCGCTTTCCGCGATCGCATCCCGCAATATGCATGGATCAAGCATAGGCACTCTGCAACGATTTGCCCAACCTTAAGTTGCGGCTCCGCCGTTGCGCTGCACCGGGTAGCTCGAGGCAAATATTTCGCCGGCCGATGGATGGCCCCAGGTGCGGTCGGGGTAGCGGTGCATCAGGGCAGCGAATTGCGCCTGCGCTCGTTGGCCTGCCGCGTCCATGTCGAGGCCTGGGATTACCCCATCGATGACAACCATCCGCCCGCCGACGACGACGTGGCGAACGTCGCGACCGGAGGCACTGATCAGCAGCGTCTGGATTGGATCAATGACCTGACCGATCCGGTTGTGCGCGAAATCGAACACCACGATGTCGGCCAGCGCCCCCGGCTGCAGCCGGCCGAGATCGGGGCGCCCGAGCGCATCGGCACCGCCGATGGTGGCGGCATCGAACAGGTCCTCCGCGCGCACCACGGTGGTGTCGTTGTCCATCACGCGGCACAGCATCGCGCCAAGCTGCATGTTGAGCACCATGTCCGGTGGCCAGGTATCCGTGCCCATGCCGATGCGCAGTCCCCGCCCGCGGCAGCGCGCGAAGCTGTCGAGTGCTCGGCCGCCGCGGGCGGACACCAGCGGGCAGTGCACGATCGTCGCGCCGGCATCGGCGATGATGTCCAGATCGCGACCGGGCCGCTCGACGCCGCGCGAGCCGGAGACCCAAGTGGCATGCGGCAGCAGCACGCGCGGCGACAGGAAGCCAAGACTGTCCAGCCACTCCGGCGGACTGAGGCCGTAGCGCTTGACAACCATTTGGTACTCGATCAGCGACTGGCAGCAATGCAGCCGCACCGGCACATCCAGATCGCGCGCCGCGGATGCAGTGCGTTGCAGCAGCTCCGGCGTGCAGGTTTCCACCCGGTCCGGCGCCAGCATCGTTCGCACCAATCCTTTGTGGCGGCCTTCCTGCGCCCGGCAGAACGCGATCGCCGCCTCGAGCCCGGCAAGCCCGCGAGCCTCGTCGAAATACGCGGTGATGGTGCCTTTTGCGTCCACTACCTGGTTGCCGCTGCGATACGCGGGTCCCAGGTAGACGCGCAGCCCCAGCTCCGCTGCGATGTCGGCAGCCGCAGTGAACTCGTCGACCGTCTCGCCCCATTCGCGATAGAACAGCGAGGCGATCGGCAGCGCTGTGGTGATGCCGTTGCGCAGTAGTTGCGCGAACGCATAGCGCTTCTGGAACGCCAGCTCCTCCGCTGTGTACATCTCGTACGGGCCGCGATCCATGTAGCTCTGCGGCCAGACGCGGCCCTTGCGCCAGCCGGGCTGGTTGTCGAACGCCAGGATCGTGGTGTCGAGATCTGACAGCGCGTCGAGGTCGATGAAGCCCGGCGCGATCAGCGCCTTGCCACAGGCGTGCGTGGCGCCGATCTCGCCCGGAAAATCGTGCCCGACAAAGACGATGTGCTGACCCTCGTAGACGACCTCGCCTTGTTCAATCAGGCAGTGGCGGCCGTTCTCATGTCCCACCACCCAATCTGCCGTGAGCCGGGTGCGCATCGTTGCTACACGCGACCATGACGGCGGCAGAGCGCCGTCAGCGTGCGGACATCGTCCCACTGCTCGCAACGGTCCACCGCTTCTTCGACACGGGCGACGCCCTCGGTGGTCAGCGCGGCACCGGCAAGCTCGCGGAACTTGTCGCGCAATTCGGACTCGGCGAACGGGCGCAGAAAATCGCCGCGATGGCTGTCGCAGGCGTGCGTGGCGCCGCGACCGTCGGTGAGCGTCACCGTGACACGGGCCTGGCGGAGCCGCGGAGCGAGCGCAGTCATCGCTGGATCGTCGGCCACGTGCACGCGATGGCGCAGCGACGCGATGACCGGGTCATGCACCGCGCTGTCGTCCAGCGCCGAGTGCCCCGCATGGCCACGCACCACCATCGTCGCAGCGGCATGCGGCAGCGAATACTTTGAGGCGAAGAAGTTCGGTGGATCGGCGTTGCGCATCACAGCGGCGAACGAGTAGGTCGCCACCTCGATACGCGCGATGTCGTCAGGCTGCGGCCGCAGTTCAGCGAGTGCTTCTTGCAGGCAGTCGAGCGCCGGGTGGATCGGGTTGCAGCAGGCGTAGAGACGAAAGTAGTTGCGCGTGATGTGCCAGGTCTCGCCCAGCCCATCCAGCAGCCCATCCGGCGTGAAGCCGCTACCGACCAATTGGCCGAGTGCCTGTTCGATCGCATCGTCCTGCGCCGTGAAACCGGCGAGTGCGAGCTCCGGCGACAGCGCTGCGGCGAAGCCGCTCATCCCGCCGGCGACGTTCAGCGCCGTCGCGCCGGCCACCGCGTTGGTGTAGCTGGGCGTCAGCAGCAGCGTCGTCGCGATGCGCATGGCCGCACCGACACCGGCGGCATCCAGCCCGCGCAGCCGCCCGCCGGCCGCGGCAGCGGCCAGCAATGACACCTGGCCGTTCTGGTGCGCGAGAGGTCGCGGGGTGAAGCCCGACGCAAGCCGTGCCGCGACATCGTAGCCGAGTAGCAGCGCGGTCAGGATCTCGCGTCCTGAGCTGCGTGCCTGTTCAGCAACGGCAAGCACACCGGGCAACACCTGCATCGCGGCCTGGCCGGACACGAGGCGCAGGCCCTCGCACAGCTCGATGGCTCGGCCCGCGATGCCGTTCAGCAGCGCGGCGGTGCGCGGATCGTGCGTCGGCCATCCGCGGGCGTAGATGGTCGCGCCGGTGCCGCTACCGAGCCGATCGCGCAGCTGCGCCACTTCCGGGCGCGTCGAGCCGGCGAGGATCACGCCCAGCGTGTCGAGCAGCACCAGCCTGGTGTGGTGCTGCACGTCGGCCGCCACGCTCTCCCACCGCGTTGCTGCGACGAACTCAGCCAGCTCATTCACCTGTTGCGACATCCCGGGCTCCTGGTGCGGTGGCGCACTTTGCGGCGAAGCGGCGCCCTGGCCTAGCCTGCTGGCATGACAGACCTGCTGATCGACGATGCCATGCTCGCCGCAGCCGAGGCGCTGCTTGGCGTCCGCTATTCCGATGCCGAGCGCGCGCTGATGCGCGACAACCTGACGGAGCAGATCGAGCTCGCGGTGCGTCGCCGCGCGGTGCGGCTTCCCAATGCGTTGCCGCCTGCCACGCTGTTCGATCCACGGCTGCCGGGGTTCACGATGCCGGAGCAGGTCGCGCTGAACATACCGCGTTCGGCGCCACCGCTGCCTGATGACGACGACGACATCGCGTTCGCGCCGGTGTGCCATCTGTCGACGTGGATCGCTGGCGGGCAGCTCAGTTCGACGCGTCTCACGCAGATCTACCTGGACCGGATACGCCGGCACGATCCGGCGCTGTTCAGCTTTGCGACCGTAACCGAGGCAGTGGCGCTGGCGCAGGCGAAGCGTGCCGACGAGTTGCTGGCAGCAGGCAGATCGCTGGGTCCGCTGCATGGCATTCCGTATGGCGCCAAGGATATCCTGGATACCGCCGGGATCACCACGGGTTGGGGCGCTGAACCGTTCGCGGATCGCGTGCCGGAAATCGATGCCGAGGTGATTCACCGTCTGGCAGCGGCGGGTGCGGTGCTGCTGGGCAAGACCAGCGTCGGCGCGCTCGCATACGGCGACGTCTGGTATGGCGGACAGACGCGCAATCCGTGGAACATCGAGGAGGGTTCGCGCGGCTCCAGCGCCGGGTCGGCATCAGCCACCGCGGCGGGGCTGGTGGGCTTCGCGATCGGTACTGAGACGCTGGGGTCCATCGTTGCGCCAAGTGCGCGCTGCGGCGTTGTCGGCCTGCGTCCCACCTTCGGCCGTGTGTCGCGCGCCGGTGCGATGGCGCTGTGCTGGTCGCTCGACAAGATCGGCCCGATCTGCCGCGGCGTAGATGACACGGCCTTGGTGCTCGCCGCGATCAACGGATACGACGCGCAGGACCTTGGCAGCATCGCGGCACCGTTCGGCTGGGATGCGACGCGCTCGACGGCGGGTATGCGGGTAGGCTACGTCGCAGCCGACTTCACCGATCCGCTCGATGCTGCGGCGCTTGATGCGGTGCGCGTGTTGGATGCGACGGTGGTCTCGCTGGAGTTGCCCGATCTGCCATACGGCGCGCTGCGCCACTTGCTGTTCGCCGAAGCGGCGGCGGCATTCGAGGAACTGACGCTGGACGATGCCGATGATACACTGACCCGGCAGGACCCGGGTGCCTGGCCCAACAGCTTTCGCAAGGCACGCTTCCTCTCGGCGGTGGATCATATCCAGCTGGATCGGCTGCGGCGGCGTGTGATGCAGGAGATGGATGCGCTGTTCCAACGCGTGGACGTGCTGCTCGCGCCGGTGCTGGCAGGACCGATGACGACGATCGGCAATATGACGGGGCACCCCTGCCTGACCATCCGTGCCGGATTCACCGAAATGCGGGCGCGCGAGATGCCGGCGTTCCTCGATGCGGCGATCCGGCAGACGGATGGACCGGAGCAGGTCGTGCCGCACGCGATCACCATCGTGGCGCCGCTGTTCGACGAGGCGGCGGCGCTGACGCTTGGGCATGCGCTGGAGGCTTTGCTGGGGGTGGCGGGTCGGCGACCGCCGCTGGCGTAAACATTACAGCCCAGCGCAGCGGGCGAAGTCTTGGCCGCGTTCGATGAAGCTGTGGTATCGCCCGTAGCTTGGCGCGGCGGGGGAGAGCAGCACGATCCCGCCGACCTTGGTCATGGTGCGTGCGAAATCGACGGCTTCGCGCATCGATTGGGCGAACTTCGCGTCCTCACCGTCGAGACGGTCACTGATGCGCTGGCCGCTGGCATCCATCAGCACGATCGCCGGGCGTGGTTCCGTACGCAGTCGCTCGATCAGCGCGCCGTAGTCGATGCCGCGATCATGCCCACCGATAATCACTGTCACCGAGCGATCGGCATAGACGTCGAGTGCTGCGATAGTCGCCTCCGGCGTGGTCGAGATGCTGTCGTCCACGTAAAGCACGCCGTCGATCTCGCCGATCTCCTGCTGGCGATGCGGCAGCGGCGGAAAGTCCTCGGCGGCACGCAGCGCTGCGGCATCGTCAATGCCCAACCGTCGCGTCACCGCCAGCGCGCCCGCCAGATTGGACAGGTTGTGAGCGCGCGACAGGTAGCGGTTGGCGATCCGCAGCCCCGGCGAGGTGGTGAACACCGCATTGTCGATGCGGCGTAGATCAAGGATTCGGTCCGCCGTGGGGTACGCCTGCTGGCTGATCAGCGCGTAGCGCGCATGGGTCAGCAGGTTCAGCTTGTCGCGATGGTACGCGCTGATGCCGCCGTGCCAGTCGAGATGCTCCTGGTGCAGCGACGTCAGCACGGCGATATCACACTGCTGCGCAAAGTCGGCAGCCTGATAGCTGGAGACTTCAATGACCGCTGCATCCAGCCCGTTGCGCGGCAGGTCGGTGACCGGTACGCCGATATTGCCGGCGGCAGCGGCGTTCCAGCCCACGCCGCGCAGCATATGCGCGATCAGCGCCGTTGTGGTGCTCTTGCCCTTGGTGCCGGTGACGCAGATCGTCCGGCAGCGCGGCGCGTCGGCGAACCAAAGGTTGAGCAGCGAGGTGAACCGAACGCCCGCTTCCTGCGCCTGCATCACCAGCGGGTCGTACAGGCTGATCCCGGGCGACTTCACCACCACGTCGAAGCCGCCGATCGCAGCAGCAATGGCGGCGCGCCCGCCGATCACCGGGGCACCCGCGTCGCGCGCGCCTTCAGCATCGTCCAGCACGGTGATCGCCATACCGGGATCGCACTGGCGCAGCAGGCGAAGGGCCGCCTGACCCTCACGCGCAAAGCCCCAGATCGCGACGCGCAGGCCGCGCAGGTCAGCCGAACGCATCGAGCATTGCCAGGTAGCGGTCGGGCACCAGATGCGGGGCGCGGTTCACGAATAGCACACTCAGGTCGGCGTGTGGGAGCCGAGGCGCCAGTGCCTGCACCACCGCATGCCCGCGCCATGCGGGCAGATTGGCGAGGTGCGCCATCACGCTCGCGCTCTCTTCCACTTCGCCGACGCACTCGAATGGTTTGAAACGCTGCAGCCCGCATAGTTCGGCGTAGCCGTCGATCTGCGCCGGGTCGTCGAGCATGTCGCGGCCGAATGTCGTGGTCAGGCGTGCCGGCTCGACGAAGGGCGCGAGAGCGAGAAAGACGAAGCGGCACTTTGGACAGTCGCAGCACCAGTTGCTGGCGCGCCGCTCGACTGACTGACGGAAGGCCGCGTTGCAGCTTCGGAAGATCGGCAGATACTCGGGGTGATGGGCGAAGCGTCGAGCGATGGCGATTTCGGTCAGCGGTCGCAGGAGCGAAAAGTACTGCACGCCGGTGACAACGTGGTTCGTCAGAAAATCGGTCAGCGCCCGTTCGAACTCCAGCGACTTGCTGTACTGATGGTTCACGTCGGCGACATTGGGTGCGCTGGCCGAATGCTCGTTCGACATGGCGATTGCGTCGAAACCATGGATGATCGCGCAGGCCAGCACGATCAGGCTCAGGATGCCGGTGATCGGCACATGGCCGTTCAGCGCACCCTGTTCGTTGAGCGCGAACAGCGCTGGATCCAAACTGCGCGTCACACGGATGAAGGGCAGACCGGCTTGCGCGATCGTCGCCTCGATCGGTGCGGTGGTGCCCAGCGAGAACAGCAGGAGCGGTTCACCAGCCTGCTTCAGGCACTCGATCGTCACGATGGAATCCTTGCCGCCGCCGACCGGCACACAGGTCAGCCGCGGCAGGTCGAGACGCACCGGCGCAGCCGCAGGCACGTCATCGGCTGCGATGTGCAGGCGCGAGGCGAGATTGATGCCGTTGCGCCAGGCAAACTCGCCTAGGCCCTTGATGTAGAATGCGGTGAAGAACTCCGCCGTCGCGCCGTCGAGCGCAAACGCGGTGCAGGCGATGCGGTCAGGCGCGAACGTCTTGTAGTAGCTGACCCCGCAGGCTAGCAGCAGCATGCGGAAGATCCGATCCAATGCCTGCTCTCCCTCCCGGGAGAGCGCGCGCGACGGCGGAAAGACAATGCGTTCGGTGAACCGGGGACCATCCTGGAACGCGTAGTGCAGCGAAAGAGTGCCGGTCTCGGGCGCGAAACCATATCCCTCGCAGAGGAAGTCACCTGGCGGCATGTGCCTCCACGACCGCCCGAATCGCGCGCAGCTTCGCGTGGTGCACCTCGGCCGGCAGGCTGTCGACGGTCAGCGTGCGCTGCCGCGTCACGCCATCGACCGCCGGGCCCTCCTCCACCATCGTGCGCAGGATTGCGCCGTCGCGGTCGGGATCGAGGCTAGCGACTAGCGAGGCGCGCCAGTCATCGCGCAGGACGGCGAGTGCTGCGATCAGCGCATAGGCGCCCCAGTTCGACACGCCGGCGACGATCAGGTGGTCGGCCGGGGTTGCGCAGGCGATCGTCTCGCCATGCGCCACATGCGCGCCGATCAGCGAGGCCGGCAGCGACCCCATGCCGATCTCGTTGCCGCCATCGCCGATGGCAACCCGATGCCAGGGTCCGGCGAGGAACAGGTCATCGAGTGGCGTGGTGAACGCGCCGATATCCTCGCCGCGCATGTTGCGCGGTGCGCCATCGGCACTGCGACCGCAGCGCTCGATCGACAGCGCGTGCGTGACGCCGTGCGTCCGCCAGAGCGCCACCACCTCGTCAACGGCGCCGTTCAGCGGCACGACGTCGAGTGGCACGTTGATGCCGCGTAGCGCCGCGGCACATGTCGCGCGGCAAGGTTCATCAGTCGCCAGCCGGCACGGGATGCCCACCTGCGTCAGCGCGCCAGCCAGGAGCGCGGCGCCAACCGGTCCATCGGTCTCGCCTGCCGGGGGCGTG
>DASSRN010000508.1:0-2338 GCA_035701785.1 Acetobacteraceae bacterium | reverse complement strand
GTCGCGGTGATCACATAGCCGAAGCCGAACAGCCCGTAGGCGACGATCAGACGCCGCAATGCCGGACTGGTCCGAGGTCGGATCGCGCGCCCGGCTTGTGCCTTCGGTGCCATGTCGCTGGGGACCAGCCATGACACCACGGTCGTCGCCGCAAGCGCCAGCAGGCCATTGCCCAGCCAGAGTGACTGCCACGAACCGCCACTGTGCAGCAGCCCCGCGACCAGCACAGCCGATGCGGCGATCCCGATGCCCACACCTGCGAAGTGCAGTGCGGACAAGCCGGACCGGCCAAACGGCAGGCTGTCCAGCACGATGGCGGAGCCGAACACGAGGACGAACGCACTGGCTGCGCCGCCGACGGCGCGCAGGACCAGGAACGGCACCAGGGACCACACAAGCCCCATACCAGCGGTCGTGCCCGCACTTACTGCCAGCGCAGAGATCAGCCAGGAGCGTCGGTCGCCAGCAAGGTCGGTGCGAGCCGCCAGCGAGGCGCCGACCAGATACCCCAGGAAGTTGGCGGACGCGATCAGGCCAGCGGCCGACCGGCTGAGCCCAAGCGCCTCGATCATCGCGGGCAGGATCGGCGTGTAGGCGAAGCGGCCGATCCCCATGGCCGCCGCCAAGGCGATCAGTCCGCCAAGCGCGGTACTGACAGGGCTTGCAGGTCTATGCATGAGGCGCCAGATGGCGCGCACGAGCATTTCCGAAAAACGATTTGTCCTGATAGACTTGATCTCTCGCACAGATAGCCGACGAGGCCGGGAATGGACGTGAGCGACCTGAGGACCTTCGCGGCGGTCGCCAGATTGGGTGGCATGAACCGGGCTGCGGCCGAACTGCACACCGTGCAGTCCAACGTGACCGCACGTGTCCAGGCGCTGGAGGCAGAGATCGGCGCGCCGCTGTTCGATCGGCACAGCCGGGGCGTCTCGCTGACCCAGGCAGGCTGCCGGCTGCTGCCCTACGCCGATAAGGTCACCCTATTGCTGGCCGATGCGCTGCGCGCCGCACGCGATGACGGGGAACCGGGCGGCACGCTCGCGATCGGCTCGCTTGAAACCACCGCGGCGCTGCGCCTCACATCGCTGCTGGCGCGCTATGCCGCCGGCTGCCCGGACGTCGATCTTGCTCTACGCACCGGCACCACCTGCGAGCTGACCGACGCGGTGCTGGCGCAGCGACTGGACGGCGCGTTCGTCTGCGGCCCGGTGGTGCATGCCGACCTGACCGCACAGGCGATATTCCGCGAGGAGTTGGTGCTGCTGACCGCGCCCCAGGTCCGGTCGCTCGACGCCGTACTGGAAGGCGGTGAAGTCCGGATCGTCGTGCTGCGCGCCGGCTGTTCGTACCGACAGATGCTGGAGACGCTACTGGCGCGCCGCGGCGTCGTGGTGCAGCGTCAGCTGGAATTCGGGACATTGGAGGCGATCTTCGGCTGCGTCGCGGCCGGTCTCGGTATCACGCTGCTCCCACGCGCGCTGATCGGTGCGGTTTGCGCCGCCGGACGCGTCAGTATGCACGCGCTGCCCCGCGCCGATGCGATGGTGGAGACCGTATTCATTCGTCACCGCGAACGCTTCGTGTCCAGCGCGTTGCGTGCGTTCCTCGCCTGTGCGACCGAAGTGCCGGACACCGCGCAGGCGGCCTAGCGTTCCACAGGAGGCTTCGATGCCACTCGACGAGACCCGTAAATTCATCGCGGTCAACATCGCCGTCCTCACGGTGTCGGACACACGGACGCTGGCCGATGACCGTTCCGGCGACACGCTGGCGGAACGCATCGCGAAGTCCGGCCACACGGTCGCCGCGCGGGCGATCGAGAAAGATGATGCGGCGGCGATCGAGCGCCACCTGCGCGGCTGGATCGCCGACCGCGACATCGACGTCGTGATCACCACCGGCGGCACCGGCATCACCGGCCGCGATGTCACGCCCGAAGCCTTCGACCGCGTGCTGGAGAAGCGCATCGAGGGCTTCGGCGAGCTGTTCCGCATGCTGAGCTACGCCAAGATCGGCACCTCGACGATGCAGTCGCGGGCGCTGGGCGGCGTCGCCGGCGGCACGTACCTGTTCGCGCTACCCGGCAGCACGGGCGCGGTGAAGGACGCCTGGGACGACATCCTCGTGCACCAGCTCGACAACCGCTTCCGCCCCTGCAACCTCGTGGAACTGATGCCGCGGCTGCAGGAACATCTAAGGGCCTGGGACGGAATTACCGATCTATTCCGTTCGACGTGAACGGCTCTTTGCCAGGGGCGAAATCGTGTAGTTCCAATCACCGTGGAAGGGGTCGGGTGTTAGGTTAATAGCTGCCATCTCTTCATCACTGACAGTG
>DASSRN010000507.1:0-10990 GCA_035701785.1 Acetobacteraceae bacterium | reverse complement strand
ATGTTTCCACCCAGACAATCCCAAAACGACAAGGGCCTCGGGTTGCGTCCCGAGGCCCTGCGATCCTCCGCCGCGCCGGAGGCTAGCTGTTGTTCCTGTTCCCCAGAAGCTGCAACAGCAGCATGAACAGGTTGATGAAGTTCAAGTACAGGCTCAGCGCGTCATACACGCTGCGCTTGGCGGCACCATCGGGACCCTCGGCGTAGGCGAACTGCACATATGTCGCCTTGATCCGCTGCGTGTCGTAGGCGGTGAGTCCGGTGAAGACGACCACCCCGATCACGCTGATGGCGAACTGCAGCGCCGAACTGGCCAGGAAGATGTTCACCAGGCCGGCGATGATGATGCCGATCAGGCCCATCATCAGGAAGCTGCCGAAACGGCTCAGGTCGGCTTTGGTCGTGTAGCCGTAGATGCTCATCGCCGCGAAGGTCGCCGCCGTGATGAAGAACACGCGGACGATCGATTCACTGGTGTAGATCAGGAAGATGTTGGTCAGGCTGGCGCCCATCGCTGCGCAGAACACCCAGTAGAGCGTCTGTGCCGCCGACTTCGACAGCCGGTTCACCCCCATGCTCAGCACCAGCACGAATGCGAGCGGTGCGAAAATCGAGATCATCGCCAGAGCCGACGGGTGCCGTGCCACGCCGAACGGGGTCTGCACCAACGGGTAGAACGCGTTGATCAGATCCGTATTGGCGATCGCATAGGCGACGATGCCGGTCAGCAGCAGACCGGACGTCATCCAGTTGTAGACCCGCAGCATGTAGGCGCGGAGCCCGGCGTCCAGGACCGCAGCGGTCGTGGCGGCCGATGCTCTTGGGTAGGTCCGGTAGTCGGGACTGAAGGCCATGTGTCTCCTCTTTGCCCCCTCGGGGGCAGGTTGTCCGTGGCCTCTCATTTTGGCGAGTGGCCAGGGCGGGTCAAGCCAGAGTGGTAATGAAAGCTCGGTAACCCATCCTCTGCCGACCGGCTCTCACTCGTTCCGCAGCATCGGTGCCGCCTTGGCACGCAGCGCGGCCGCGGTGCCAGCATAGCCGAAGCCGAGCGTCATGGCGAGTGACGCCCCAAGCGTCACCCCGAGCGTGCCCGGCAGGAACACCCAGTCGATGTGCATGATGTAGCGGACGACGCCGAAGCTGGCCAATGTGCCGACCACGGCAGCGATTACGCCGGCAGCAACTCCCAGCGCGCCGAACTCCACCATCCAGGCTGTGCGGATCTGGCGCCGCGTCGCACCCACCGTCTTCAGGACGACCGCTTCGTGGATGCGCCGCCGCTGGCCGGCAGCGACAGCGCCCACCAGCACCAGCGCGCCGGCGATCAGCGTCAGCGACCCCGTCGCGGCGAGCGCTGCAGCGACCTGATCGAGCAGCGCCGCCACCGCGGACAGAACATCCTGCACACGGATGCCGGTGACGTTGGGCAAGGCGTCGGTCACCGCGCGCAGCAGCCCGCCCTGATCGACGTCGGCCACGCGCACGGTCGCGATGTGGGTGTGCGGTGCGTGCGCCAGCAGGCCGGGGCTCGCCACCAGGGTGAAGTTCAGCGAGAGCGTCTGCCAGGCGATGTCCCGCAGACTGGCGATGCGCAGATCGATGTCTCGGCCGAGCACGTTGACCCGGATCGTGTCGCCGATGCCGATGCCCCAGCCGCGGGCCAGGCCCGCGTCGAACGACACCAGCGGCGGACCATTGTAGTCGGCGGGCCACCACTCGCCGGCGACGATGCGGGTGCCTTGTGGCGGCGTCGCGGCGTAGGTCAGGCCGCGGTCTCCACGCAGCGCCCACCGCGTCTCGGGCGTCGCCCGCACCTGATCGGCCGGCACCCCGTTCACCGCCACGATGCGCGCCCGCATGCTGGGCACCTGCTGAAGGTCGGCGACACCAGGGTGGCCGCGCACCAGCCCCTCGAACCGCGGCAGCTGACGGTCCTGGATGTCGACGAAGAAGAAGCTCGGCGCATCGGCGGGCAGCTGCTCGACGATCTCACGCCGCACGTTGCCCTGGATCAGCGCGACGGCGGCCAACGTCGACAGCCCCAGCCCCAGCGAGAGCAGCATCAGCGGCGTGGCGGCGCCGGGCCGGTGCAGATTGCCCAATCCGAGCCGGGTGGGGGCGCGCCGAGACAGCGCTCCGGCGCGTGCCGTCAGCATCACCAGGCTGGCGCCCAGCCGGAACAGCACCATCGTGCTGACGGCAGCGGCACAGAACCACAGCGCGAAGGATCGATCGGCAGAAGTGGCGATGGTGAGCGCGATCAGTGCCACTGCGACCGCGGCGTTCGCCGCGACCAGCAGGGTCGATGGGCGCGTCCGCTCGGGGATCAGCGCGTCGCGGAACAGGGCGGCGCCGGGGATGCGCGCCGCACGGCCCAGCGGCCACAGGGCGAAGGCGAGCGCGGTCAGCAGGCCGTAGGTCGCGGCGAGCGCCAGCGGGCCGGGATAGATGCCGGGGACCGGCGGCACCGGCAGGATGTCCTTCAGCCACGCGGTCAGCGCGATCGGCGCCAGGCCTCCCACGGCAAGTCCGATGGCGATGCCGCCGAGCGCGAGCGCCAGCACCTGAAGCAGGCACACTGTCAGCACCAGCCCCGAACCAGCGCCCAGGCAGCGCAGCGTCGCAATGGTGCGGGCGCGCGCATCCAGCCAGGCACGCACGCCATTGGCGACGCCGATGCCGCCAACCAGCAGCGAGGTGAGCCCGACCAGCGTCATGAACAGACTGGTCTGGTCGATGAAGCGGGTCACGCCCGGTGCGGCGTTGCGCGGGTCGCGGATCCGCCAGCCTTCGTTGGGGAAGCTGCCGCGCAGCGCGGCCAGGGCGGCGGCTGCGTCGGGCAGCGTGGCGCGGATCGCGTACTGCACCATCGAGCCGGGAGCGATCAGGCCGGTCGAGGGCAGTGCGTCGGCGGCGATGAGCACACGCGGACCAAGGATCAGCGGGGCGGCGACCCGGTCTGGTTCGCTGACGAGGGAACCGCGGACGATGAAGCTGGCGTCGCCAAGGCGGACCGTGTCGCCGACGTGCAGGTTGAGGCGGTCGAGCACCACGGGTTCGGCGAGCAGGCCGTGGTCGGCGAGAAGGGCGGCAACACCCCCTCCCCGGCCCTCCCCCGCTTCGCGGGAGAGGGGGCGCTGAACTCCCTCTCCCGCGGAGCGGGAGAGGGTTGGGGAGGGGGTGATGCCAACCTCCCCCACCAGCGGCCATGCCTGGTCCACCGCCTTCAGCTCGACCAACTGGCGTTCGCCCGACGGCGCGACCAGCATCGACCGCATCTGCACGACGTCCGCCATCCGTGCACCGCGCGCCCGCAGCCAGTCGCGCAGCGAGTCCGGCAGCGGCTGCGAGCCGCTCTCCACCTCGAGGTCGCCGCCCAGTATCCGCCGGCCGTCCTCCGCCAGCCCGCGATCCGTTGCCGCCCGTAGCGTGCCCACACCGGCGATCACTGCTACGCCAAGCGCCAGGCACAGCAGCACGATCCACAGCCCGCGCACACCGCCCCGCAGTTCGCGCCTTGCGAGACGCAGCGCCAGCATCAGGCGGCCCGCAGCGGCGACAGATCGATCTCCGCGACCCGACCATCCGCCAGGTGGATGCGCCGCGAACAACGCGCCGCCAGATGTGCATCGTGCGTGATCAGCATCAGCGTGGCGCCAGTCTCCGCGCGCAGGCGAAACAGCAGGTCCATCACCGCATCGCCCGTCGCCTGATCCAGGTTGCCGGTCGGTTCGTCAGCCAGCAGCAACCGCGGCCGCGGGGCGAATGCGCGGGCCAGTGCCACACGTTGCTGCTCACCGCCGGATAGCTGGCCGGGCAGATGCGTCAGCCGGTGCCCGAGCCCAACGGCGCTGAGTGCGCCGCGTGCCCGTTCCGCCGCGTCGCGCACGCCGGCGAGTTCAAGCGGCACGGCAACGTTCTCCAACGCGGTCATGGCCGCGATCAGATGAAAGGCCTGGAACACGATGCCGATCGTGTCCCGTCGCAGCCGGGCGAGAGCGTCCTCGCCCAGCGCCGTGATCTTATGTCCCGCAACGACGACGCTGCCGGCAGTCGCGCGCTCCAGCCCCGCCAGCACCATCAGCAGGCTGGTCTTGCCGGAGCCGGACGGACCGACGATGCCGACCGCCTCACCTGGCGCGACGTCCAGATCCACGCCGCGCAGTATGTTGACCGGCCCGGCGGCGGACGGCACGGTCAGGTGCAGGTTCCTGACCTGCACCAGCGGAACCTCAGACGGCGGGGTGGCATCCATGGCGGCACCATATGGCGTCCGCGGCCTGTGGCGGAAAGTCGCCCTCGCCCTGGTCTTGCTGCTTCCGGCCGCAGCGTCGCCTGCGCCAGTGCGGCTGCTGGTGCTGGGCGATTCGCTCTCCGCCGGCTTCGGCCTGGCGCAGGCCGACGGCTTCGAGGCGCAGCTTGCGGCGGCGCTGAAGGCGCGCGGCCATGACGTGACCATCATCGACGGCGCAGTGTCCGGCGACACGTCGGCCGGGGGCCTGGCCTGGCTTGATTGGTCGCTGGGCGACGGCGCTGACGCCGCGATCGTCGAGCTTGGCGCCAATGACGGCCTGCGCGGCGTCGATCCGGCCGACACCGAGCGGAACGTCACAGCGATACTCGACGCACTGGCGTCCCGGCGCATCCCGGTGCTGCTGACCGGGATGTACGCCATGCCGAATCTGGGGCGCGATTACGGTGCGGCTTTCAAGGCGTTGTTCGACCGGCTGGGGAAGCGACCCGGTGTGCTGTACGATCCGTTCTTCCTGGAAGGCGTCGCCGCCGTGCCGTCGCTGAACCAGCCGGACCGCCTGCATCCCAATGTGGAGGGCGTGCGGCACATAGTCACCCGCCTGCTGCCGCTGGTGGAGAAGCTGCTTGCGGAGGTGCCCCCGGCATGAGGCTGTTCATCGGCCTCGAACTGCCCTGGGACCTGCGTCGGCGCGTCGCGATGCTGGCCGGCGCCGGCATCCCCGGCGCGCGCTGGGTGCCGGAGGAGAACTATCACGTGACGCTCCGCTTCATCGGCGAAGCGCCGCGTCCGCTGGCCGAGGAGATCGACCACGCGCTAGCGGCGCTGAAGGCCCCATCGTTCGCGCTGACGCTGGCCGGCATCGGCACCTTCGCAAAAGGTGGCCGCAGCCGTTCGCTGTGGCTCGGAGCCGAGCGCAGCGAACCGCTGGAGCGGCTTCAGGCCAAGATCGAAACCGCGATGCAGCGATGCGGGCTGGAGCCGGAGCGGAGACGTTTCCAGCCGCACGTGACGCTGGCGCGGCTGGACGGCACGGGCGAGGCCAGGCTTGCCGCCTTCGTACAGGCGCACAACCTGTTCCGCGCCGATCCGGTGCAGGTGACGCACTTCACGCTGTTCAGTTCTCTCCTGGGCAAGGACCAGCCCGTCTACACGCCGGAGGTGGAGTACGAGCTGGAGTAGCCGTCAGTATGGCGTATCGCCGCACACCGTGATCCGCCGCATGATGCGGGTTTCCGCCGGATAGTCGTTGATCGCAAAGTGCTGGGTGCAGCGGTTGTCCCAGAACGCCAGCGATCCGCTCTCCCAACGGAAGCGGCAGGTGAACTCCGGCCGGATCGAGTGCTGGCGCAGGAAGTTGATCAACGGATCGCTTTCCTCGTTGGTCATGCCGTCAATGCGCTGCACGTGGCCGCCGACATACAGCGCCTTGCGACCGGTCTCGGGATGCGTGCGAACCAACGGATGCACCGACGTGGTCTGCACATTGCCGGGGTCCTTGACCTTCATGTTCTTCATCTCGCGCTCGTAGCGAGCAGCCCGGCTCACGCCATCATGCTGGCGAAAGTTGTCCCCAGCGCAGAGCACCTTCAGCTGGCCGATCACCGCCTTCATGCCGTCGGACAGGCTCTCGTAAGCGAGGTACTGATTGGTGAACATCGTATCGCCGCCAGCCGATGGCACCTCGAGCGCATAGAGGATGGTGCCCATCGCCGGCGCCGGCGAGAACATCTGATCCGTGTGCCAGGAGCCGCCAAAATTCTTCTTGTCCTCTGGCGTTTTGACGATCTCCAGTATCTCTGGATGGTCCGGCATGCCCTGCATGAAGGGGTGCAGATGGATTTCACCCCAGCGCCGCGCGAAACGCAGCTGCTGCTCTGGCGTCAGCTTCTGATCGCGAAAGAAGATGACGCAGTTGTCGAGCAGTGCCGCGCGAATCTCGGCCAGCACGTCGTCCGGCAGATCCTCGGACAGGTCAACGCCTGATACTTCGGCACCGCACGAACCGGCGATGCGATGGGTCTCAAGGTAGCGGTACTGCGTGTTGCGCGGCGCATTCATGCTTGTGTCTCCTTGCGGGAGATGATGCACGTCCAGCAGCAGAGAGTGAAGTGCTCCGGCGTTCCGGGATCAGTACATGTGCTGCCCGCCGTTGATCGACAGCGTCGACCCGGTGATGAACTCCGCCTCGTCTGCCGTAAGGAACGCCACGCCGCGCGCGATGTCTCCCGCCTTGCCCAGCCGTCCCACCGGGATGCGCGCCACGATCTTCTCCAGCACGTCGCCTGGCACCGCGCGCACCATGTCGGTGTCCACATAGCCGGGCGCGATCGCGTTCACAGTGATGCCGAACCGCGCGCCTTCCTGCGCGAGCGCCTTGGTGAAGCCGTGGATGCCGGACTTCGCTGCGGCATAGTTCACCTGGCCGTACTGTCCAGCCTGACCGTTGATGCTGCCTACGTTGACGATGCGGCCGAACTTCCGGTCGCGCATGCCGGGGAACGTCAGCTTGCACAGGTTGAAGCAGGCGCCGAGGTTGGTATCGATCACCGCATCCCACATGTCGCGCGACATGCGCTGCAGCGTGCCGTCGCGGGTGATGCCGGCGTTGTTCACGAGGATCTCGACCGGCCCGACTTCAGACGTGATCTGTTCGATCGCCTGCTGGCAGGCCTCGAAGCTGCCGACGTCGAAGCGCACGGTGCGGATGCCGGTCTCCTCGTGGAACGCCGCGGCAGCGTTCTCATTGCCGGCAAAGTTGGCGATGACGGTGCGCCCCTGCTCCTTCAGCGCAGCGCTGATGGCAGCGCCGATCCCGCGCGTTCCTCCCGTCACCAGTGCGACCCGTGCCATCGGTTCCTCCCTTGTGCGTGCCCAGACGGGCGATCCTAACACCAAGGCGAGAAACCGACAGCACGGTTGCGATCAGGCTTTTTTGCCGCACCAGGCCTCGATCCGGTAGCCGTCGGGATCGACCGCGAAAGCCGCGTAGTAGTTCGGCCCATAGTCGGATCGCAGCCCGGGCCTGCCGTTGTCCTTGCCGCCTGCCTTCAGCGCCGCCGCGTGGAACGCATCCACCGAAGCACGATCCGGTGCGGTGAAGCAGATGTGCAGGCCCGAGCGGGGGTCGGCCGACACCAGATGCTCGGTGCCGATGACCCAGAATTCCGCCGACTTCGCGCCGTAGCCAAGCGAGCCATCGTCGGAACTGAGGCAGGTGTAGCCAAGCGGCTTCAGCGCCGCGTCGTAGAAGCGGCGGGAACGGGCGACATCGCGCGCGCCGATGGAGAGATGAGCGATCATGGCTTCCTCCCATAACCATCTAGACGGTTACATAGAAACAGTGGCGTGTGACGTTGTCAACCATCAATCCGGTTAGGTATCAGGGCGCATGCTGACCCAGGCGGCTGTGGCGATTCCGGCGCCGGATGCCGATCTTTGTTTCGCCTTCACGAACACGCGCTATTGGCGTGGCACCCCAACGCCGATGGAAGAGTTGCGCGGGGCTGATGACCTGCTGCGCTGGGCAGCTTTGGCCGAGAGGTTGCCCCCGGCGCTGCTCGAGCGCTTCGCGGCTGCCCCGGACCTGCTGGCGGACGCGCTTGCGCTGCGCGAAACGATCTACCGCTGCTTCACCGCGGTCGCGCACGGCGGCGACCCGGCTGCGGGCGACCTGGACGTGCTGAACCGGGCCTTGGCCGATGCGCCGGAACGGCGGCGCGTGCTGCGGGGAGGATGGGAGACATCCCCCTCTCGTCCGTCTGCCGCCGTGCTGCTGGCGCCGATGCTATGGTCGGCGGCGGACCTGCTGGCGGGCGCCCAGCTTGCGCGGGTGCGGCAGTGCGAAAATCCGCAATGTGGCTGGCTGTTCCTGGATAACAGCAAGGGCGGCAACCGCCGCTGGTGCTCGATGAGCGCATGCGGCAACCGCGCCAAGGCGCACCGGCATTACCTGCGGCAGAAGGAGAGGTAGGGCTGGGCGCGCCCTACGGAACTGGCCGCCAGAACGGCTTGCGCGCTCTGACCGGGTCGAGCAGCGACCAGTCGCCCTGCTCAATAACGTGTCCCTTGGGGAAGGGCGCGCGGGGCTCCAGGCCAAGCGACCCCATCACCCGGTCGTCGCGGTAGTAGCAGAGCAGCACAATGCGGGTGAGCACCGCCAGCGCAGCCCCGCCTTCGGCGCGCAGCAATTTGGCCACCTCGAGACCACGCGCAGCATCCAGGATCGCGGCGGGCCCACCCGCCAGTCGGCGGAGCGTCGCCAGCGCGGCAGACACCATGGCGCCATCACGCCCGATGCTGTTCGCGATGTCCGCGAAGATCGCTGCATCGTCAGCGCCCGGCACGCCGTACTTCGTGCTGGGAGGAACGATCATGCCGGCGAGCCAGCGCAGGTCATCCAACTCCGTCGGCGTCAGGGTCGGTTCGGTCATGTCACGCCTCAATCGAACAGCACGGCCAAGCGCTGCTTGATGCTGTCCGCTATGTAGAGCGCCAGCGCCTGGATCGTGCAGGTTGGGTTCACTCCGCCCGAGGTGACGAAGATGCTGCCATCGACGATGAACAGGTTCTTCACGTCGTGGCTGCGCCCCCACGCGTTCACCACCGAGCGCTCGGGATCAGTGCCCATGCGGGCCGTGCCGAGCAGGTGCCAGCCGCTATACATCACCGGCCGCACGACGTTCACCTGCCGTGCACCGGCTGCGGCCAGGATCTCCCTGCCACGCTCGACTGCGAAGTCGAGCATGCGGTTGGTGTTCTCGCTGATCGTGTAGTCCACGCGCGGCGCCGGAATGCCGTGCGCATCCTTGAGCACCGGATCGAGCGTCACCCGATTGTGCTCCTCAGGCAGGTCCTCGGTGCAGACGCCCACCGACATGCGATGGCCGACCAGGCCACGGAATGCATCGTGGTGGGCCTCGCCCCACGGCAGGACGCCGGCTGCCTCGCCGGTCACTGCCTCGGTGCCGATCCCGATGGTGCGATTGAACTGCAGGTTGAAGCCGCGGACGAACCCGCGCGACAGATCCGTCTCGTAGAACTCCTGGCTCCACAGGCACAGCGACGATCCGCGATGCCCATCCATCGCTTCGTCCACATAGCCGTAGATTGACGCCCACGGATGGAACATCAGATTTTTGCCGACAAGTCCGCTGGAATTCGCCAGTCCGTTGGGGAAGCGGCCCGACGTGGAATTCAGCAGCAGCCGCGGCGTGCCGACGCCGTTGCACGCCAGGACGACCACCTCCGCCGGTTGGAACTGCTCAACGCCATCGGCGTCGTAGTACACCGCGCCAGTCGCCATGCCGTCTGCACCAGCGACGATCTCGCGCACGCGACAGTTGGTGCGCAGTTCGACGCCGGCGCGGATCGCATGCGGCCAGTAGGTGATGTCGGTGCTGGCCTTCGCACCCTGTGCGCAGGCCGGGGTACAATGACCGAGGTTGATGCAAGGCGCGCGGCCGTCGTACTCGGTCGTGGCGATCGCCGAATCCGACGGCCACCAGTGCCAGCCCAATTGGTTCATCGTCTGCGCGATCTTCGCCCCTGACCTGCCCAGCGGCAAAGGCGGCATCGGCGGCTGGTGTGCCGGATAAGCAGGATCGCCGGCGAGACCCGAGACCCCCGTCATGCGATCGTTCTCGGCGAAGAAGGGCTCCAGCGTCGCGTAGTCGACCGGCCAGTCATCGGCCACGCCATCCAACGAGCGGACACGGAAGTCCGATGGGTGCAGGCGCGGGTAGTGCGCCGTGTACATCACCGTCGACCCGCCGACGGCGTTGAAGTTCACCACCTTGATCGGCGAGTTGTCGTCGTTGATCGGATAGTCGCTGGGTCGCCGGCGGATGTTGGGGCTGGTCGCGTAGTCGCTGAACAGCCGCGCCTCGTAGTCCTTGCCGTTGGTCGGATAATCCGACTGCTTCATCCAGTCGCCCTGTTCGAGGCAGAGGATGCGCATCTTCGTCTCGGCAAGGCTCCATGCGACTGCTGCGCCCGACGCACCCGAGCCAATGATCAGAACGTCGACCTTGTCCTGCATGTCGTCACCCCTGGGCGCCCGCCTAGCAGGGAACAGCGCACGGGCACAACTCTGCGGGGCTACAGGTATTCGGCGAGGCGCGGCCGGAACCAGTCCAGCGAACGGCGGATGCCCTCCTCCAGCGACACGCGCGGCTCCCAGCCACTGGCAGCCCGGAAGGCGCGGTCGTCTGCGTGGTAGCTGCCGATATCGATGCGCACGCGGTCGGCCGGGAACTCGCGCGTCGTATAGTGTGCCGGAGGGCCGGCCAGCCGCACCAGCAGTTCGGCGATGTCGTGCAGGGATGCCGGCGGCGGGCCACCTAAGTTGAAGATGCGCCCGTAGCACGCCGGCGTGTCTGCGGCGCGCAAGAACGCCTCGGTCACATCGTCCACGTAGGTCAGATCTCGCAGCTGGTCGCCGCCCCAGACCTCGAAGGGGCGCCCTTCCAGCACGCAGCGGATCCAGATGCCAAGGAAGGTTTGCCGCGCGTCGCGGATGCGCAGCCGCGGGCCGTAGCAGTTGGTCAGCCGCAGCGAGACCACCGGACGCCCGCGGACCCGGTGCTCCAGCATCCAGTACTGCTCGCCGGCGAACTTCGATACGCCGTTGGCGTCGGGCGGCGCCACCGGCTGGTTCTCGTCCACCGGCAGCCTCTGTACCCGGCCGTAGAACTGCCGGGTCGAGGCATGCACCACCACCGCCTCCGGCGCCGCCTCG
>DASSRN010000506.1:0-22524 GCA_035701785.1 Acetobacteraceae bacterium | reverse complement strand
GAACAGGATGGGGTCGGAGACCTTCATCATGGTCGCCTTCAGGTGCAGCGAGAACAACACACCGTCCCGCTTCGCCGCCTCGATCTGCTCGGCCAGAAATGCGCGCAACGCCTTGCGGCTCATGACAGCCGCGTCGATGATCTCGCCGGCCAGCAGCGGCGTCTTTTCCTTCAGCACCGTGACGGCGCCGTCCGTGCCAACCAGTTCGATGCGGACATTGGTTGGCGCCGCAGCGGTGGTGGACACTTCGGACCCGTAGAAATCGCCATCCGACATGTACGCCACATGCGACTTGGAGTCCGCGCTCCAGGCGCCCATCCTGTGTGGATTGTCGCGCGCGTACTGCTTCACGGCGCCAGCGGCGCGGCGATCGGAATTGCCCTCGCGCAGCACCGGGTTGACGGCGCTGCCGAGGACGCGGGCGTAGCGCGAGCGGATGTCCTTCTCGGCGTCGGTCGTGGCATTGTCCGGATAGTCCGGTACCTTGTAGCCTTTGTCCTGAAGCTCCTTGATGGCGGCCTTGAGCTGCGGGACCGAGGCGGAGATGTTCGGCAGCTTGATGATGTTGGCCTCAGGCCGCATCGCGAGCTGGCCAAGTTCGGCGAGTTCGTCGTTGATCCGTTGCGCCGGCGTCAGCTTCTCGGGGAAGTTGGCGAGTATGCGACCGGTCAGCGAAATGTCCTTCAGCTTCATCTTTACGCCGGCGGTGCCGACGAAGGCTTCGACGATCGGCAAAAGGGAGAATGTCGCGAGCGCGGGAGCTTCATCGACCTTTGTCCAAACGATCTCGAGATCTGGCATGCTTGCACCTCCGCGCGCCGGCTGGTTCCGCTGAGTTGAACTATCCGCGAGTTAGGCGCGCCTTGTCGCACCGGTATGAGGGAAGAGCAAGCCGGGCGGCCCTGACCCGCAGTCTTCAGGTAGCGAATACTTGCGTAGTCCCGAAACCGCGGACCCGCATGAGTTCCGCCACCGATAGTCGAACTGATGCGCGCGCGTCGAACGCCGCACGGACCGGCACGCGAGTTCGAGCCAGGGCGCAGTCGAGCAGAAGCTGGGTCATGCAGTCCCGCGCGTGATGCCAGCCGTGGGGATGGCTCAGCGGAGCGACCTTCAGGCACAATAGCGAAAGCGCGGTTCCTGCTTCGCGCCGAGAGGCGCGCCATCGGCCTTCAACGGTCGAGGCCGTGCCGAGGCCTGCCCGTCGCAGAGTTGTTCGGTGAAAAGGTGCCGTAGAGCTTCTGCCCGGCCCGAGCGCAGCCAAAGTCACGCTCCCTGATTGCGAAAGGCCGGCATCGTCGCGCCAGCTTCCGCGTCACTCCCGCACCGCCCGAGACCCGGCTATGGTTGCTGTGCTGGAACGGGAAGGTCAGGGCCGCAAATGAATTGGAACCGCTGGTACGTCGCCAGGACCTACATTACTTCTGCCCTTTGGGTGGTCCCGCTGCTCGCTCTGTTGCTGGAGAACGTGGTTATCCGCTTGGTATTCTTGCTCCACGGGTCGCTGGATTGGATACCCTGGTTCGGCACGACCGTCAGCGGCGCCGCAGAGGCGTTGAACACGGTGGAGGCTTTAACGACGGCCTTCATCGTCTTTACATTCGGATCGCTTCTTATTGTTATCCAGGTCGCCAGCGGCCAACTTACGCCCCGGCTGATCGCCACGACGCTGCTGCGTAACAACGTCATCCGATCTATGGTAGGGCTATTCACCTTCACCATGATGTTCGCTGTCGGTACGGGAGCACGGTTCGATACAGAAGTGCCAACATTCGCCGTCACCATCGTGTGGATACTAGGCATCGCATCAATCGCTGCATTCTTCTTCCTGATCGACTACACAGCTCGGTTGCTCCGGCCGGTCCGTATCGTCTGGAGCGTTGGCGAAGACGGGATCAAAGTTGTCAACACAGTTTATCCTGAACGGTTCAGAACGCCTCCGAGTGCTCCGGCAAAGCTACCGATGAACTCGACTGCGCGCACCATTAACCACTCGGGTCGATCCGCGATCGTGCTGGCCGTCAACCTGAAAGCGCTTGTTGTCATTGCACAACGCGCAGATGGCTTCGTCGAATTGGTCCCTCGAATTGGTGATTTCGTGACGTCAGGCGAGCCCTTATTTCGCCTGCACGGCAACGCAGCCACGATCGATGACAGCAAGCTTCGCGCGCAGGTGGCCTTCGGACCAGAACGCACTATCGAGCAGGACTCCACGTTCGCGATACGCGTGATCGTCGATATTGCCATCAAGGCTTTGTCGCCAGCGATCAACGACCCGACAACCGCCGTTCTGGCCATCGATCAGCTTCACCGACTGCTTCGCCACGTTGGCGCACGCCATCTGCACGACGATGTGCTGCGTGACTCCGAAGGAATGCCCAGAATGACTTTTCGTACGCCCAATTGGGAGGATTTCGTCGAACTAACTTTTAGTGAGATACGCCTCTATGGCGCTGGCAACTTTCAGGTGGTCAGGCGCCTCAGGGCAATGATCGAGAACCTTATCGAAACACTGCCGACGGCGCGTCAACCTGTATTACAAGTCGAATTAGGATTGCTGGATCGCCGGCTCGAAAAACTCTACGAATTTCCGGAGGACGCAGCATTGGCGCGCCAACCAGATTTGCAGGGGTTGGGGGGAGCAGGCGGTAGAGCTCGAAAAGGGTTCTGAGCCCAGTATTGGTGGCTTGGCGCCGGGGCCGGCCAGTCAACGACAAGCACCATTAGAGGGCTTGAAGCCCAGCACCCCTGATCTTCCCGCACGAAGCCCGGTTCTCGTCACACTAGCCCCGCCCATTGCGGAACGGCAGAATCTGCCCAACTCTGCGCGGGCCATGGTTTTAGGGAGCAGCCAATGAACGACTTTTCTGAGACCATTGGGCTGCGGCGCTATCCTGTTGCGCGCCGCGGCTTTGTGATGACCAGCCTGATCAGCGGCTTCACGCTCGCCACCCAGCGGGTCGAGGCGCAGGCGATCCAGACCGATACCGCGGGGCTTGACGCTGGGGAGGCGCAGATCCCGGTGAAGGACGGCCACATCCCTGCCTACTTCGCCAAGCCCGCCAAGGGAACGGACTTCCCGGTGGTGCTGGTGAACGAGGAGATCTTCGGCGTCCACGAATACATCAAGGACACGTGCCGCCGCTTCGCCAAGCTGGGCTACATGGCAGTCGCGCCCGAGATCTACGCGCGCATCGCCGACCTCTCGAAGATCACCGACACGCAGACGATCTTCCGCGACGTGATCAGCAAGAAGCCGGACGATGAAGTGTACAGCGACCTCGATGCGACGCTGGCCTGGGCGGCAAAGAACGGGGGCAGCGCCACTGCGATCGCCGAGACCGGCTTCTGTCGCGGCGGCCGCAACACCTGGCTGTACGCCGCACATAATCCCAAGCTGAAGGCGGCGGTTGCCTGGTACGGCCCGATCAAGGGCACCCCCAGCCCGATCCAGCCGCTCACCGCGATCGACATCGCCGACAAGCTGGATTGCCCGCTGCTCTGCCTGTATGGCGGCCAGGACCAGAGCATCAAGGTGTCTGACGTCGAGGAAGCGGTGGCCAAGGCGAAGGCCGCGGGCAAGACGGTCGAGCTACACGTCTATCCCGACGCGCCGCACGGCTTCCACGCCGACTACCGGCCCAGCTACCGCGAGGCGGACGCGAAAGACGGCTGGAACCGCATGCTCGCGTGGTTCAAGCAGAATGGGGTGGCGCCGAAGAGCGGCGCATAACGCCAGGGTGCAATTCGCCACCTCGTCCGCCTTCAAGGAGAACGCACGCCGCGCGCTGGGCGATGCGGGTCTGCAGAAGGCACTGGCGCGCAGCGGGCCAAGCTTCGTCGCGCGCCGTGCTGCCGCGGCGGATGCGCTGCCCGAGTTCGAGCGGCTGCGCGACACCGCGCGTGACATCAAAAACCACACGCTGGCGCATCTCGACTTCTATCTGGAAGAATGGGAGTCGAAGGTGATCGCCGCCGGCGGCAAGGTGCACTGGTGCGCCACAGCCGATGAGGCGCGCGACGCGGTGCTGGCGATCTGCCGGTCCGTGGATGCGCGCACCGTCACCAAGGGCAAGTCGATGATCAGCGAGGAGCTGGGCATCAACGAGCATCTCGAGCGCCACAGCATCACCCCGGTCGAGACCGACCTCGGCGAATACATCGTCCAGCTGCGCCATGAGGTGCCCAGCCACATCATCGCGCCCGCCTTCCATCTGAACAAGGAGGACTGGGAAGAGAGCTTCCGCCGCTCGCATACCGACCTGCCGGTCGACCGCGTGTTTCGCGAGCGCCGGGACCTGCTGACCGAGGCGCGAGCGAAGCTGCGCGAGAAGTTCCTGGCCGCCGATGTCGGCATCACGGGTGCCAACTTCCTGGTGGCCGAGACCGGCAGCAGCGTCATCGTCACCAACGAAGGCAACGGCGACCTGACGCAGACCCTGCCGCGCGTGCACATCGTGCTGGCCAGCATCGAGAAGATGGTGCCGACGATCGAGGACTGCACCAGCCTGCTGCGGGTGCTGGCGCGCTCCGCCACCGGGCAGGACTTTTCCGTCTATACGACGTTCTCCACCGGCGCCCGTCGTCCGGGCGACCTGGACGGACCCGACGAGTACCACGTCGTGCTGGTGGACAACGGCAGGTCAGCGATGCTGGGCACGGATTTCCAGGAGATGCTGCGCTGCATCCGCTGTGCTGCGTGCCTGAACCACTGCCCGGTGTACGGCGCGGTGGGCGGCCACGCCTATGGCTGGGTCTATCCCGGCCCGATGGGCAGCGTGCTGACGCCATCGCTGATCGGCGTGAATGAAGCAGGCCATTTGCCGAACGCTTCGACGTTCTGCGGCAAGTGCGAAAGCGTGTGCCCGGTGCGGATTCCGTTGCCCAAGCTGATGCGCCATTGGCGCGAGCGCGAGTTCGAGCGTCACCTGACGCCGTCGGTGGTGCGTAGCAACCTGGCACTCTGGGCGTTTGTCGCCCGCCGGCCCGCACTCTATCGCCTCGCCACACGCGCGGTGGCCTGGACGCTGGGCCGGCTGGGGCGGCGTCGCGGCAGTTTCCGCTGGCTGCCGTTTGCCTCCGGCTGGACCGCAGGGCGCGATCTGCCGGCGCCCGAAGGCGACACGTTCTTTGTCCGCTACGCCCGCGAGCAGCGCGCCGGCCGTGTAAGGTGAGCAGGGAGGCGATGCTGGCGGCGATCCGCCGCGGTCTCCGCCGTGGCCCGCTGCCCGAGGACCAGGCGGCGATGCTGCGCGGCCGGCTGGCGCAGCATCCGCGCCAGCTGATCCCGGCGCGATCGCGACTGCCGCATGCGGAACAGGTGGCGCTGTTCGTCGCCAATGTAGAAAAGGAGTTCGGCACCGTCGCGCGCGTGCCCGATCTCGACGCGGTGCCCGAGGCCGTCGCCGCCTACCTTGCCGCACAGAACCTGCCGACGGAATTCGTGATGGCGCCGCATCCGGAACTGCGCGCAATTCCGTGGGCAACGCGTCCGCTGTTACGCTTGCGCGAGGGGCACGCCGAGGCTTCCGACATGGTGAGCCTGCAGCACGCCTTTGCCGGCATTGCCGAGACCGGCACGCTGATGCTGCCATCGGCACCGGAGCGCCCGACCACACTGAACCTGCTGGCCGAGACGGAAATCGTGCTGCTGCGCGCCTCGCGCCTGGTTGGGGCGTACGAGGCTGCATGGGACCTGCTGCGCGGCGAGACAGGCGGGATGCCGCGGTCAGTCATGCTGGTCACTGGCCCATCGCGCTCGGCGGACATCGAGCAGACGCTGGAACTTGGCGCGCACGGCCCACGGCGTCTCCACGTCGTGCTGGTGGAGGACAGCGCGCCGCAGTGATGCCGATCTGGCCGCTGATCGCCTCGCTCGCCGCGCAGACGCTGGCGACCATGGCGCTGTTCTCGGTGCCGGCGATCGCGCCAGCCGTGGCTGCGGCTCTCCACGTGCGCGGCGAACTGGTCGGCATGTTCGTCGCGGCGGCCTATGGCGTGGGGATCGTTTCCGCCTTGCTCTCGCCCGGCTTCATCTTGCGCTATGGCGGTGTGCGCGCACTCCAGGGTGTGCTGGTGGCGACCGCGGCGATGCTGCTGCTCGCGTCCGGCGGTAGCGTTGCATGGCTGGCAATCGCCGCGGTGGTCCTGGGGCTTGGCTATGGCGCCGCCGCACCTGCATCGACGCACCTCCTGGTGCCGCACACGCCAGCGCGCGTGTTCAATATGGTGATGTCGCTGCGCCAGATCGGCGTGCCGCTGGGCGGCGTGCTGGGCTCGCTGCTGCTGCCGCCTCTCGTCCTGCGGGTCGGCTGGCGTGTAGCGCTGCTGGCCGAACTGCCCGCCGTCATCCTGCTGACCGCGTTGCTCCAGCTGCCGCGCCGGCGCTGGGATGCGGATGTGCAGCCGACACGGCGGCTGTTCGGCCGCGCTTTGGTGGCGCCGTTCGCGCTGCTGCGGCAGAGCCGGATGCTGAAGCTGTCGGTAGCGAGCTTCATCTACTCCGGGATGCAGCTCTGCTTTGTCGCCTTCATGACGACCCACCTGACGCGGGTCGCGGGCTTCGATCTCGTGGCGGCCGGACGCGCGCTGGCGCTGTATCAGATCACCGGCGCCGTCTCGCGGCCAATCTGGGGCTGGATCGCGGATCGCTGGATCACGCCTGGCCAGACACTCGCGCTGCACGGTTTCGGCATGGCCGCCGCAGCTGTAGCTGCGGGCGCATTCGGACCGCACTGGAGCCGGGCGCTGGTGCTGGCTGTTGTCGGCCTCGCCGGCTGCACAGCCGGCGGCTACACCGGCGTCGCCTACGCCGAATACGCGCATCTCGGTGGCACACGGCGCACCGAAGCCACCGGCCTGGGCACCGCCGTGATGTTCGCCGGCGTGCTGCTGATCCCGCCGTGCTTCGGGATCTCGGTGGCGGCGTCCGGCGGCTATGCGCCGGGCTATTGCACTCTGGCAGCGCTTGCCTTGGCGAGTGCGGTGCTGCTCTGTCTGGATCGATGGAATCGCCGCGCCGCTCACGCCTGACCGAAGCCGATCGTGCGCTGTGGGCAAGCTATGCCAGCCGTGTCGCGCCGTTGCCTGGCCGGCAGCCGTTGGCGCCACCGTCGGCTCCGGCCGATGTGCCCTTGGCCCGGCCACGTCCGATGGCGGCGGCCCGCGTCGGGCATGCACCGCTGGCGCCGCTGTCGATCGGCAGTCATCCTGGCGGCGTCGACAACGGGACATGGCACCGCTTCCGCAGCGGTCGATTGGCGGCATCGCGCACGCTCGACCTGCACGGTCACACGGCGCAGCGCGCGTTCCTCGCGATGGCGACGTTCCTGCGCGCCGCGCAGGCCGAGGGAGTGCGCTGCGTCGAGGTCGTGACCGGCCAGGGCGGCGTGCTGCGGCGCGAACTGCCACTATGGCTCAACCTGCCGGAACTGCGCGGCGTGGTTCTGGGCGCCGTCCATCCCCATGCCGCAAACCCGGGCGCGGTGCGATTGCTGCTGCGGCGGGTGAGGTGACCCCGTTCGGTGCCCGGCTGCGTGCGCTGCGGGCCGAGCGTGGGGTGACGCTGCGGTTGCTCGCCGGTGAGCTGCAGGTGTCCGCGGCCTATCTCTCCGCCCTGGAACACGGCCGACGCGGGGCGCCGAGCCCCGGGCTCGTGCACCAGGTCAATGAGTTCTTCGGCCTGATCTGGGACGATGCCGAGGAACTGGCGCGGCTGGCACGCCTGTCGCACCCGCGGGTGACGGTGAACACGGCAGGGCTGACACCGGAGCAGACCGCACTCGCCAATCGTCTGGCGCGTAGCATTCACCGGTTGTCGCCCGAGACGGTGGCGGCGCTGCATGCCGTGCTGGACACGACAGCAAGGGTGGCGAAGCCGCGGCTGCGCCGTGCGGCCGGGCAGGGGCGTGGATAGCGATCAATTAAGCAGCCGCATGAGATCGCGCTTGCGGCTGTGCCGCGCAGCATAGGCTGCATATTCTGATGCATCGCAACGTTCATCACTCCGCAATATGACCTTTTCATGCCAGGCGACTTTCTGCTTGTCCGTTTCGGTCGCGGCAACGCGAATCTCGTTATCGCAACAGGCGAGAAACGCACGATGTCGGTGAAGTCGGCCAGCTTCGCGAATGACGCGATCGGCGCAATGTTCCTGATCCAGGAGGGAGGCGTAACAGGCGAGCGGGCATTCAGCGCCGATCAACTGCACCAGGCTGTTACCGTCGGCACGCACTTCGCGGACTTCATCGGCAACGCGAAGTCGAGCCTGCGCTTGTCTGGGCCGATCATGGGCGCGATCCTCGACCGCATGCACCGCGTCGGCGAGTTCGGCGGTATTTTCGACGGGCCGGAGATGGAGATGATCTTGAAAGAGTGGTCCCGGTCGGGCCATCAGAAGGAGAGCAATGCGACGGCGCAACGGCGCAGCGCAGCCTCTTCGGCCAAGGCGGAACAGTTCGAGCAAATCGCGCAGTTCCTGCACCGCAAGGATTCGCTGCCCTACAAGGCTTCGGGTCTGCACAACTTCATGCACAATAAATTCGCCGTCATCGATGACGCCGTGGTCACCGGCAGCTTCAACTTCTCCACCAACGCACAGCGGAATGCGGAGAATGTCGTAGTGATCCGAAACAAAGAAATAGCCGCATCCTACGCCCAATACGTAATATAAGAGACTTGGCAGCGATGTACCCCGCCGTAGGCCTGGGCGAAAATGCCTCGGCCCATCCACACCACACGACTGAGCGCCGTCGGAAATCCGCCCGAGCGGCGGCGTTCTCTACCGGAGCGCAGTGTTAACGCTACCGCCCCAGGGTCGGCATCACATACTCCGCGCCGCGCCGCGCGCCGGTGGGCCAGCGCTGGGTGATCGCCTTATACCGCGTGTAAAACCGCACGCCCTCCGGCCCGTAGATGTGATGGTCGCCGAACAGCGAGTGCTTCCAGCCGCCGAATGAGTGGAACGCCATCGGCACCGGGATCGGCACGTTCACCCCCACCATGCCGATGTTGATGCCGGCAGCGAAGTCGCGTGCGGCACCGCCGTCCGAGGTGAAGATCGCGACGCCGTTGCCGTATTCATGCGCGTTCACCATCTGCACCGCGCCCGCCATGTCGGGCGTGCGCACCACGCCCAGCACCGGCCCGAAGATCTCGTCCTTGTAGATACGCATGTCGGTGTTGACGTTGTCGAACAGCGAGCCGCCCAGGAAGTAGCCGTTCTCATAGCCCTGGAGTGACAGGCCGCGGCCATCGACCACCAGCTTCGCACCTTCCTTCACGCCGAGATCGATATAGCCCTTCACCTTCTCGCGGTGCTCGCGCGTCACCAGCGGGCCCATCTCGGCGTCGGGATCAATGCCCGGGCCGATCTTCAGCGCGCGCACCCGCGGCTCCAGCTTCTGCACCAGCCGATCCCCGGCCGACCCCACAGCGACGGCGACCGACACCGCCATGCAGCGCTCGCCGGCCGCGCCGTACGCCGAGCCCATCAGCGCGTCGACCGCATCGTCGATATCGGCGTCGGGCATCACCACGAGGTGGTTCTTCGCGCCGCCCAGCGCCTGCACGCGCTTACCGTGCGAGGTGCCGCCTCGATAGATCGTCTCGGCGATCGCGGTAGAGCCAACGAAACTGACCGCGGCGATGTCGGGGTGCGCCAGGATCGCCTCGACCGCCTCGCGCGCGCCCTGCACCACCTGGAACACGCCGTCCGGCACGCCGGCCTCGGCCAGCAGCGCGGCGAGCTTCAGCGACGCCGACGGGTCTTTCTCCGACGGCTTCAGGATGAAGCAGTTGCCACAGGCGAGCGCCACCGGGATCATCCACAGCGGCACCATCAGCGGAAAGTTGAATGGCGTGATGCCGGCGACCACACCCAGCGGCTGGCGGATCGACCAGGCGTCGATGCCGGTGCCCACCGCTTCGGTGAACTCCCCCTTCAGCAGATGCGGGATGCCGCAGGCGAACTCGACCACCTCGAGGCCGCGCTGCACCTCGCCATCGGCGTCCGACAGCACCTTGCCATGCTCCGCGGTGATGATCGCCGAGATCTCCTTACGGTCGCGCTCCAGCAGTTCCTTCAGCTTGAACATTACCCGCGCACGGCGCAGCGGTGGCGTGGCGGCCCAGGCTGGCCAGGCGGCGGTCGCGGCCGCGACTGCCTTGCTCACTTCGGCTGCGTCGGCAAGCGCCACGCGGCCGGTGACCTCGCCCGCGGCAGGATTGAACACATCGCCGAACCTGCCGCTGGTGCCGGCTACCGGCTTGCCGGCGATGAAATGGCCGATGTCGCGCATGTGTGCCTCCCGTCGGATCGCTGGTGGGAATTAGGCCGATTTCGCGGTGTCGGCTAGACAGCGCATCCGATTACCGACCAAGCCACCGCGACATTGGGGGAACGACGATGACAGGCAAAATGCTGGGCGCAATCGGCGCGGCGCTGCTGTCGCTTGCGACCTTGGCGCCCGCCGCGCACGCACAGCGTCCGACGCTCGACGTCGTCGAGCGAGCCCAGCTCGACCGAAAGCGGGCGCTCGATCAGAGCACGATCCCGGTCTACGGGTTCAAGCTCATGCAGACCTATCCGCATGACATCAGCGCGTTCACCGAGGGCCTGACGGTACGGGACGGCATCGTCTACGAAGGCACTGGTCTCTACGGTGAATCCCGGTTGCGGCAATACGATCTGGCGACCGGACAGGTGATGCACGAAGTGCGGCTCGACAAAAGCTACTTCGGCGAAGGCGTCACGCTGCTCAACGATACGATTTACCAGCTCACCTACATCTCCAATACCGGGTTCACCTACGATCGCGTCAGCTTCAAACAGACCGGTACGTTTCGATTCCCCACCCAGGGCTGGGGCCTGACCACGGACGGCAAACACCTGCTGATGAGCGACGGCTCGTCCGCGATCATGTTCCTCGATCCGAAGACGCTGAACATCGACCACAGCATCTTCGTATCCGACGATGTCGGGCCGGTAGGATTTCTGAACGAGCTCGAGTACGTGGATGGCAAGCTGTACGCCAACATCTGGGAGACCAACGTCATCGCGATCATTGCACCGGATACCGGACGAATTATCGGATGGATCGACCTCGCCGGCCTCAATCCGGATCCGAAGGTTCTGCAAGATCCATTCGTGAACAATGGCATTGCCTACAATGCGGCGACCGGCCGGCTGCTGGTCACCGGCAAGTGCTGGCCGGGCATCTACGAGATCGACCTGGTGCCGAGGCCACGATGACGCCTCAGGTGCGTGCACGCGACCTCGGGCTGGCCTGCGGTTCGCTCCCTCCTGGCGGCCGCAACAGCATTGCCGATGTGCCCGGCGTGACCATCGGCCACACGACATTGATCGAAGGCGACTTACGCACTGGCGTCACGGCGGTGTTGCCGCATGACGACAACCTGTTCCGCGATAAGCCGGTGGCCGCCGCCTGCGTGCTGAACGGCTTCGGCAAGAGCACCGGCCTCGGGCAGGTGAACGAATTCGGCACGCTGGAGACGCCGATCCTGCTCACCAACACCTTCGCTGTGGGCACCTGCGCCGATGCACTGATCCGGCGGGCGATCGCCGCCGATCCGGAGATCGGCCGGCAGACCTCGACGATTAATCCGATCGTGCTGGAATGCAACGACGGATACCTGAACGATATCCAGGCGATTGCTATCACCGAGGCGCACGCCGTCGCGGCGATCGATGCGGCGGAGCCAGACTTCGCAGTCGGCGCGGTGGGCGCAGGCACCGGCATGAGCTGCTTCGGGTTCAAGGGTGGCATCGGCAGCGCCTCGCGCCGGGTGAGGCTCGATGGCGACGGGTATCACCTCGGTGTGCTGGTGCTGGCGAATTTCGGCCGCGCCGGCGATCTGCGCCTGCCCGATGGACGACGGATCGATCCTTCGGCCGCGCCGACACCGGAGGCGGGCTCCTGCATCATCGTGCTGGCGACCGACGTGCCGCTGGATCATCGACAGCTTGGCCGCGTGGCGCGACGCGCCGGCGTGGGGCTGGCGTGGTGTGGCGCGTTCTGGGGCAACGGCAGCGGCGATATCGCGCTGGGATTCACCACCGCCAACCGCGTTCCGCACGATGCCGACCAGGACCTGATCGAGCACCGCATCCTGGCGGAAGCCCGCGTCGACCGGCTGTTCCAGGCCGCCGCGGAAGCGACGCAGGAGGCGGTGCTGGATGCGCTGGCCGCGGCGCAGACGATGGTGGGCCGGGCGGGGCACCGCCGGGTGGGCTTGCGCGACGTGCTGGGAAGCGGGCGTTGACCGGTGCGGGGTGACCCGTTCAGCTCTTGCCGGCGTAGCTCTTCGCCATGCCTTCGGCCGGTTCGGCCTGCGGTCCGAACGGCATGATCGGGTAGCGCAAGCCGGCTTTCGACAGTCCCTGGAGTCCGGTCACCGCGCGCTGCAGATCCGCGGGCGGGCAGGCCATCAGCATCTCGTCATCCGCGACACCACCGTAGCGACGCTCGGCATAGCACGGGATCGACAGCGACACCTCGCGGGTCTTCAGCGCGTGGCCCCAGCTATCGGCGCAGGCGCTCTCGCCGGTGATGGAGAAGTCGTAGCGTTTGTAGCTGCGCCACTGCAGGCCATTGATGAACAGGATCATCTGCGCAGGATTGCCGTAGAACAGGCAGACGTCCGGCGGATCGAGCCGCGCGGTGCGCAGCGGCGACACCACCAGGCCGTTGTAGCGTCCGGGCGGCACGCGCGACATGCCGGCCTGGTGCGCCGCGGCGGCTTCGCGGTTCTCGAACCACACGCCCTCCATCTTGCGGCCCGAGGTGTAGATCTCGCCTGGTGCGTCGAGCCCAATGACGCTGGAGCAGGAGGAGAACGAAGGGATGTTCTCGGTGGTGATGCCCAGCGTGAAGCCGGCCATGCGCGCCTGGGTGACAAGCTGGCAGGTGGAGAAAGTCTTGCCTTTGGTCGGCCGGCGGAGGCCGGGCACGTTGGCCATCGTATCGAGGTCCTCGAACAGCTTCATGCCGATCGGGAAGGTGCGCAGGCGCAGCAACTGATTGAGCTGTTCGGAAAGTTCAGCGATCGCCTTGCCGTCGAGCGGCGGGGCTTCTGTCATGGTCGGGGCGTCGTTCATCGGTTCCCTCCGGAGTACTGGCGGCGATGCTAGACCAAAGGCCGCTATTCCGGCAGGTCGCCCTTCGCGCGTTCGAACACGCCGAGAATGACGAGCATGGCGACGAGGCCGATGACGAAACCCGCGCCGCCACCCCAGAGGCCGCCGGTGGCGCCGCCCAGAACGCCGCCGGCGACCGCACCGACTGCCAGCAGTGCGAAGGGGATCAGGCAGCCTATCGCGAACATGGCGCATCATCTTATGCACACGCTGCGAGTCTGCCACACGATGCAGCTATCGGTCCCCTTCCGGGACCGTTCCAGGAATCCCGCGCCGTTCAGCGAGTGACCGTGATCGTCACCACCCGTTCTGCGTTGGTCAACGTGCCCACCAAGACGTAAGTGTCTTCGCCCTCGAAATCTTTCGCCGGTCGGTAGGCCACGCGCGCCCGCTTCTCCAGCGCGCCCATGAGCAGCTCGCCGTGGGCAGGAGCCTGCGTTACGCGGAATGTTGGCACGTATTGCATGCTGGCATAAACCGCGAACAGATCCAGCCAGCACCAGCCGCCGTCGTTGCTCATCCGGATGACAGTCGTTCCGACATCATGGCCTGCTACCGCGATGGTCGATCTGCGCGCGCAGATCTTTGCACGAGGCAGGTCAGTGACGGACTGCGCGGCGGCGCCTGCGCCCGGCACCCCGATTGCACACGCGATCATCAGCACTTTCCACGAGATCATGTGTTTTCCCCCAAGTCCTCTTGGGGGAGGATCTATGGCCGCCGATCGGGCCTAACTGTGGATCGCTTCACAGGTCTGCGCCGGAAATCCCGCGGTAGTCGCGCGAAGGTAACTCCGCCCGGTGCCGCCCAGCCCGGCCGGCAGCAGCCCGACATCGGCGGCGAGCATGCAGAGCACCAGGCGATTGACGAAGTGCGCCACCGCCTGTGGATCGTGCCCGCGCACGCGCAGACGACTCGGCGGCGCCGTCCTCGGACAGTTAGTTAGGCCGCCCTATTGAGTTTGAGAATCTAACTCACTAAATAGCTTCGTTGCATAACCTGCTGGCAACGAAGCGGGCCAAATTGTCTCGGCTACTGACGCGGAGTTACAGAAATAGATGCAATGAGACGTTGATGAGATGGGAAATTCTTGCTAAGGCAGATAGAGTCTCACTGGACGTTCAATGAGACATCCGCGCGACTGCATGACGTGCGATCCTGGCCAGGTGTTCAGCGGGCGCCTACGCCGCCCGGTGCCGCTCGCGTAGGAACTGGAAGAACTCCACGCCCTCGCGCAGCCGGCGCTTCATCATCTGCGGGCTGCGGACCATCTCGCCGACGATCGAGGCGATCTTCGGCGCACGAAAGTAGAAGCGCTTATAGAACGTCTCGACGTTGTCGAAGATTTCGGTGTGCGACAGGTGCTCGTACGACAGCGGGGCGATCTGCACGCCGTGCTCGTCGACCAGTTCGGCATGCTCGGCGTCGAGCCAGCCATTCTCCACCGCCTGGCGATAGAGGAAGGTGCCGGGATATGGCGCGGCGAGCGACACCTGGATGGTGTGCGGGTTGATTCTCGTGGCGAAGCGGATGGTCTCCTCAATGGTCTGCTGCGTCTCGCCGGGCAGACCCAGGATGAAGGTGCCGTGGATCTTGATGCCGAGGTCGTGGCAGTCGCGGGTGAAGCGCTCGGCAACCTCGATGCGCATGCCCTTCTTGATGTTGTGCAGGATCTGCTGGTTACCGCTTTCGTAGCCTACCAAGAGCAGGCGCAGCCCGTTGTCCTTCAGCACCTTCAGCGTGTCGCGCGGCACATTGGCCTTGGCGTTGCACGACCAGGTGACGCCCAGCCTTCCCAGCTCCTTCGCGATCGCTTCGGCACGCGGCAAATTGTCGGTAAAGGTGTCGTCGTCGAAGAAGAACTCCCGCACCTGCGGGAAATAGCGCTGCGCCAGCGCGATCTCCTCGGCCACGTGCCCGGGGGAGCGCACCCGGTAGCGATGCCCACCCACGGTCTGCGGCCACAGGCAGAAGGTGCAGCGCGATTTGCAGCCGCGGCCGGTGTACAGCGACACGTACGGGTGCAGCAGATAGCCGATGAAGTAGTCCTCGATGCGCAGGTCGCGCTGGTAGACTTCGGTGACGAAAGGCAGCTGGTCCATGTCCTCCAGGATCGCGCGATCCTGGTTGTGCACGATCCTGCCTGCGGCATCGCGATACGAGATACCGTCTACCGAGCCCCAGTCGCGACCCTCGGCGATCTCCTTCACGGTGAAGTCGAATTCGTTGCGCGCGACGAAGTCGATCGGCTCGCCCTGGCGCAGGCTCTCTTCCGGCTGAACCGCCACTTTGGCTCCAACGAAGCCGATCTTAAGCGCCGGGTTCGCCTGCTTCAGCGCCGCGGCAACCTTGACGTCGGAGGCGAACGACGGCGTGGAGGTGTGGACGACGCACAGTTCATAGTCGCCCGCCTGCGCAGTCACCGCGTCGAGGCCAATGCGTGCCGGCGGCGCATCGATCAGCTTGCTGCCCGGCACCAGCGCAGCCGGTTGCGCCAGCCAGGTCGGATACCAGAAGCTGCGGATCTCGCGGCGCGCCTGGTAGCGCGAGCCGGCGCCGCCGTCGAACCCGTCGAACGAGGGCGGGTGCAGGAACAGCGTCTTCATCATCGCGGGTCGAATCCCTCCGCACGCATGGTGTGGCCCCGCCAGTCGACACGACTGCCCAGGAAACTCGCGGCCACGACGGCCACGGACATAAGCTCGCGCACCGGCAGAAGCCAGAGCGGCGAGCGGTTGGCAAGACCAAGCGCCCGGTCGACGCCGCGGGCCAGGGCTGCACGCACCACCCAGGCCAGCGCGAACCAGGCCAGCGACCATGGGGCGACGCCGGCCAGCAGGATCGCCAGGGCAGCCCAGGCGATGGGGTACTGCAGGATGGAGGCGGCGAAGGCGGCTGGCTCCAGTGCGCGGATGGTCCGGGCCCAGCGGAGTTCGTGCCGCCAGAGGGCCGCCAGGCTGGTCTCCGCGACGGTGGTCGTGGGGATGGTATCGGCGAGTGCGACCTTCAGACCCAGGCCCTGCACCAGTCGACCAAGCACGTTGTCATCTGCCAGATGATTCGCCACGGCCTGAAATCCGCCGATCCGCGCCAGTGTCTCGCGGCGCAGTGCCATGGTGGCGCCGAGGGAGTCCTGCCGCCCTATGGCGCGGGCGAGCAGCGCACCGGGCAGGAAGTAGTGGTTGATCTGCAGGGCACCGAGCGTTGCAACGGCCCCCTCCCCCCAACCCCCTCCCGCAAGGGGAGGGGGAGAAGAACTGACTGGGAGCCCGGTATAAATTGTCGTCGCCAGCCCAACTGCCGGCGCGTGCAGTGCAGCGACGACCCGCCGCAGCCAGTCGGGCGGCACCTGCATGTCCGAATCAGAGATCACCAGCACGTCGTGCTTTGCCGCTGGCAGCATGTTGATCAGGTTGCCGACCTTGCCGTTCGACCCATGCCGCGTCGCATCAATCAGCGTTGCGATATCGCAGGCGGGAAAACGCGCCTGCAGCCGCTTGACGACCGGCAGCGCCGTGTCGCCGGCGTGGCTCACCCCGAACACCACCTGCCACTCGGGGTAGTCCTGCTGGCAGACCGTGGCCAGCGCGTGTTCCAGCAACGGCTCGTCGCCATGCAATGGCTTGAGGATGGTCACCGGCGGCCAGGCTCCAGCCGGTCCAGGCCTGCTTACCTGCCGGGCGAACCGCCGCACTGCAATCCACCCCGCCGCCGCCTGCCCAAGCGCAACCATCGACAGAAGCAGCGCGACGGCTGCCGCGACCATGCGACCGGCAAGCCGGCCGGACTACCTCGCCGTGATCGCCTGCCCGCCCGTCAGCGCCTCGCCCATCCCGATCGCGCTTAGAGCTGTCGCGACGATGTCCTTGGCGCTCAGTTGCGCCTGCGCCAGTTGCTTTGCCTGCGAATCGTGGTCGATGAAGATGTCCGGCAGCACCATCGGCCGCACTTTCAGGCCGCGATCCAGCAGACCCCTCCACGCCAGATGGTGCATCACAGCCGAGCTGAAGCCGCCGATCGAGCCTTCCTCGATGGTGATCAGCACCTCGTGGTTCCGCGCCAGCTGCTCGAGCAGAGCGGTGTCCAGCGGCTTGGCGAAGCGGGCGTCGGCTACCGTCGCGGGCAGGCCACGCGCCGCCAGTTCGTCCGCCGCTTTCAGCGCATCCCCCAGCCGCGGGCCGAGTGACAGGATGGCGATGTTGTTGCCCTGGCGCAGCACGCGCCCCCTGCCGATCGGCAGCACTTCGCCGCGCGCCGGCAGCGGAACGCCGGTCCCGTCGCCACGTGGGTAGCGCAGCGCCGAGGGCGTATCGTTGATCGTCACCGAGGTGGCTACGGCGTGCATCAGTTCCGCCTCATCCGCCGGCGCCATCAGCACAAACCCGGGGAGGCAGCCCAGATAAGCCAGGTCGAACGAACCCGAATGGGTCGCCCCGTCGGCACCGACCGGACCGGCCCGATCTAGCGCGAAACGTACTGGCAGGCCCTGGATCGCCACGTCGTGCACCACCTGGTCGTAGGCACGCTGCAGGAAGGTCGAGTAGATGGCGCAGAACGGCTTCATGCCCTCGGTCGCCAGACCGGCGGCGAAGGTGACGGCGTGCTGTTCGGCGATGCCCACGTCGAACGTCCGTTCGGGAAAGCGCTTGCCGAACCGGTCGAGCCCGGTGCCCGACGGCATCGCCGCAGTGATCGCGACTATTGCCGGGTCCCGCTCGGCTTCCGCGATCAGCGACTCGGCGAACACCTTGGTATAGGCCGGTGGCCCTGGCGGCGCCTTGGCCTGCTCGCCGGTGATCACATTGAATTTCGATACCGAGTGCAGTTTGTCGGCCGACGCCTCGGCCAGCGCATACCCCTTGCCTTTCTGGGTGATGGCGTGGATCAGGATCGGCCCTGTCTCCTCCGCCTCGCGCACGTTGCGCAGCACCGGCAGCAGGTGGTCGAGGTTGTGGCCGTCGATCGGGCCCAGGTAGTAGAAGCCCAGCTCCTCGAACAACGTTCCGCCGGTCAGCATGCCGCGGGCATACTCTTCCGCCCGCCGCGCCGTGCGCTCGATGCCGCGCGGAAATCGCTTCGCCATGCGGGCGCCAAGCTCGCGCAGCGACAGGAAGCTGCGCGACGACATCAGGCGGGACAGATAGGCGCTCATCGCGCCCACCGGCGGGGCGATCGACATGTCGTTGTCGTTGAGGATGACGATCAGCCTGGTGTGCTGCGCACCGGCGTTGTTCATCGCCTCGTAGGCCATGCCGGCGCTCATCGCGCCGTCGCCGATCACCGCGATGATGTTGCGCTCTTCACCCTTCAGGTCGCGCGCCACCGCCATGCCTAGTCCAGCGGAGATCGAGGTGGACGAATGCGCGGCGCCGAACGGGTCGTATTCGCTCTCGACGCGGCGGGTGAACCCGGACAACCCGCCTCCCTGTCGCAGTGTACGGATCCGATCACGCCGTCCCGTCAGGATCTTGTGCGGATAGGCCTGGTGCCCGACGTCCCACAGCAGCCGGTCGTGCGGCGTGTCGAACACCGCATGGATTGCCACCGTCAGTTCCACGACGCCCAGCGAGGCGCCAAGATGCCCGCCGGTGACCGACACCGCGTCGATCGTCTCAGCCCGCAACTCGTCCGCCACCTGTCGCAACTGCTCCGGTGAGAAGTTGCGCAGATCGGCCGGATAGCGGACGCGATCCAGCAGCGTGGTCTTCAAAGGGCTCATCTCGCCTCTCTTGCTCCGAACTCTCAGTTCCGCCGTGTCACGACGTAAGTCGCCAGCGAGCGCAGCAGCGCGCCTCGCTCGCCGAACCCCTGCAGGTGATCGGCCGCCTGGCGCGCCAGCAGATCCGCCTGCGCGCGCGCCCGATCCGTTCCCAGCACGGCGACCATGGTCGCCTTGCCGGCGGCGGCATCTTTGCCGGCGGTCTTGCCGGTCTCCTCCGTACTGCCTTCGGCGTCCAGTAGATCGTCCGCGATCTGGAACGCTGCCCCCAGATCCCGCCCGTACGCCGCCAGCAGATGACGCTGGAACGACGGGGCACGTCCCAGAATGGCGCCGGCCTCGGCGCTGAACTGGATCAGGCGACCAGTCTTCAGCGCCTGTAGCCGGGTCACCGCGGGGCCGTCCAGTGTCTGGCCTTCCGCCAGCATGTCGATCATCTGGCCCCCGGCCATCCCACGAGCACCCGCGGCCGCGCCGAGCGCCGCCACCAGTTCGCAACGCGCCTGCGGATCCGAATGGGTGTCCGGCTCAGCCAGTACCTCGAACGCGCGGGCCTGCAATGCGTCGCCGGCCAGGATCGCGGTCGCCTCGTCAAATGCCTTGTGAGTGGAGGGTTTGCCTCGCCGCAGATCGTCATCGTCCATAGCTGGCAGGTCGTCGTGGACCAGCGAATAGGCGTGCAGCATCTCGATCGCCGCCGCAACGCGCGCTGCACAGGTCTCGGACACCGCGAACAGAGCCGCACTCTCCATCACCAGGAAGGCGCGAAGTCGTTTGCCGCCGCCCAGTGTGGCGTAGCGCATGGCGTCGACCAATCGCGCCTCGGCCCCCTCGGGTGGAGGCAATAGCGCTTCCAGCGCGCTTTCCACCACGGCGGCGACCCGTGATAGGCCAGCCGTCAAATGGTCCTCATCCACTGCCATGCGTCCCGTTACCATCCCCCGCCCGCGTCGGTTGCGGCCGCTCAAGAAATCGCGAACAGCCAAACCGCTCGGGAACACGAATCACTGGCACGTGTTGCTCATCGGCATCGACTCGCATTCTGGCTTACCGCAACCCAGGGTCTTGTGCCATACGCGCCCGGCATTGCCCCGCTGGGGACCCCATGCCATATCCGAGGCTCCAGGTCGGAAATCGGCGCGGCACCGCCGTATGCCGTATGGAGAAACTGCCCATGATCCGCGTCGTCCTCGCCCAGCCACGCGGCTTCTGCGCCGGCGTCGAACGGGCGATCGAGATCGTCGAACGGGCGCTGAAGAAATACGGCCCGCCGATCTACGTCCGGCACGAGATTGTCCACAATCGCCATGTGGTTGAAGACCTGCGCACGCGCGGCGCCGTGTTCGTGGACGAACTGGACGAGATCCCCGCAGGGGCGATGACGATCTTCTCGGCCCACGGCGTGGCCAAACGGGTCGAGCAACTGGCGGCCGAGAGGAAACTGCCGGTGATTGATGCCACCTGCCCTCTGGTCGCCAAGGTGCACAACGAGGGCCGCCGATACGCCGCCCAGGGCCGCGAGATCGTGCTGGTGGGCCATGCCGGGCACGCCGAGGTCGAGGGCACGATCGGCCAGGTCCCGGCCAAAGTTCACCTGGTGCAGACCGTGGCCGACGTCGCCGCGCTTGTGGTCGCGGACCCGGACAAGCTTGCCTACATCACTCAGACCACCCTGTCGGTGGACGATACCCGCGGGATCATCGCCGCGCTGAAGGCGCGCTTCCCGACCATCGTCGGGCCGGATGTCCGCGACATCTGCTATGCGACGCAGAACCGCCAGCAGGCAGTGCGCGATCTCGCGAGCACGGTCGACATGATCCTGGTGGTTGGATCGCGCAACAGCTCGAACTCCAACCGACTGCGGGAAATCGGCGAGGAACTGGGCCGTCCGTCCTACCTGATCGACGATGCAGATGCGCTGCGGCCCGAATGGTTCGCGGAGATCGGGTCGGTCGGGGTCACGGCCGGCGCATCGGCACCAGAGACCCTGGTGCAGGGCGTGCTGGACGGGCTGCGCCAGTTCGGCGACATCGATATTTCCACCCTGGCCGGCGTGGCGGAGGATGTGCGCTTCCGCTTCCCCAAGGAACTGGCCGACACCTGAAGGGGCTTGCGAATGGCCGTGCCTTTGAACCAGGCGTTGCGTGTCGGCGCCTATGTCGTGAAGCAGCACTTGCTCGGGCGTAAACGCTATCCGCTGGTGCTGATGCTGGAGCCGCTGTTCCGTTGCAACCTGGCTTGCGCCGGCTGCGGCAAGATCGACTACCCCGCCGAAATCCTGAACCAGCGGCTGTCGGTTGCCGAGTGCATGGAAGCGGTCGACGAGTGCGGCGCGCCTGTGGTGGTGATTGCCGGCGGCGAGCCGCTGCTGCACCGCGAGATCGAGCAGATTGTGCAGGGGGCGATTGCACGCAAGAAGTTCGTCATCGTCTGCACCAACGCGCTGCTGCTGGAAAAGAAGATGCACCTGTTCCAGCCGAGCAAGTGGTTCTCCTGGTCGGTGCACCTGGATGGCTCGCGCGAAGAGCACGACATCTCGGTCTGCCAGGACGGCGTCTATGACCGCGCGGTGCAGGCGATAGCCGCCGCCAAGCGCGCCGGCTTCCGGACCATCATCAACACCACGCTGTTCGATACCGCTCAGCCCGAGCGGGTCGCATCGTTCTTCGACGATGCGATGGCCATGGGGGTGGACGGCATCTCGGTCTCGCCCGGCTATGCGTATGAGCGGGCGCCCGACCAGCAGCACTTCCTGAACCGACGCCGCACCAAGGAACTGTTCCGGGGCGTCTTTGCCCGCCAGGGAAAGAAGAAGTGGGCGTTCAACCAATCGTCGATGTTTCTCGATTTCCTGGCCGGAAACCAGACATTCCACTGTACGCCTTGGGGCAACCCCACGCGCACCTACTTCGGCTGGCAGCGTCCCTGCTACCTGCTCGGCGAGGGCTACGCGAAGACCTTCAAGGAGCTGATGGAGGAGACCGACTGGGACCGCTACGGCACCGGCAACTACGAGAAGTGCGCAGACTGCATGGTGCATTCCGGCTATGAGGCGACCGCAGTCGCCGAGACCATCCGCCGTCCCTGGAAGGCAGCGGCGCGGGCGCTGCGGGGCATTCGCACGGAAGGGCCGATGGCCCCAGAGATCCCGCTGAGCAACCAGCGCCCCGCGGAATATGTGTTCAGCCACCACGTCGAGCAGGCGCTGGAACGGATCAGATCAGCGCCGCGCAAGCAACCTGCTGACGCTGCGGACTGAGGTCATTGCGGGCGGCGGTACCACGAAGCAATCTGGCGCCGCAAACTAGTCCAGGTTGACCATGTCTGTCCGCGGCCAATCACTGCCTCGCCTTGAAGACGCGCGGTTCCTGACCGGCCGCGGCAGCTACATCGACGATATCGCGCTTCCCGGCCAGCTATGGATGCACGTCGTGCGCTCGCCACACGCGCACGCCGTTATCCAACAGATCGACGTCGCTCCGGCACGCACGATCACCGGTGTTCTGGGCGTCTATACGGCGCCGGACATGGCGGAACTCGGCCCGCTACCCTGCACGGTGCCGGTGGCGAGTGTCGCGCCGATGATCGTGCCACCGCGCCCAACACTTGCCGTTGGGCGCGCACGCCATATCGGCGACCCGGTCGCTTT
>DASSRN010000505.1:0-6881 GCA_035701785.1 Acetobacteraceae bacterium | reverse complement strand
CTGGGTACGAACCAGTGGTTTGGTTGTCGGGCGGGACACCCGCATCGATGCCTGGCTTGTTCGTTCCGGCCTGTCCGGCAGCGAGCAGACCAGATAGCCGATAGCCACGCCCGGGAACCGTCACAACATAGCTGTGACCATTCTCTCCAAGTGCACGGCGCAATGCCGAGACGTGCACATGAAGGTTCCCCTCCTCAACCGCGCGACCGGGCCACAATCGCGCCAGGAGCGCATCCTTATCGACAATGCGTCCGTCCGCAGAGGCAAGCGCACAGAGTATCTCGAGTGGCTGCCTGCCAACGCGCAGCTTGTCAGTGCCACAGAATAGCTCGCGTCCTGCCAAGTCCAACAGGTAAGGGCCGAAACACGCATTTCTGTTTCCGGTTTCGGCAGAAGTCACGGACGGCTCTCCGAATTTAGATTCTTAGACAGAGACCTTAATTCTGCTGATGCCGTACCGTCCAGTAGTTTGGTGCCGGGAACACAGCAGCCGTGGATGTGACCGGCGCCAGCGCTGTACTACAGAATAGTGACCGGGGGTGATGTGACAAGGACAGGGCGGCCGGGCCTTGAGCGCAGCCGATATCGAGTTTTGGATTTCAGGCACCCTCCGCCCTCCGTTGCCATACCCTCAGGATCGCCCGTCGACCGAGCCGACCGATGTGAACCAGATCACTCAGCCCGGGGAGAACGTCGTGTTGTACGCTGTGTTGACCCTAGTCGTGGCCCAATACCTAGGCGACCTGATGGCGGACACACTGTCGTTGCCAGTGCCTGGGGTGGTCGTGGGTCTGCTGCTTCTGTGCTCGGTGCTGACGTTCCGCGGCCGATGGCTTGGCCGCGAGCAGGCCATACCGGCAGCGCTGAATAACGTTGCGAAGGGTCTGCATGATCATCTCGGCCTTTTGTTTGTACCAGCGGGCGCGGGGGTGGTTGCCGATGCCGATCGCCTGGTGACCGAGGGGCCTGCACTGATCGCAGTGCTGCTGTTGTCTACCGGTGCGGCCATTGCTGTGACGTCATTGATTGTCGCACACCGTGGTGGGGCTGTGGCAGCCGATGGTACCGCTGCGGTGGAACAGCGTGGCGCATGAGTCGACCGCGCTGTTGCTGCTGACGCTGGCTGCTTATGCAGCGGGGATGGCTCTGCAGAGCTGGTGCAGGCGGCACTCTCTCGTCAACCCGACGCTGATTGCAATAGGCATTGTCGCCGTGGCTCTCATTGCGCTGCGGATAGATCACGTACGGTATCTCGAGGCGGCACGGCCGGTTCATTGGCTACTTGGCCCGGCCGTTGTGGGACTTGCAGTTCCGCTTTATCGCCACATCGGTCTGGTGCGCGGGCGGACGGTGCTGATGATCGTGGCACTGCTTGCCGGATCGGTGACGGCGATCATCAGCGGTACGGCCGCAGGGTGGTGGTTTCACCTTTCGCGCAGCACGCTGCTGTCGCTGGCGCCGAGGTCGGCAACCACTGCGGTGTCGATGGCAATCGCGACAGAGATCGGCGGCATCCCAGCGGTGACTGCGGTGCTGACAATCTTGACGGGTATTATCGGGGCGTCGCTCGCGTCGCCCTTGTTCAACGTGCTGCGCATCGAGGATCCCGTCGCGCGCGGGTTCGGCATGGGCGTGGCAAGCCACGGGATCGCCACCGCACGAGCGTTTCAGGAAAGCGAGACCGCAGGCACGTTCGCCGGCCTGGCTATGGCGCTGAATGCCGTTGTGACGGCGATCCTTGTGCCGCTCGTGGTAAGGCTGTTCGTGAGCTGCCCACCCGGATGAACTCTCCCTGCGGAGATTGTTCGATCCCGGAAACACGGGTCGGCATTCTGCAGATTTCAGATTCTTAAACAGAGACCTTAACCCCATGGGCGCTGTATTGCGGCATACACAGCCGTTCGCCGTTCGAGGCGGTCGCTGGTGGATTTACCGAAGCGACGCAGGCTCCAGAACACTGATGGGTGCAATGTGGGATCAAGACGCGGCCAGCTACGCCGTCTGACGGGTGATCTGCTGATCCTGATTGCCCTGGCGTTGTCAATTCTCGCGGCTACCAAGTCGACGGCTGGGGTCCGCGCAGCTGACATCGAGGTGGAATTCCGGGCGGTTCTCGCCGTCCATTCAATGTCGGACGACACCATGCTGCTCATGGACCAACTCAGCAAGCTGGGTATGCCGTAGTTGATCGTTGCGGCCTGACCAGCCGCGCCAGGTCCGGCCCGCACAACAATAGCATCAACCGCGCCTTCACCCGATCGGGTGTGAAGGCTTCCACGCTGGGCATATGGGCGCCGCGCCCGCTGATAATGGGAGCCGTCTTTCTGGCCGCTCCCGTCGCCTCCGTGGTATCGCCTTCTAGCTACTGTCCGTTTGGTCACTGCGGAATTCGCTGGACTGGCGCAGCGTGCCGCCCTTTCTGGTTGGCGGCCCCTGGGCTCGCCGTTGGCGTGCAGCTTCTGCTGCACATTCCGCAACGCCGTTTCGCGGTGCTTCTGGCCTGGTCCTGTTGGCGTTCTGACACGACCGCTGGGCAATTCGTGTTATTCTTGTCTGCATGAACAGCGTCGACCTCGCTCTGGTCCTTGCGGTCGATGGCTCGGCTTCGGTCACGTATGAAGAATTCGGCATGATCGCCGGCGGCATGGCTGCCGCACTGCGCGAGCCGCCGATTGTAGCCGGGCTCATCAGCGGATCGGCGAAGGCAAGCCTGTGCTCGCTGCTGCTGTGGTCGGGGGTCGGGGCCCAGGAAATCATCACCGACTGGTCGCTGATTGCATCGGACGCCGATGCGCGCGCCTTCGCCGATGCCGTGGACAACATGCCGCGCGTCGTGCCGGCCGGGAAGACGGCGATCGGCGAGGCGCTGCTGGCCTCGCTGACCCTGCTGAGCCGCGTCCCCGATCCGCCGGCGCGCTCCGTGGTCAACGTGATCGGGGATGGACGCTCCAATGATGGCATCGCGCCGGGGCCGATCCGCGACCGTATGGCCGCCGCGGGCATCACGATCAACGGGCTATGCGTGCTGCACGAGGAACCCGATCTGCTGGCGTCCTACACCGACGAGGTGATCGGCGGACCGGGCGCGTTTGCGCTCACTTGCCAGGATTATGCGGCGTTCGCCGCGGCAATGAAGCAGAAGCTGTCGCGCGAGCTGAACCTGCCGGTCTCCTGACGCGCCGATCACGAATGCTGGCGCGGTGGACCGAGAGCCACAATGCGGACATGACGCGTCGCCACGGAGGCGCCGAACCGGGCCGCGCCGCTGGCGTTGCAGCCCTTGCGGGAAGGAGCGTCGGTATGAGTGCCCGGATGGCTGAAGCGGTCGAGGCTGGCCCGGACGACGCCATCGAGGCGGTCAGCGACGCGGTGCCGATCGCGACGCCGGTCGACGACGATGAAGATGATATGCCGCTGCCGACCGAGCCGCGCACCATCTATCTCGGTGGGCTGTTCGTGCTGGCGGTGCTGACCGCGCTCTACTTCGCGTCGGCAATTGTGCTGCCCGTCGTTCTGGCGATCGTGCTCAAGCTGCTGCTGCAACCGCTGGTGCGGCTGACCGACCGGGCAAAGGTGCCGCACGCGCTGGGCGCGCTATTCGCTGTGCTGCTGCTTATGGCGGTTCTGGCCGCACTGGTGAGCGGCGTCGCCGGGCCGGCGACCTCGTGGGCAGGCAAGCTGCCCGACGCGCTGCCGCAGATCCAGCAGAAGCTGCTGTTCCTGACGCGGCCGATCAGCTCGTTCCAATGGATGATGGGCCAGTTGCAGAGCATCCCGGGCGTCGGCGGCGGCCCACAGGAATCATCCGGGCACGGCTTCAATGTGATGGGCGTGCTGTTCAGCGGCACCACTGAGGTTGCCGCCGGCCTGTTCACCACGCTGGTGGTGCTGTTCTACCTGCTGGTCTCAGGCGAGACCTTCATGCGCCGCTTCGTCGAGATCCTGCCCAGCTTCGGCAAGAAGCGCCAGGCGGTGGAGATCACACTCGATATCGAGCGGAACATCTCAGCCTACCTGATCACGGTGACGCTGATCAACGGAGTCGTCGGGCTGCTGACGCTGGGCGTCATGTGGGTCTGCGGCGTGGCCAATCCGATGCTGTGGGGGCTGGTCGCGTTCGTGATGAACTATGTGCCGATCCTGGGTCCGATGGTGGCTTTGGTGGTCTTCCTGCTGGCGAGCGTGCTGTCACTCGGCGTGACTTGGTGGGCGCTGCTGCCGGTCGGGCTCTACTTCCTGATCCACGTCATCGAGGGCGAGATCGCGACGCCGATGCTGCTGGCGCGTCGCTTCACCATCAATCCCGTGGCGGTGATCCTGGCGCTGCTGTTCTGGTACTGGATGTGGGGCGTCCCGGGCGCGATCCTGGCGGTGCCGATGCTGGCGATCACCAAGATCGTCTGCGACGACATCCGCCCGCTGCGTGCCTTCGGGCACTTCCTGGAAGGCTGAGCGCCCGCGCGCTTCTCACCACCCGCCGAACCAGACACCGATCCCGTGCACCACGCCAACCGGGAAAAAGGCCGCCCCGGCGATCAGCAGCGGCCGCAGCCCGTTGGTCGAGCAGAACACGATCGAGGTCAGCCAGGCGGCGTAGATGAACAGCCCGGCGAACAGGAAGCTCGCCATGACCCTGACGTCCATCGGGCCATTCTGTCGCCACGTCATCGCACCTCGCTTGTCGGCAGCCATGCTGTCCTGCTCCCTACGCCCGATCGCCGCTGAACGCGTAAATGCACCCGGACCCGTCTATCTTTCCTTCCATGTGTGTGCCGTCAATACGGCCGAACATTGTTCCGCTGGTGACCGCGCCGGTAAAGCTACCGTCAGCGGCCATCGTCGCCTGGAACACCGGCGTCGGGTTGCCGGGAATGTTGGGATGCGGGACGGCGTAATCGAACTGACCGTTCGTGACGGTGATCACCGGCTGTCCGCCCGACTGGCACCACGTGTTGCCTTCGGCCGCTCCGGCTCCGCCCGTGAGCCGGAGGCGCATGCGGTAGGTGCCGTCGTATGCGGTGACCGGCGGGACGACCGTCATGACCTGGGCGGCCTGGCTGGCCGGCACCGAGGGTCCGGGGCGTATCGTGCCCATCGGTCCGGCGCAGCCGGCCGCAGCCAGCGTCAGCGCGATCAGTCCGGTTCGCCACATGGTGGGCCTGTCCTTGGCTGTTCTTGCTGTCTCGTATCAGACAGTGGAGCGTTCTTCGAGCACGATGGTGTCGATCAGCGGCGCCGGCTCGTACATCCAGCGTGTCAGGCCGCCGGCGACGATGGCGCCGGCCAGCGGCACGAGCCAGAACATCCAGAGCTGCCCGACATAGTCGGCCCCGGCAAACAGCGCCTGGCCGGTACTGCGCGCCGGATTGACCGAGGTGTTGGTGACCGGGATCGAGACCAGGTGGATCAGCGTGAGCGCGAGACCGATCGGGATGCCGGCGAAGCCCGAGGCGGCGCCCTTCGACGTCGTGCCGACGATGATCATCAGGAAGAAGAACGTCATGACGAACTCGGTGACGATGCACGACGTCAGCCCGTACTTGCCGGGGCTGAGCGCGCCATAGCCGTTGGCGGCGAAGCCGCCGGGCACCCAGTCGGGCTTACCGGAGGCGATCAGCCACAGCACCGCGGCCGCGACGATCGCGCCGACGACCTGGGCGAGGATGTAGGGCACCACGTGCTTGTTGGCGCAACGGCCCGCCGCCCACAGGCCAATGGTGACCGCTGGATTGAAGTGGCCGCCGGAGATGTGCCCCACGGCGTAGGCCATGGTGAGGACGGTCAGGCCGAAGGCGAAGGAGACGCCGAGTAGGCCGATGCCGACCTCGGGGAACTTGGCGGCGAGGACGGCGGCGCCGCAGCCGCCGAGTACCAGCCAGAAGGTGCCGAAGAACTCGGCTCCGACACGCCGCGACAAATCGTCCATGGCCTGATTTTCCCCTTGCTTTGGCCGGCGGCACTCTCGCGCGTGACGGCGGCGCAGGACAAGAGGAAAGCGTTAAGTTTCAAAGAAGCGTAGGAACCAGTTCAGCACGTGTTCCGGCGCTTCCTCGTTGACGTAGTGGCCGGTCGGCAGCGCCTCGCCGCGCACGTCTTCGGCCCGCTGGCGCCAGATCGCCAGCGGGTCGGCGAAGCGGCGGCCGACGCTGCTGGAGGCACCCCACAGCACCAGGATCGGCATTGCCAGCTTGCGGTGCAGGTCGGCGGTGTCGAGTTCGCAGTCGATGGTCGCTGCGGCACGGTAGTCGGAGCAGGAGCCGCGGATCGTCTTGGCGTTGAAGCAGCGGACATACTCATCCCAGACCTCGGGCGGGATGTGGTCCAGGCTGGCGGTCAGCTTCAGCAGCTTCTTGCGCATGAACCAGTCGGCATCGACGCCGCCCAGCATGATCTCGGGGAACGGCGCAGGCTGCGCCATGAATGGCCAGTGCCAGCCGCCGATCGCGCCCTCCTTGTCCATCGCCGCCCACATATCCAGCGTCGGCACGATGTCGATGATCGCCGCGCGCAGCACCTTGTCCGGGTGGTCCAGGCACATGCGGTGCACGGTGCGTCCACCGCGGTCGTGGCCGGCGACGAAGAAGCGCGAGAATCCCAGCGCCTGCATCACCTCGACCTGGTCCTGCGCCATGGCGCGGAACGAGTAGTTGACGCTGCCGGGCTCCTCCTGCGGGGCGGAGCTGTCGCCATAGCCGCGCAGGTCGGCGGCGACGACGTGAAATTTCTCGGCCAGCCTTGGGGCGACGGCGTGCCACGAGGCGTGGGTGAGGGGATTGCCGTGCAACAGCAGCAGCGGCGGCCCGTTGCCGCCGTGGCGCAGCCGGATGCGCGCGCCGGAGGTGTCGATGTCGGTGAGGGTGAAGCCGGGCATGATTGCCATG
>DASSRN010000504.1:0-5447 GCA_035701785.1 Acetobacteraceae bacterium | reverse complement strand
GGGCGCACCCTGCTGGTCCGGGCGGAGCAGGGGCTGGGCGACGCAATCCAGTTCTGCCGTTTCGCCCCGTTGGTGCAGGGCGGGTCCGTCGCGCTGGAGGTGCACCGCCCGCTGGGCCGGCTGCTGGCCAGCATGACCGGGGTCGTGCCGCTGGTGAGAATGGGTGACCAGTTGCCAGCCTTCGATCTGTACGTGCCGCTGCTCGATCTGCCGCGCCTGCTGGGCAGCTCCGGTGCGCCGGTCCCCTACCTGTCGGCAGAGCCGGATCGAGTGGCGATGTGGCGCGGCCGCGTTGGGCATGACGGGCTGCGCATCGGCGTCGCCTGGCAGGGCAACCCGGCCAGCGCCGCAGAGCATGGCCGTTCCTATCCAGTCGCGGAACTGCGCGCGCTGGCCGGGGTCCCCGGCATCCGGCTGATCAGCCTGCAGCGACACCACGGGCTCGAGCAGCTTGCCGCGCTGCCTCACGGGCTGCGGATCGAAACCCTGGGGGACGACCTGGACGCAGGTTCCGACGCCTTTATCGACACGGCTGCGGTGATGCAGTGCCTGGATCTGGTGATCACCTCGGACACCTCGGTGGCACATCTCGCCGGCGCCCTGGGGCGCCCGGTCTGGGTCGCGCTCCAGCATGTGCCCGACTGGCGCTGGCTGCTCGACCGCGAGGATTGCCCCTGGTACCCGACCATGCGCCTGTTCCGCCAATCGAGGCGCGGCGACTGGGCGGGCGTGTTCTCCCGTATGGCGGCGCTGCTGTGACACTGCTGGCACCAACCTCCTGGGGCGACCTGATCGACCGGATCACCATCCTGGAGATCAAGGCTGAACGGCTGACGTCCCCGCCGGCACAGGCGAACGCCGCGCATGAGCTCGCACAACTGCGCGCCGTGGTCGCGCAGCACGGCGATGCGCCGCAAGGGCTCGCGCAGCTGCGCGGCGAGCTGGCGGCGGTGAACCGGACGCTTTGGGACACCGAGGACGCCATCCGACGCAAGGAGGCGGCCAAGACCTTCGACGCCGAGTTCATTGCGCTCGCTCGCGCGGTCTATCGCGACAACGACGAGAGGGGCAGGATCAAGCGGGCGATCAGCCAGCTGCTGGGTTCGGATATCATCGAGGAGAAGCAGTATGTCGGTTACCGAGCTTCCGAATGAGATCGCGGCGGTAGGCGACAACCTGCGCCGGGTGCGGGACCGTATCGCCAATGCGGCGATCAAGGCAGGCCGCAAGCCCGAGGACGTGACGCTGGTCGCGGTGAGCAAGACCAAGCCGATCGAGGCGGTGCGCGCCGCATTGTCCGTCGGTCAGACCGTGTTCGGCGAGAACCGCGTCCAGGAGGCGGCGACGAAGTTCCCAGCGTTGCGCCCCGATCACCAGTTCCAGCTGCACATCATCGGTGGGCTGCAGACCAATAAGGCGCGCGACGCGGCGCGCCTTGCCGATGTGATCGAGACGGTGGACCGGCCCCGGCTTGCCGATGCGATCGCTGCGGCGATCGCGAAAGAGGGTCGCACGCCGAAGCTGCTGGTCGAGGTCAACACCGGCGACGAAGCGCAGAAGTCCGGCGTGGCGCGCACCGATGCCGACGCCTTCATCAACGAGTGCAAGTCGAGGTTCGGCAACACGCTTGTGGGTCTGATGTGCGTGCCGCCGCTCGACGCCGATCCGCGCCCGCATTTCGAATGGCTGGCCGATCGTGCGGCGCGGCATTCGCTTGGCGTGCTGTCGATGGGAATGTCGGCGGACTTCGAGGTGGCGATCGCCTGCGGTGCCACCTGGGTACGGGTGGGAAGCGCCATCTTCGGCCATCGCGGCTGACTGCCCGCGGCACCTCCGTCACAGATGCCGCACGATCACCTGCACCAGCGCCTCGCACCCTGCCCGGTCGAGTTCGTCGAACCTGCCCAGCTTCGGGCTATCCAGGTCGAGCACGCCCAGCAGCCTGTCGCCAGCGAGCAGTGGCACGACCAGCTCGGATTTCGAGGCCGTATCGCATGCGATATGACCGGGAAACGCCTCGACATTCGCGACCACGATCGAGCGGCGCTGTGCCGCCGCCGTGCCGCAGACACCTTTGCCCAATGCGATGCGAACGCACGCCGGGCGGCCCTGAAACGGACCCAGCACCAGTTCGCCGTCGCGCAGGAAGTAGAAGCCCGCCCAATTCAAATCGGGGAGCGAGTGATAGATTGCCGCCGCGGCATTGGCGGCATTCGCAGTCGCGTCGGGCTCGCCTGACAGCAGCGCGTCGAGTTCGCGACCCAGATCGCGATACAGGGCCGCTTTGTCCAATTCCGGTACGGAACGCGTCCAGGCAGTAGCCCGATTCGGGTCGTGCATAGCGTCGCCTGTGCAACGGATGACTGCGCCCGGTCAGCGGGCGCGCGCCATGCCGTCAGTGCGCCGCGGCTCGCGTCTCGTTGCCGGTACGCTGCCGACCGGCGGCTGGCTCGACGCTGATGCGCATCGTCGTCGCCGCATCGCGCAGGATCGTACGCAGCTCGCGCATGAATGCCATGCCCGTCGCGGTACGCTGCACCAGCACGCTGCGCCGATCCAGTGGATCGGTCTTGCGTCGTACCAGGTCAAATTCCGACAGACGGTCGAGCGCACGCGTGATCGCCGGCTTGGAGACGGCGAGCTTACTGGCAAGGCCGCGCACGGTCTGCGCCTCGGAATCGAGATAGCACGTCAGGAAAACGCCAAGCTGCCGGGCCGACAGGTCAGGCCCGTCGCGGCGAACCAGCTCAACAATGGCAGTGCGCAGGATACCGGCCAACCCATCGCTGACTTCGTTTGTAATCATGTTCAGACCTTTCGTGATCCGAAATGAGCCGCCGGAGTCAAAGCCCGGCAACCAGCCGGCGGACCCTGTCACAGCCATAGGAGTCATGTCGCGTAACGAAACGGTGACAGAACCCGCTACCGCCAGTCATTACATTCAAAATGTCGGCCGGTGGACCGGTTGCGTATCGTCAGGGGAAACAATCTCGCAACCTGATCACACCGGCCGCTTCCCTGCGCCTCCCAGCGGCAGAGCCGCAACCATGCCTTGCAGCATCTATCTCGAGGCATGCCGCTACATTACGAAGCCGTTAGAAACGCAGGGACGGCACTGCAATAATCACATTTTCGACAACAGCGCTTAGATAGCCACGCGAACTCCGAGTTCAACCACCCGATCGTACGGAATGCGGAAAAATTCAGTGGCCGGCACTGCGTTGCGCGCCAGTACCAAAAACAGCCAATGGCGCCACCAAGGCAATTTCGGTACCGTCGCGGGCACAAGTACCTCGCGGCCGAGGAAGTAACTGGCCTGCATCGGATCGAACGCGACGCCGTGCGCGGTCAGTTCCTCCAGCACGCGCGGTATGTTCGGGCTCTCCATGAAGCCGTAGCGCAGGATCACGCGATGGATGCCCGGGGCGAGTTCGGTGACCTCGGTTCGCCTCTCGGCAGGTATTTCAGGTTCGTCGACATTCTGCACCGTCACGAACAGGACGCGCTGATGCAGGACCTTGTTGTGCTTGAGATTGTGCAGCAGCGAGGTGGGCACGTAATCCGGCGTACCGGTGAGGAAGACCGCCATGCCTGGCACCCGGACCGTGCGCGACTGCGGCAGGCGCGCGAGGAACGGCGCAAGCGGCAGGCTGTCCTGCCGCCAGCGCGCCAGCAGCAGATCGCGGCCGCGCTTCCAGGAGGTCATGAGCGCGGTCAGGGCCACGCCCAGCACCAGAGGCACCCAGCCACCCTCCATCACCTTCAGCGTGTTGGCCGAGAAGAACACGAGGTCGATCAGGAACAGCAGACCGAACGTCGCGATCGCGGCGGCGCGCGACCAGCGGAACTGGCGCCGGAAGACCACCATCGCCAGAACGCAGGTGCACAGGAACGTGCCGGTCACCGCGATGCCATAAGCCGCGGCGAGATTATCCGACGTCTTGAAAGCCAGCACCAGAATCAGCACGCCGATCGCCAGCATGGTGTTGACCTGCGGCACATAGATCTGCCCCTCCTCGGTATTCGAGGTGTGGCGGACGGTCATGCGCGGCAGGAATCCCAGTTGCATGCATTGACGCGCCATCGAATAGGCACCCGAAATCACCGCCTGGCTGGCAATGACGGTTGCAATGGTTGCCAGTATCACCAGTGGCAGGCGCAGCCACTCCGGCGCCAGCAGGAAGAACGGATTGGCGACCGCGTCAGGTGCGCTGATGGTCAGCGCGCCCTGGCCGAAATAGTTCAGCACCAGGCAGGGCAGTACGAAGAATGTCCAGGTCAGCCGGATCGGATGCGCGCCGAAATGGCCCATATCGGCATACAGCGCCTCGGCACCGGTGACGCACAGAACCACCGCACCAAGTACGATGAAGGCGAGGCCCTTGTACTGGGCACACAGCGCGAAGGCGTAACTGGGCGAGATCGCCAACAGCACGAATGGATGGCGGACGATCTGCAGCACTCCCAGCACGCCGATCGCCACGAACCAGACCGCCATCACCGGACCGAACACCCGGCCGACCGTGCCGGTGCCGCGCCACTGCACGGCGAACAGCACGACGATCACCACCACGCAGATCGGCAGCACATATTGCTGCAACTCGGGCGCGGAAACCTCCAGCCCCTCCACCGCCGACAGCACCGAGATCGCCGGCGTGATCACGCCGTCGCCGAAGAACAGGCAGGCGCCGGCGATCCCCACCAGCGTCAGCGCGTTCCGGATGCGGAAGCCGACCGAGACCCGCTGCGCCAGCGCCATCAGCGCCAGGATGCCGCCTTCGCCGCGATTGTCGGCGCGCATGATCAGCATCACGTATTTCACTGTGACGATCAGCACGAGCGACCAGAAGATCAGCGACAGGATGCCCATCACCTCGGCCGCCGCGAACGGCACGCGACCGAACAGCTGCATGCTGGCCTTGAACGCGTAGAGCGGACTGGTACCGATATCGCCATACACCACGCCGAGTACGGCGAGCAGCATCCCGATTTGCGGCGCCGGGCGGCGAAGCTCAGCAGCCGCGACGGCAACGGTCATCGGCTGGGATGCCCTGTGGTCATGCCGTACGCATACGCGGACCACCCCGGCGAAACAAGCGTCCGGCAGGAGGTTGCAGGCGCGGTCGTTTCATCGCTAACGTCCGGACCATGAGTGAACTGACGGCTCCCAGCTACGGCCGCCGACCGCGCACCGGTTGGGGCTGGTTCGTCGCTCTCGGCGTCGCCCAGTTGATACTGGGCGTCGTCGCGTGGTTCGACGTCATCGCCTTCACCATCGCCGGCGTCATCTTCATCGGCGCGCTGCTGGTGGTGGCCGGTGCCTTCCAGATCGTGCACGCCTTCATGGACCGCGAGTGGGGCGCGTTCGCACTGCACCTGCTGGTTGGCATCCTGTACGTCATCGGCGGACTGCTGCTGATGGACGAGCCGATCCAGGGGTCGGTGAT
>DASSRN010000503.1:0-14592 GCA_035701785.1 Acetobacteraceae bacterium | reverse complement strand
GAGCGCCTTGGCCTCGGCTATGACGAAGTGAAGAAGTTCAATCCCGGCATCATCTATTGTCAGGTCAAGGGGTTTGGCGAAGGCAGCCCCTATGAAACGAACCTCGCGTTCGACATGATCGCGCAGGCGACCGGCGGCACGATCAGCGTGACCGGTGAAAAGGGCCGCCAGCCAGTCAAACCTGGCCTGTCGCTTGGCGATACCGGGACCGGAATGACCATGGCGATCACCATCCTGGGCGCGCTGTTCCGTCGCGCGCAGACCGGCGAGGGCCATCGGCTGCAGGTCGCGATGCAGGATGCGATGCTGCACTACATGCGCACCAACTTCTCCACCCAGGCGCGCAGCGGCCGCGCGGTGGAGCGTGACGGCACGCGGTCTGGCGGTGGCAGCAACGCGCCGTCGGGGCTGTATCCGTGCGCACCGGGCGGCGCCAACGACTACGTCTGGATCATGACCAGCCGCGCCAATCCGGAGCACTGGGCGCGGCTGTGCAAGGTGATGGGCCGCGAGGAGCTGATCAACGACCCGCGCTTCGCCACGCCCGACGAGCGGGTGAAGAACATCGACGCGATCGATCAGATCATCAATGCCTGGACGAAGACGCGCACCAAACACGAGGCGATGGAGCAGGTCGGCGGCGCCGGCATTCCCGCCGGCGCGGTGTTCGACACCATGGAGCTGATGAACGACCGGAACTTCGACCAACGCGGCATCATGCAGGTGATGGATCATCCGTCGTACAAGCCGTTCAAGATGCCGGCGTGGCCGGTGCGGGTGGACGGCAAGCCGCCGCGCGTGAAGGCATCGCCGATCCTTGGCCAGCACACCGACGAGGTGCTCACCGGCTGGCTCGGGCTCAGCGAGCCGGAGGTGAAGAAGCTGCACGGCGAAGACGTGGTCTAGCGGAACGCCGCCGTCGCGCCAGGCGCCGGGCCCCTCAGAACTCGACGTCGAGTTCCTCGATCTGCTCCGGCTCCAGCCGCGCGGCGGCGACCCATTCGGCGAGGTCGAGCCACGTCCAGACATGGGCGCAGTAGCCGGCGCAGGCTGAGTCGAGCTCGACGCCGTAGCTGCGGAAGCGGGTGACGACCGGCGCATACATCGCATCGGCCACCGTTGGCGTGCGCCCGAACAACCAAGGGCCGCCCCACGTACCCAGGCACTCGCGCCAGATCTCCGCGATCCGGTCGATGTCGGCCTGCGCGGCGGACCACACGGTGATGCGGCGTCCCTCGGTGCGCAGATTCATCGGCAGCGACGACCGCAGCGCGGAAAAGCCGGAGTGCATCTCGCCGGAGATCGAGCGGCAGCGGGCACGCGCCATCCGGTCGCCGGGATACAGGCCGGCCTGCGGGAAGGTCTCGTGCAGATACTCGGCGATCGCCAGCGTGTCCCACACGGTGACGCCGTCGTGCACCAGGCAGGGCACGCGGATCGAGGAGGCGCGCAACAGCAGTTCGGCACGCGTGGCGGGATCATCAAACGCGACGACCTGCTCCTGGAAGTCGAGCCGCGCCAGGCGCGCCAGCAGGAAACCACGCAGCGACCAAGACGAGTAGTTCCTGCTGCTGATCAGGAGCGTCGCCGCCATGTTGCTTCCCCTCGCCGCCCGGTCCATGCTGCATCGCAATATAGCGCTTTGTTGGACCCGCACTGCAATCGCATGCCGATGCCTGCCGCCTGCCGATGATGTACCAGCTCTATCAGGCGCAGGCGGACCTGCTGTTCCCGCTCCGCCAGTTCGCCCGGATCGGCGCCAGCCTGGCGCGGATGACACCAACCGCCACATGCGGCGCGGCGATAATGCGGCACATCGGCGCCGGGCTGACGATCTTCGCCGATGCCGGGCTGACGCATGCGAGGCCAGCGTTCGGTATCGACCATGTGACCGTGGACAATCGCAGCGTCGCTGTCATTGAGGAAGCGGCTGACAACACGCCGTTCGGCACCCTGCTGCATTTCCGCAAGGAGCAAGTCGCACCACAGCCTCGCGTGCTGCTGGTGGCGCCGATGTCCGGCCATTTCGCCACGCTGCTGCGCGGCACGGTTGAGGTGATGCTGCCCGAGCACGACGTCTACGTCACCGACTGGAAGAACGCGCGCGATGTGCCGCTGGCCGCAGGGCGCTTCGGACTCGACGAGTTCGTCGATCACGTCATCCGCTTCCTGCGCACCATGGGACCGGGCGGCCACGTCGTCGCGGTATGCCAGCCGGCGGTGCCGGCGCTTGCCGCGGCGGCAGTGATGTCCGAGGCCGGAGATCCCGCCATGCCGCGCAGCATGACCTTGATGGCGGGGCCTATCGACACGCGCGTCAACCCAACCAGGGTCAATGAACTGGCTCGGTCGCGGCCGATCGAATGGTTTGAGCGCCGCCTGATCGGCACCGTGCCGTGGCGCTTCCGCGGCGCGTTCCGCCACGTCTATCCGGGCTTCATGCAGCTATCGGCGTTCATGAGCATGAACCTCGACCGGCACATCGCCGCGCATTGGGGGCAGTTCCGCAGCCTGGTCGGTGGCGACCACACCAGCGCCGCGGCGCACCGCAAGTTTTACGACGAGTACGGCGCGGTGATGGACCTGCCGGCCGAGTTCTATCTCGAAACGGTGCAGCGTGTGTTCCAGCAGCACGAGCTGCCGCGCGGTGCGCTGACCTGGCATGGCCAGCCGGTACGCCCGGCGGCGATCCGGCGCATGGGACTGCTGACGGTCGAGGGCGAGCGCGACGACATCTGCGCCATCGGCCAGACAATGGCGGCGCTCGACCTGTGCAGCCGCATTCCGGTCAATCTCAAGCAGGACCATTTGCAGACCGGGGTCGGCCATTACGGCGTGTTCAGCGGCCGGCGCTGGGCGACCGAGGTCTACCCACGGGTGCGCGAAATGATCCAGGCGACGAACTGACCTTCAGTCCTTTCATGCTGCGCGCCGACTCGCCGGACGCGCTTTGAGCGGCCTCAGGGTAACGCCTTTTGCGCCACGGACGTGGGTGATGCAGTGCTGTTCCGATGCGCCTGTTGCATCATCGTATTCATCGGAGTGAATTTCTTGCCTTTCGCACTCTCGTCTGCCCATATAGTAAAGGGCGTGTTAAGGGCCGCAGGGCCGTTCCCATTAGAGCCAGCCGCACTATCATTTGAAGCATCGGCGAAAGCTGCGTGCGAGAAACACCCCAGTACAACAGCCGCCAATAAAGGTTTCAAGAAGAACAATTTCATGACTTATCCTTGTGCCAGGACAACTCGACCGAACGAAGACATGGGCGGCTTTAATCGCGTCCCAATCCCTGTCACTGACTCTTAACGTATGGATCCACCGGATTGCCTTGAAGCAGCGTTCGCCCGAGCGGTGCCCGGTGAACACGTGCACGTGGAAATGCCGCACCTCCTGCCCAGGGGTGGTCTCCGCGCCTCCAGATCGTTCGCGACCTTGCCCACTGCACCCAAAAAGCCGGCGTTCACGTCGGCGCTGAAATCAGCGAACGAACTCAGCTAACCGCGTTGGGCGACCGCTTTGTGCGTAAGAGATTTTAGGAGACTGATAGCGATCGGTAACGCTTGACAGAATGGTCGCAGCGCGCGCTTTATTGCTTATCGGCAATATGCTGAGGGAATCGTCTTTCGTTTTAACGCCGAAGTAACGTTGCCTTGAGCTTGTCGGGTTAGCAAAATCCTCATCGCTCTTTGGGGCTCGCATGCGCGCAACCGAAGCTGGCCGGCATGTCAACGCAAACCCGGCGTTCAACGAACTTAGCGCCGATGACCGGCTCCGACTGCGATCATGGCAGTCCGGGGCCAAAAGGATCGGCGTCGATGCAGTCGAAGAGCTGACCTCTCGCCCGTGGCCGACTTCAGTATCGGGAATTGTAATTGGGATCTTTCGGGCCGGCTCCGACACGGCCCGCTGGCTCGTTGTCGGCCGTGACTGCCAGTGGGTCGTCGCCTTCTGCGAGGAACGCGAGGTATCCCGAACACTACCATCGCTCGCAGAGGCGTTGGAATTAATCTATCCCGGAGCCGCGCTCGAAAATGTGATTGCGACGGGCGATGCATCGCGGCCGTAACGTCGTGATCACACTGCCGCCGCCCCAACCATCCCACTGTGCACTCAACGAAGCGTTACCGCAGAGCGCCACAGCCACCTGCCACCAAACGCCCGCAGTACAGTTAGGGACCATGCTCGCCGGGCTCCGCGCCATAGAGCAGGCGGGCGGCGTGGCCAGGGAGGATACATCTCCCTCGGCCGCGTCCCGCAGATGATGATTTGAGTGTTCCCGCGCGAATGTGGTCAAGCCACGTGGCGCAGGTCCGCTCCCCTCAGACATCCGTCGCAAAGGAATCTCGGAGGCTGACCAGCCGGTCTGCATGCCACATGGGCCATTACCGATTTTACAAACTTGACCCCGCCAACCGTGTCTTGGCTGGCTACTCTGTCGAATGCGGTTCTGATGCCGCAGCGCTGCGCGCCGCCCGCACCCTTCTGCAGCGTGCAGAGGGCGTGGAGGTCTGGAACAGCAGCCGCCGCGTGGCCCGCCTGAGCAGTGAGGCGCGCCGTGTTTGGAACGGAATTCGCGGGCGCTGGCTGTCCAGCCGGGTGTCCTGAGGAGGGGAGTGCAACGATGCGCTAGCAGCAGCGTGGGCGCCACGTAGCACTTATGCAACAAATGATCCAAATCAATGCGCGGCAGAGCCGCACAAGGCATATTGCCGCTCGGGGAGATGGGCAATCTCCCCGACTCTCTCTTGTTGATTTATTCCCATTACCTTCGGCGGTGTTTTAGGCACCGCCTTCTTTTTCACTGGGCTGGGCGCATGAACGCCAAGAAGCCGTCGCTATATGGGTGGTTTTCGCGGCGATCATCCTCGCTATCATAGGCGTGCTGGCCGTCATCGTAATTGAAATCTAGTGATCCCGCTGCAATTCCCACCCTAGGCATCGCAGTCGAGGCCGTTGCGCCACTCGGCGCCTGCTGCACCGGTTCCGCCGCCCCGCGCTACGGCAACATCCGTCCCAGCGGCCGACCGGCGAACAGGTGCACGTGGAAGTGCGGCACCTCCTGCCCGCTGTGCTCGCCCATATTGGCGAGCAGGCGGTAGCCCTGCGCCTCGAGCCCGAGATCCTTCGCCACCTTACCGACCGCGCGCATGAAGCCGGCAATCTCGTCAGCGCTGGCGTTGCCGCTGAAGTCGGCGAACGACACGTAGCTCCCCTTGGGGATCAGCAGCACATGCGTCGGCGCCTGCGGGCTGATGTCGTGGAACGCCAGCGCCCACTGGTCCTCATAGACCTTGTTTGCCGGTATCTCGCCGCGCAGGATGCGGGCGAAGATGTTGCTGTCGTCGTAGGGCGGTAGGCCGTTCACCGGCATGACTGGTTCGCTCCCCTGGCTTCAGGGGATTTTCGTCGTATCGAGACCGATGGCAACCGGCAGGTTCCGCGCCCGCGCCGCCTTCTCGGCGATGCCGCTGATACCCTCGCGGCGCTTCAACTCGTCCCACACCTCCTCGGGGCGGACACCGCTGGCAACCCACAGCACGATAAGGTGGTAGAGCACATCGGCGCTCTCCGCGACGACCGCGTCGCGATTGCCGGCGACCGCTTCGATCAGGCACTCGACCGATTCTTCGCCGAACTTCTGCGCTACCTTGGAGGTGCCGCGCGACAGCAGCCGCGCCGAGTGGCTGACCGTTGGATCCGCGGTGCGGCGGCTCATCACGACGGACCACAGCCGGTCCAGCACCGATGCGGCAGGACCGAGAGCCAGCGGCGGCAGAGGGCGCGTCAGTTCGGCCTCGCTGCGCTTTCGCTTCCGCCGCTTCTTCGGCTCAAGCGGCTTGCGGGTCTTCGCTCCGCGGGCGTCCTTGACTGACTTGACCACGCTTGGACCCTAGGCGGCCTGACGCGGCAGCCGCACCGGCAGGCCGGCGGCATGCAACGCCGCCTTTACGTCCGCGATCGTGTAAGTGCCGAAATGGAACACGCTGGCGGCAAGCAGCCCGGTCGCGCCCGCCTCGGCGCCTTCGACGAAATGTTGCAGCGACCCGACGCCGCCCGAGGCGATCACCGGTAGACGCACGGCGGCGCACACCGAACGCAGCAGGTCGAGGTCGAAGCCCTGGCCCGTGCCGTCGCGGTCCATGCTTGTGAGCAGGATCTCGCCGGCGCCCAGCTCCGCCATCCGGCGGCACCAGTCGATTGCATCGATGCCGGTAGGACGCCGCCCACCGTGGGTGAACACCTCCCACCGGTCTGGTCCGGCCAGCTTGGCGTCGACCGCAACAACGACACACTGGCTGCCGAACTTCTGGGCGGCCTCGCGCACGAGGTCCGGCCGCGCCACCGCAGCGGAGTTGACGCTGCACTTGTCGGTGCCGGCGAGCAGCAGGCGACGCATGTCGTCGGTGGAGCGGATGCCGCCGCCCACAGTCAGTGGCAGGAATACGCGCGCGGCGGTGCGCGACACCACGTCGAGTATGGTGTCGCGGTTCTCGTGGCTGGCGGTGATATCGAGGAAGCAGAGCTCATCGGCGCCGGCCGAATCGTACAGCGCCGCCTGCTCCACCGGGTCGCCGGCGTCGCGCAGCGAGACGAAGTTGACGCCCTTGACGACGCGGCCGTCCTTCACGTCCAGGCAGGGAATGACACGCAGCTTCAGCATGATGACGCTTCTTAACGTAGGTGGGCGTGCCCTTGCCAAGGCAATTCATCCACCGGAAGTGATCGGGCCTTACCCGGCGAGCAGCTTCAGGGCCTGCGCCGGATCGATGCGGCCGTCGTACAGCGCCCGACCGACTATGACGCCTTCGATGCGGGTGCCTGGGGCGGCGCGGCGGAGCTCGATCAGATCGTCCGGGCCGCCAACGCCGCCAGAGGCGATCACCGGCACGGTTACAGACTGGGCGAGCGCCACTGTGGCGGCGAGATCGAGACCGCTCAGCATGCCGTCCCGGCTGATCTCGGTATAGACGATCGCAGCCACGCCGGCGTCCTGCAACGAGAGCGCGAGATCGCGCGCGGCGAGCGTGGAGGTCTCTGCCCACCCCTCGGTGGCCACCTTGCCGTCGCGTGCATCCAGGCCGACGACGATGCGCCCGGGGAAGGCGTGGCAGGCCTCGCGTACCAGCGCCGGATTCTTGACCGCGGCGCTGCCCAGGATTACGCGGCGGATGCCGGCGGAGAGCCAGCCCTCGATTCCAGCCATGTCGCGGATGCCGCCGCCCAGCTGCACCGGGATGGTGACGGAGGCGAGGATCGATTGCACCGCGGCCCGGTTCACCGGCCGGCCGGCGAAAGCGCCGTCCAGGTCCACTACGTGCAGCCAGCCAAAGCCGGCGTCCTGCCAGGCGCGCGCCTGATCGCCCGGATGGGAAGAGTAGACGGTCGCGTCATCCATCACACCGCGGCGCAGACGGACGCACTGGCCAGCCTTCAGGTCAATGGCGGGATAGAGGGTCAGAGGCACGGGGCCGGCAGGGTCGCTCGCTCTACGAATCTCCCCCTCCCCTTGCGGGAGGAGGTTGGGGGGAGGGGGCGTGGGGCCTGCCACCGACCCCCGCCCCCCAGCCCCCTCCCGCAAAGGGAAGGGGGAGCCTCTGCTTCATCTCTTCACACCGTCATGCCTTCCGACCGCCCGGTCGGCGCAGGCGCTTGCTGTAGAAAAACCCTCGCACGCCCTGGCCGCGCACGAAGGCATAGTCCGGATGGACGCCCCAGCGCTCGAACCCCAGTGTCTCGTACAGCCTGATCGCCACGTCCTGCGTCTCGCGCACGTCGAGGTTCAGCACGTGATAGCCAAGCTCCCGTGCCCGCTCCTCGACCTCCTGCGTCAGCATCCGTGCCAGCCCGTGTCCACGTGCGTACGGGGCGATGTAGGCGTGCATCAACTGCGCCGCGTGACCCTGCGCCTCGTTGTTGCGCGGCGGCCGCACCAGGTGCGCCGAACCGACCACAAGCCCGTCGAGCCGGGCAATGAACAGTTCGCGCTCGGGCACCAGCAGAACGCCGCGGAAATAGGTCTCGAGCGCCAGCATCCCCGGCGGGTTCACCCAGCCGAAGCCACCGCCGTCGATAATGGCCGCCGAGGTGGCCTCGCACAGTGCGTGCAAGTCCTCGTCGGTGAACTCGGTGACGCGCTCGATCAGTCGCTGCGGCGGCAGGCGCGGTGCTTCATCGGGCATCGTGTCACGGGGTCCAGCGCAGGAAGTTGCTGAGGATTCGGATGCCGACCTCCTGGCTCTTTTCGACGTGGAACTGCGTGCCGGCACGGTTGCCCGACGCCACCATCGCGACCACCGGTCCGCCATAGTCAGTCATGGCGATCGCCTCGCAGGGATCGCCGCCAACCAGGGCGTAGCTGTGGACGAAGTACACGTGGTCGCCCGGGGTCAGGCCATCAAGGAGTGGGTGGCAATTCGGAACGAAATTGAGCGCGTTCCAGCCCATCTGCGGCAGGCGCAGGTCGGCCGCGTCCATCTCGGCGATCTCGCCGTCGATCCAGGCGAAGCCGGGGGTGATCTCATGCTCCAGCCCGCGCCGCGCCATCAGTTGCATCCCGACGCAGATGCCAAGGAACGGTCGGCCAACAGCCGTTGCGTGCTCGATTGCCTCGCGCATTCCGGTGACCGCGGCCAATCCGCGCGAGCAGTCAGCGAAAGCGCCTTGCCCTGGCAGCACGATACGGTCGGCGGCCGCGACATACTCCGGGCTGGAGGTCACCCGCACCTCGGCGGCCAGCCCGGCGCGATCGGCGGCCAGCACCAGCGCTCGCGAGGCGGAGGTGAGGTTGCCGCTGCCGTAGTCCACCACGGCGACCTTCATCGCGCAGCCTCGGGCGGCAGAAAGCTGCCGGCCAGGTCAGGGCGCCGGTCGAGCAGCCGGCCCAGCGCCTCGATTTCGGTACGCGCGACGACCACCTGAGACAGCAGGTAGCCGCGATGGTCCAGTGACCAGCGGCGCAGGTCATTGCCGGAAAAGCCGAGGAGCAGGATCAGCGCGGTCAGCAGTGTCGCTGCGACGCCATCCCGGGTGAGTGTGACGATGAGCACCGAGGCGGCGAGAGCCAGAGCTGTGGCGATCCAGGCGCGATGTGCCGCCAGCCAGAACGGACCAAACAGGAACGCACCCCAGCTGAATCCCTCGCGCACCAGCACGGGAGCCGCGCCGGCGCGAGTGTGCGCCGTCCAGAACCTCACAGCGCGCCCTTGGTGGACGGGATCGCGTCGCCGGCCCGCGGATCGGGCTCAACCGCCATACGCAGCGCCCTAGCAGTGGCCTTGAAGCAGGCCTCGGCCACGTGATGCGCGTTGCGACCGCGGCGGCGGGTCACGTGCAGCGTCACCAGCGCATTCATGGCGAGCGCGCGGAAGAACTCCTCGAACAGCTCGGTGTCCATCTCGCCGATCTTGGGACGCTCGAAGTCCACCTCCCAGACCAGGAACGGGCGGCCGGAGATATCCACAGCGGCTTCCGCCAGCGTCTCGTCCATCGGCACCAGCGCATGGCCGAAGCGACGGATGCCACGCTTGTCGCCCAGCGCCTTGGCGAAGGCCTGGCCCAGCACGATGCCGACATCCTCGGTGGTGTGATGGAAATCGATGTGCAGGTCGCCCTTGGCCTGCACCGTCAGATCGAACAGGCCGTGGCGGGCGAGCGCGGTCAGCATGTGGTCGAGGAAGCCGATCCCGGTGGCGACATCCGCCCTCCCGGACCCATCAAGCGACAGGGTCAGGCTGATGTCGGTCTCGGAAGTGGTCCGCTTCAGGCATGCCGTGCGGCTCATGGCGCGGCATTTATCGCGACGGCGCGCGACGGTCCAGCGCGACCCTGAACCAGCGCGCAAAAAGCGAGGGCGGCTTCCGCCGCCCTCGTCGCCATTCCTGCGCTCGCAGTTCAGCGGGTCGGAGACCAGCCACCGGCCACGTACTCGTCGCGTCGCGCGCGCCAATCCCGCGACGGCCGACGATCCAGGATCGCTTCCACGCGGGGGATGTCTACATCTTCCGCCTTGACAGAGACCAGCGTGCTGCCGCGTCGGACACCTTCCTCGTACACCTCTGCTTCGTCGCGGTGGACGCCGGCGTTCGTCAGGGCGCCCACGAGGCCGCCGGCAGCCGCGCCGGTTGCCAGGCCTGCCAAAGTGGTCGCAAGCCAACCTGCAGCCACGAGCGGCCCGATCCCTGGAATCGCCATGACGCCGAGGCCGGTAAGCAAGCCGATGACACCGCCGGCGGCCGCCCCGACTCCAGCGCCGGTTCCGGTGCCGGATGTGGGTTCAGTCCGCTGCGCCTCGACGGTGTCGCGGCCATGCGCGTTCTCGTTCGCCACCAGGCTGATGTCCCGGTGCGGCACCCTGGCATCTTCCAGGTCCCTGACCACTGCGGCCGCGTCACCATAACTGTCGTACATGCGCGATACTGTACGCATCAATGTGCCTCCCCTACGTTGCCCTTGTAGTCGAGCCACACCTGCACGGATTGACCGCCATGCTCGGCTCTGCCGCGCCACACGCCATCATTGTCCTTCTTGAGGTCCGACACTTTGGCGTACCCGCGATCGCCGATCCGGCTCCTGGCCTGACTCTCGGTGAAACTGTTCGAACCCTTTGCCGGCGTCGCGCTGTCATTCGCGTTCGACGTCGTGGCAACTGCCGGGTTATGACTCTGGTCGGTGGTGGCCGACCGGTTCGTGGACGTGTCCGGTGCCACAGGTGCGGTACTGGGCCGCGTTGTCTGGGCTATAGCCCCGGTGGCCAAAAGACAGGCAGCCACACTGATACAGGCGACAACCTTCATGATCTCCTCCATGAGGGTGAAGCCTACAGAACGTGGTGGGGTCTGGTCGGTTGGTGCCTTGCCCGATCAAGTAGGGAGTATGGAGGTCAAGCCGAGGTGCGCGTTCGCCGGCGCGGAAACGAGAGCAGCATCGCAACCGCGAGCGCTGTCGTGGTCGCTGCCTGGGCGATGGTGAATGCATGCGCGTAGGCATCCCTGCCCGCCCCCTGCCCCAAGGCCGCGAAGAACAGGCTGCCGATTCCCGCGACGCTGATCGCAGCACCGATCTGCAAGGCAGACGTCAACACGCCCGACGCGACCCCCGCCTGATGCGGCGCCACGTCGCCGAGTGCGGTGTTGAACAGACGCGGATAGGCGATGCCCTGACCGAATCCGGCCAGCAGCACAGTCAGCACGACGGGAAGCCGGTCATATCCGGCGGCGATCACCACCGCGATGGCCCCGTAGCCGGTGACCTGGATCGCCATGCCGATGCTCAGCAGCCACGGCCGCAGGCGGACGAGTGCCGCGGTGACCAGCGGGCCCACGAACAGGCCGACGCCATAGGGCAGGATCGCGAGGCCGGTGAACAGCGGATCGGTGCCGTAGCCTTCCTGCTCGTAGATCCCGAACAGCATGTAGAAAGCGGTGGTGAAGAAGAACAGCGTGCCCACCAGCACGCCGCGGCGGAAGCTCGGGATGGCGAGCAGGCCCTGGTCCAGCAGCGGACTGCCGCCGCGTGCCGCCACTGCGCGCTCGAACCACAGGAAGGCCGCGGCCAGGAACGGCACTGCGGCGAGCATGGCGATGGTCCAGGCGGGCCATCCCTGCTGGCGGCCTTCGGACAGCGGCAGCACCAGGCATGCAAGCGTCAAAGAAACCAGCAGCGCGCCGCCAAAGTCGAGACGCTGGCGGCGGCTGGCCGACGTCTCCGGCACCAGCAGCCAGGCGGCCAGCATCACCGGAATACCGACCGGCAGCTTGGCCAGGAACACGGTGCGCCAGCCCCAGTCGAACGGGCTCCACTCCACCAGCGCGCCGCCGGCGAACTGGCCGATCGAGGCCGCAAGGCCCATCATCATGCCGTAGAAGCTGAGCGCGCGGGCGAGTTCGCTGTCGCTCGGGAACAGCGCGCGGATCGAACCCAGCACCTGCGGCACCAGCATCGCCGCGGATACGCCTTGGAGTACCCGGCCGACCACCAGCCCCGTCGGTGTCGCTGCGAAGCCGCATAGCGCGTTGGTCGCGACGAAGCCGGCCATGCCGCACAGGAACAGCCGGCGCCGGCCGTACAGGTCGCCCAGTCGGCCGCCGGTGATCAGGAACACCGCGTAGCTGGCGGCATAACCCGACACGACCAGTTGCAATTCCGCCGGACTGGCGCCGAGTGAGGCGTGGATCGACGGCAGGCTCACATTGATGATGAAGAAGTCCACGGACGGCAGCAGACCGCCGGTCAGCATCACGCAGAACGCAAGCCAACGACCCGCGGGCGACAGGCTGGCGGCCGTCGAATTGAAGGGCACGGCGCTTTCCTGTCCGGCGGCAACGAGGAGTATTGAGTACTCGCCGTGCCGGCGTGCCACAAGCCGGCGGCGAAGGTTGGATGGATGCGCGATCCGGCTGGTCATTATGCGACGCTCGGAGTGGACCCGGCTGCTTCGCCCAAGGCGATCGCCGCGGCCTACCGACGCAGGGCACGGGTGCTGCACCCGGACGTGCCCGGGACCGGCAACGCAGCGGCATTCATCCGGCTGAAGCAAGCCTACGACGTGCTCAGCGACCCGCTCGCTCGGGGTGCCTATGATCGGAGCGCCGCCTCCGTTCCTGACATGACACCACCGCCGCCACCGCGAAGCGCGGCCCAGCGCTGGCGGCCGGATCTATCCGGCTGGCTGACGCTTGGCCTGGCGGGGCTGTTCTGTACGGCCGCCACGCTGGCGCTGGTCGGATTGGTCGGTTCGCCGCAACAGCCCCGTTCCCCGGCTGTCCAGTCGACCGGGTCAACAGCAGGACCTGTCATGAGGTCGGCGCCCCCACCCATGATGGCTGTACCGGCGATCGGTCCGGCGACTTTCTACATTCAGCCGCCGGGTGGCGATGCCGTGGTCTGGCGGCCAGATGCACAGCGCGACGGGTATGTTCCGGCGGGCCGGCTCGCGGTGTTCAGTGCGGTGCAGCCTCTGCGGCTGGACGAGCGGCATGGGCTGGTGGAGATCGCCCTGGCCGATGGCCACACCGGTTTCGTCGATGCGGCCAGGCTCGCTGCCGGCGATCGCACCGATGCACGCCGCGCTTACTGCGTCTACAACGCCGGCCCACCGGTGCGGAATGGCGAGATGCTCGGCGGGCGCCGCGACGGTCCTGCGCGCGTGCAGGTGAGCAACCGCGGCCTTGAGGCGGCCGTGGTGAAGCTGCGCGACCAGGCGGGCTTGGTGGCCGCCACGGTGTTCGTCGCACCGGGGCAGAGCGCGCTGGTAGACCATCTGCCCGAGGCGCCCTACCGCCCCGAGTTTGCCATGGGCGAGCTATGGAGCCGTGCCTGCAACAGCTTTTCGGCCGGCATGCGGGCGCAGCGGCTCGCCGGCTACGCAGCGCCGTCGGAACTCTCGCCGCTGGTGATTCCGCCGGACCTGTCCGCAGTTCCAGCGCCGGAGGACATTGCCGACGCGGTTTTCGAACGCGAGTAGACCGCGCTCCGGAGCAAATCCGCTCGCCTGGCGCCGAGACCTGCCCTAAGGATGCTGCCGTCCGTAGCAATGACAGCAGTCCGGCAGATCGACTCAGGTCACCAGGCGTCGTCGAAAGTTCGTAGCAAGGGGAGCGGGCAATGCCACACGCGATGACGGACGACGGGGTGCGGCTCTATTACGAAGAGACCGGCTCCGGCCGGCCGGTGATTTTCGTGCACGAATACGCCGGCGACTATCGCAGCTGGGAGCCGCAGATGCGGCAGTTCGGCCAGCGCTATCGCGCCATCACCTACAATGCGCGCGGCTATCCGCCATCGGACGTGCCGGAGGATGTGGCGAAATACTCGCAGGCACGCGCGGCAGACGACATCGCCGCGGTGCTTGATCACCTGAAGATCGACAAGGCGCACATCGTCGGCCTGTCGATGGGCGGCTTCGCCACGCTGCATTTCGGCTTCCGTCACCCAACGCGTGCGATGTCGCTGTGCGTCGCGGGCTGCGGCTATGGCGCGGAGCGTGGCCAGACCGAGCGGTTCCGCGCCGAGGCCGAGACGATCGCGGCGTTCATCGAGGAACAGGGCATGGAGGTGTTCGCCGGCAAGTATGCCTATGGCCCGACGCGCGTGCAGTTCGAGAACAAGGACCCGCGCGGCTTCGCCGAATTCCACCGCATGCTGGCCGAACACTCGGCTCTGGGCGCGCGCAATACGCAGCTTGGCGTGCAGCGCGAACGGCCGTCGCTGTACGACCTGATCGAGCCGATGAAGGCGCTGACGGTGCCGACCCTGGTGCTGACCGGCGATGAGGACTGGCCATGTCTGGCGCCCGGGCTGCTGATGAAGCAGACCATCAGCAGCGCGGCGCTGGCGGTGATGCCGAACTGCGGGCACGCGATCAATATCGAGGATCCGGATGAGTTCAACCGACTGGTCGGCGCGTTCATCGCGCAGGTGGATGCGGGGCGCTGGCCAATGCGTGATCCGCGCGCGGTGTCGGCGTCGATCACCGGGATGAAGTAGCCAAAGAAACCGCTTGCCTCGCCCGCCGGATCGCGCTTGAACCCGCGGCTTTGCGCGGAGCGGGTGATGGTCCAGGCGATCGGCATCGACTTCGGCACTACGAACAGC
>DASSRN010000502.1:0-6600 GCA_035701785.1 Acetobacteraceae bacterium | reverse complement strand
GCAGTTCGAGCACATGGTGGGCGTCACCGAGACCGGCTGCGAAATCTTCACCCTGTCACCTGCCGGATACACCAAGCCACCCTACACTCCCATCTGACGGACCTCGGCGGCCGGCTGGACCAGCAGCGGTGCTGGGCTATCCTGCGCGCAACGCAGGAAAACGGGAGGAATACCAGGATGACCGCACGCTTTACCCGCCGTGCCGCGCTTGGCGCGGGGCTCGCGGCCGTGGCATCGCCCACTGTGCTGCATGCGCGCGGCGAGACCCCGATCAGGATCGGCATGCCGCTCGCACTGACCGGACCCGCCGCTGAGATCGGCGAGCAGATGCGGCACGGTGCGGAGTTCTGGGCGAAACAACTGAATGCGAAGGGCGGCCTGTTGGGCCGACCGGTTGAACTGCATGTGGAGGACACCACCGGCGATCCGGCAACCTGTGTGCGGAAGGCGCAACTCGTGGTGGAGCGCGACGACTGTCGCCTGCTGTTCGGCATGGTGCTGTCGTCGGAGGCGCTGGCCGTGGTGCCGAAGCTTGCCGAGTGGAACGCGATCTTCATCTCATCCGACAATGGCGACGGGCGGCTGACCGGGTCGTCGTTCGTGCCTAACTTCTTTCGCGCCAACATCTCGGGGCCGATGGAGACGCGGGCGATCTCGCTGTGGCTGCGGCGCGGCGAGATGAAGAAGTTCTACGCGATCGGCATGGACTATGCGTGGGGCCACAACAGCGTCGACGTGTTCCAGGACGAAGTGAAGAAGGCGAACAAGGAGTTCGTCGGCGCGGTGTTCTCGCCGATCGGCACCAAGGATTTCGCCACCTACATCACCAAGATCCGCCAGGCGGGGGCCGATGCCTGCTTCATCGTGATGCAGGGTGCCGACAACAACGCGTTCCTGTCGCAGGCGCGGGAATACCGGCTGGCGGACAAGGTGCAGTTGCTGACCTCGATCGTCGATCTGAACAGCATCCGCGCGGTCGGTGACGCAGCGATCGGGCTGGTGGGATCGACGCGCTACAGCTTCACCATCGACAATCCGGCCAATCGCGCGTTTGTCGAGGCATGGCGGAAGGAATACGGCACAGAACCCGACGTGTTCGAGGGCGAGCAGTGGCAGGCGTGCCAGATCCTGCAGGCCGGTATTGAGAAGGCAGGCAGCATCGACGCTGACAAGCTGCGTCCGGCGCTGGAGACGGTGGCAGTGGACTCGATCAAAAGGCATGTCGCGGTGCGCGCGTGCGATCACCAAGCGGTGCAGGGTGGATACATGGTGAAGGTGGTGAAGGCAGAGGGTGCGAAGCTGCCGGCGCCGGTGATCATCGCGTCTTATCCGGGCGAGGAGGTCACGCCGGCCTGCCGGCAGATGACGTTCGACAGTTGATGGCGGTCGCGCTGTCTTTCCCCTCCCGCAAGGGGAGGGGGAGTATCCATACTTCTTCCTGCCGACGCTGAATGGACTTCCTCGGCTTCCTCATCACTCAGTGCCTCAACGCACTGTCGCAGGCGGCGCTGCTGTTCTTTCTGGGCGTGGGGCTGACGCTGATCTTCGGCATCATGCGCATCGTGAACTTCGCGCATGGCGCGTTCTTCATGTTGGGCGCCTATGTCGGATATTCATCGGTCGCCGTCGTTGGAAGTTTCTGGGCGGCCCTAATCATTGCACCACTGCTGGTCGGCGGCTTCGGCGCCGCGTTCGAACTGGGCATCCTGCGCCGGCTGTATCGTCGCGATCATAGCGCGTTCCTGATGGTGACGTTCGGCCTTACGCTGATCATGGGCGAGGCGATCCGCCTGCTGTGGGGCGTCAACGCGCTGGAAGTCGCCGCGCCACAAGCGTTGTCCGGCATCGTGTTCATCCTCGGCGAGCCGTTCCCGATCTATCGGCTGTTCCTCGCCGGGGCCGGGATCGTGGTCGCGATCGTGATCTGGCAGTTCCTGGAGCGTACCCGCCTGGGGCTGCTGATCCGTGCCACATCGCAGAATGCGGAGATGGTACACGCGCTTGGCACCGACGTGCGCCTGGTTCGATCGGCGGTGTTCGGCATCGGCTGCGGCCTCGCCGGCATCGGCGGCGTGCTGGCGGCGCCGCTGGTGACCGCGTCGCTCGCGATGGCGCCGAACGCGGTGATCGACACGTTTGTCATCGTCATCATCGGCGGCATGGGCAGCTTTGTCGGGTCAGCGATAGGCGCGCTGCTGGTGGCCTTCGTGCAGGTGTTCGGCACATACTACTTCCCGGACCTGGCACTCGCCTTGATGTACCTCGTGATGCTGACGGTCCTGGTGGTGCGGCCGGGTGGTCTGCTGGGCAAGGAAGCCTGATCGGATGAATGCCCGCTACGGTCTGGCCGCGGCCACGCTGATCCTGGCGCTCGCACCACTTGGCTTGCCGCCCTACGCGATGACGCTGCTGACCGAGGCGCTGATTCTTGGCCTGTTCGCCATGAGCCTTGACCTCATGGTGGGCTACACGCGGCTGCTGTCGTTCGGCCACGCTGCGGCGTATGGCCTTGGCGCCTATGCCTGCGGCAACCTGCTGCTGCATACCGACATGCCGCTGCTGTTCGTGGTGCCGATCGCGGCGGTCTTCAGCGGCATCGTGGCGATTGTCGTGGCCTGGGTGTGCACGCTCGCCTCCGGCGTGTCGTTCTCGATGCTGACGCTCGCGTTCGCACAGCTGCTTTATGCGGTGGCGTTCAAGTGGACTTCGGTCACCGGCGCATCGGACGGGCTGGCGGGCATTCCACGCAGCCCTGGCCCGTTCGGCATCTCGGTGTTTGCCGGCAAGGCAGGGTTCTACTACCTGGTGCTTGGGTGCCTGCTCGGGGAATTGCTGTTCTGTCGCGCGCTGGTGAGTTCCCCGTTCGGCGCAGTGCTGCGCGGCATTCGCGAGAACGAGGCGAAGACGCTGTCGCTGGGCTACAACACGCGGCGCTACAAGATCGCCGTCGTGGCGATCGCCTTCGCGCTGGGCGGCCTGGCCGGTGCGCTGTACGCGCCGTTCGCCGGCTTCGCCAACACCGAACTGCTGTTCTGGCTGTTCTCGGGTCAGGTGCTGATCATGGTGATCGTCGGCGGCGCCGGCACGCTGGTGGGCCCGATCATCGGTGCGGCGTTCTTCATGCTGGTGTCCAACCTGCTGAGCTCGTGGACCGACTCTTGGGCGCTGTTCTTCGGGCTGATCTTCATCGGCTTCGTACTGTTCGCACCGCAGGGAATCTGGGGCCTGCTGACATCCACCTCTCCCGCGAAGCGGAGGAGGTCGGCGCGCGAGAGCGCGCCGGGTGGGGGTGCCGCCATTGGCGCTCCTTGAGCTGGACCAGTTGACCCGCCGCTTCGGCGGTATCGTCGCGGTCGATCGCGTGACGATGCGCGTCGAGGCAGGGGAGGTACGGGCCGTGATCGGCCCGAACGGCGCGGGCAAGTCGACGCTGTTCAATTTGATCACCGGCGTGGTCGCGCCAACTGCCGGCGCTGTGCGCTTCGATGATGAAGCGTTGGGCGGGCTTTCGGCCTACGCTGTCTGCCAGCGCGGCATCTCGCGCACCTTCCAGATCACCTCACTGTTCCCCGAGATGACGGCGCGGGAGAATGCGAGACTCGCAGCCCAGGCGCGTCACGCGCGGCGCTGGCAGCCATACGGCGGTCGCGCGGTGTTCGGCGATGCCGGGACACGCGGCGATGCCGCGCTTGAGCGGCTGGGGCTGACACATGTCGCAACGCGGCCGGCGGGCCTGCTGTCGCACGGCGACCAGCGCTTGCTGGAGGTTGCCATGGCGCTGGCGCAGCAGCCACGCCTGCTGCTGCTCGATGAACCGACACAGGGATTGTCGGTGGAGGAGACGGCGCAGGCTGTCGAGACGCTTGCGGGACTGCTGGCGGATGGCGTGATGACGGTGCTGCTGGTCGAGCACGACATGGAGGTGGTGTTCCGTCTCGCGCGCATGATCACCGTGCTGCACCGGGGTGCGGTGATCGCGGATGGCTCGCCTGATGCGGTGAAGGCGGATGCCGATGTGCAGCGGGCGTATCTGGGCGGCCTCGCCTGATGCTGGCGATCGAGGGGCTCAACACGCATTACGGCGCGAGCCATGTTCTGCAAGGTGTCGATCTGGCGGTGCCCGATGGGCGCATCTGCTCGGTGCTCGGACGCAACGGCGTCGGCAAGACGACGACGCTGCGCACGGTGATGGGACTGGTGCCGCCCAGCGGCGGGCGTGTGCTGCTGAATGGCACCGACATCACCGGCTGGGCGCCGCATCGCGTCGCGCGGGCCGGCGTGGCCTACGTGCCGGAGGGGCGACTGATCTTTCCGGACCTGACGGTCGTCGAGAATATCCGCGTTGCCGAGCGCCGGCCTTCACGGGCGTGGCCGCTGCCGCGCCTGATGGAGCTGTTCCCGCTATTGCGCGAGCGCGCCGCGAGCCGCGGCGGCACGCTGTCGGGCGGTGAGCAGCAGATGCTGGCGATCGCCCGCGCGCTGGTCAGCGATCCGAAGCTGATGCTGCTGGATGAGCCGAGCCAGGGGCTTGCACCGCTGGTGGTACGCGAACTGGCCGAGGTGATACGGACCCTGCCCGCGCAGGGTGTGGCCATCCTGCTGATCGAGCAGAACATGCGGCTGGCCGAGGCGGTCGCGGACGAGATCCACATCATGGTGAAGGGACGCGTGGTGTATGCCGCCTCACCGCAGCAGTTCCGCGAGCAGGAGGCGGAGATCCGCAGCCGCTACCTGACGGTGTGACGAAGAGGAGGAGAGCATGGAGCTGAACCTGCGCGGCAGGACGGCATTGGTCACCGGTGCCTCGAAGGGGATTGGCCGTGCGTCGGCCGAAGCGCTGGCAGAGGAGGGGGTGAACGTCATCCTGGTGTCGCGCACGCAGGCGGACCTCGATGCGGTGCGCGAGCGGATCGCAGCGCGTTGCAACGTGCGCGTCGAGGTGCATGCGTTCGATATCTCCACCAGCGCGAACGTGGACCGGCTGGCAGACCTGCACCCTGACATCGATATTCTGGTGAACAATGCCGGTGCGATTCCCGGCGGCACATTGCAGGAGATCGGCGAGCCGCGATGGCGCGAGGCTTGGGACCTGAAGGTGTTCGGCTACATCAACATGTGCCGGCGGTTCTATGCGCTGATGAAGGCGCGCGGACGCGGCGTGATCGTCAACATCCTCGGCATGGCAGGGGAACGCGTCGACGCAACATACATTGCGGGCTCAACAGGCAACGCCGGTCTGATGGCATTCACAAAGACACTCGGCGGTGCGGCGGCGGCTGACAACCTGCGCGTTGTCGGCATCAACCCAGGTGCAATCGCCACCGAACGGCTGGTCGGGATGATGCAGAAGCGTGCGCAGGACCAGTTGGGCGATGCGAACCGCTGGGAGGAACTGATGCGGCCATTGCCGTTCGGTCGGGCCGGTGCGCCGGAGGAGATCGGCTCGATGGTGGCATTCCTCGCGTCCGACAAGTCAGCCTATACGACCGGCACGATCATCACCATCGACGGCGGCGCCGCCAATCGCGGACCTATGTTCTGATCTCGACGCGGAGCAAACACATGAACCCGCAAGGCAAGGTCGCCGTGATCACAGGTGCCAGCGGCGGCATAGGGTCTGCGACGGCACGCCGCTTCGCCGAAGCAGGCTGCAAAGTGGTGGTTGGCTACAACAACCGCGCGGCTGAGGCGGAACGGGTCGCTGCAACGCTGCCGGGCAGTGGCCATCGCGCCGCCCGTATGCCGATGGAGGACACCGCTGCACTTCGCGACGTGGCTGCGATGGTGGGGCGCGAATATGGAAGCTGTGACGTGCTGGTGAACTCGGCCGGGTTCACCCGCATGATCGCGCACGCCGACCTGGACGCGCTGACCGACGAACTGATCGATGCGATCTTCGTCGCCAACGTGCGCGGCCCGTTCGCCGCGATCCGCGCCTTTGTGCCGCTGATGCAGCGCTCGGAGGAAGCGGTGATCGTCAACATCTCGTCCGGCGCAGCGATCTCCGGTGGCGGCAGCAACATCGCCTATGGCGCATCGAAGGCGGCGATCGACGCGATGACCAAGTCGCTGGCGCGCGTGCTGGGCCCGACCATCCGCGTGGTCTCAGTATCGCCTGGCGCGGTGGACACCGGCTTCGTGCCGGGCCGCACCACCGAGATGGTGGAGCGCGCCGCGCAGCGCACGCCGCTCAAGCGCGTGGTGCAGGCTGATGAAGTGGCGCAGACCGTGCTGGCCGCCGTCACGCTGATGACGGCGACCACCGGCAGCATTCTGCTGGTCGAGGGCGGGTCGCTGCTTTAGGCCTGCTGTCCGCGCACCAGCCGGCCGGGCAGTTCGCCGGTCGGCTCGCCGCCGCGGTAGGTCACGGTGCCGGATACGATGGTCGCGTCGTAGCCATGCACCTTCTGCATCAGCCGCTTGCCGCCCGCGGGCAGGTCATGCACCACGTACGGCTTGTCGCAGCCCAGCCGATCCCAGTCGATCACGTTGACATCGGCCTTCTTGCCTACGGCAAGCACGCCGCGATCGTGCAGCCCCGCCGCCTGCGCCGTGTCCGAGGTGACGCGGCGGATCAGTTCCGGCATCGGCCAGCGCTGC
>DASSRN010000501.1:0-6162 GCA_035701785.1 Acetobacteraceae bacterium | reverse complement strand
GGCGGCACCTTTATCTCGGCATTGTTCTATCTCACGCGGTCGGAGTGGCGCAGTTCGACCAACCGGATTGCCGAGTCGATGACGCTGTTCGGCGCGGCCTGCGCCGGCATCTACCCCATCCTGCATCTCGGCCGGCCGTGGCTGTTCTATTGGCTGCTGCCGTATCCGGCCACGATGCACACCTGGCCGCAGTTCCGCAGCCCGCTGCTGTGGGATTTTTTCGCCATCCTGACCTATGTTATTGCGTCCGTCCTGTTCTGGTATCTCGGGCTGCTGCCTGACCTGGCAACGATGCGTGACCAGGCGCTGAAGCGCCCTAAGCAGATCCTGTACGGCATAATGGCGATGGGCTTTCGCGGCTCAGGCCGGCAATGGGGTCACTTCCGCGCCCTGTATGCCACGCTGGCTGCCATCATGGCGCCGTTGGTCTGCTCGGTACACAGCATCGTCGGTCTAGACTTTGCCGGGGCCGCAACCGTCGGTTGGCATTCCACCGAGTTCCCGCCGTTCTTCATCTTCGGAGCGTTCCTTTCGGGTTTCGCGATGGTGCTGATCCTGGTGATCCCACTCCGCCGTATGTTGCGCCTGGAGCGCTACATCACCGGTCGCCACATCGACGTGATGGCGCGCGTGATGCTGACCAGCAGCCTATTCCTTGGCTACGCTTACCTGATGGATGCCTTTCAGGCGTTCTACAGCGGCGAAGCGGCCGAGCGCATTCAGTTCATCGAACGCGTGTGGGGCTACTACGCCGGCATCTACTGGGCTGCGGTGGGGTTCAACATAGTGTTGCCGCAGCTGCTCTGGTTCCGTGCGGTGCGACTGAATCAAATTGCGCTGATGGTGATCGCGTGGGGCATCATCATCGGCATGTGGTGCGAGCGCTACACCATCGTCGTTGATAGCCTGCACCGCGCACGCCTGCCGTCGTCGTGGGGCGTGTTCCATGGCACGATCTGGGACTGGCTCACAATGGCCGGCACCGTCGGCCTGTTCTTCTTTGGCATCCTGCTGGTGGTCCGGCTGCTGCCGGTCGTGTCGATGTTCGAGCTGCGCGAGCTCATGCCGGAGCGGCGGCCGTGAGCGGGGTGATTGCGGCATTTGCCGACAGGCACGCGCTCGAGGCGGCACTGGAACGGCTGCGGGCTGCCGGCTTTGCCGGGCTCGAGACGTATACACCGCGTCCGCTGGACGAGGGGAACGGGTGGGTGCTGCCCGTTGTGGTGCTGATCGCCGGCGTGATGGGAACGGTCGCGAGCTTTGCGCTGCAAAGCTACGCGAACATCGGCGCCTATCCGCTCGACGTCGGTGGCCGCCCAGAGTTCTCCTGGCCGGCATTCGTGCCGATAGCGTTCGAGAACGGCATCCTGGCGGCGATGGTGGCGGGTTTCGCCGGCTATTTCGTCGTCAATCGGCTGCCGCGATTTTATGAACCGATCGACGAATGCGCGACGATCCGTCGTGCGATGAGGGACTGGTGGTGCGTGGCGGTGCACACCGGAGATCGGGAGCGGGTGCTGGATGTCGTGCGTCCCCTTGCCCCGGCCCGCATCGAGGACCTGCCTGCATGAACCGGCGGCACCTCCTGCCGCTCGCTTTGCTGCTGCCGTTGGGCAGTTGCGATCAGATGATCAACCAGGACAAGGCCAAGGCATATTCGCCGGAGGCACACCTGGTGAGCCCAGCCAACGACGTGGTGCAGTGGAAAGAGACGGTGCCGATGCCGCCGCCGCTCAGTCTCGCGCTGTTGCAGCGCGGCCAGGAGCGTTTCCGCATCTACTGCACGCCGTGCCACTCCGAACTCGGCGACGGCAACGGCATGATCGTCCAGCGCGGATTTCCGCATCCGCCTTCGTATCACATCCAGCGGCTGCGCGAGGCGCCGACGCAGCACTTCTACGATGTGATCACCCATGGCTATGGCGCGATGTACTCGTTCGCCGGACGCGTCGCGCCAGACGATCGCTGGGCCATCGCTGCCTATATCCGCGCGCTCCAACTGTCGCAGCATGCGCCGATGCAGGACCTGCCGGCGGCAGATCGGCAGGCACTGCGATGAGGCGGATCGCGTTGGTGGTTGGTTGCGTGGGGCTGTTGATGGCGATGCTCGGGTGGATTCTGGAGCCAGCAGTGTTTCCCTTCGCCTGGTTGGCTGCGGTGACGTTCTGGATCGGCTGGCCACTGGGTTGCCTCGCACTGTTGCTGGTGCATGTCTTGACCGGCGGGCGGTGGGGATACGCGATTCGGCCTTATCTGCTGGCGGGTATCGGGACCTTGCCGCTGCTCGTGCCGGCGGTCGTGCCAATCCTGTTCGTTCTGCCGCGTCTGTACCCGTGGCTGCGTGCCGACGAAGCACACGAGCTCGCCAATCGGTTCTATCTCAACGCGCCGTTTGCGGCAGGACGCGCCTGTTTCTATCTGGGCATCTGGCTCGGCCTCGCTGCATTGGTGCTGCGCGCCAGCCGGCGAGGAGAGCCATCGGCAGTGCTTGCAGCAGGTGGCCTCATCCTGCTCGGGCTGACGGTGACATTCGCTGCGGTGGACGCGACGATGTCGCTCGATCCGCATTTCGTCTCGAGCGACTACGGCATGATCGCCGGCGCCGAGGCCGGGTTGCTTGCGCTATCGGTTTGTGTGCTGGTTGCTGCCTTGGATGGCGGGCATCTGCCTGCGGTGTTGGACGACCTCGGCAAGCTGCTTTTGGGCCTGTTGGTGCTTTGGGCCTACCTCGACTTCATGCAGGTGCTGATCGTCTGGCAATCCGACCTGCCGCACGAGGCTCGCTGGTATGTCGAGCGATCAACACGGGGCTGGGGCATCCTGGCTGGCGGCATCGCTGTCGTGCATTTCCTGCTGCCGTTCTTCGCACTGATATCACCACGGCTGCGAAGGTCGCCCGAGGGAATCGCCTTCATCGCCGCGCTGCTGGTCGTGATGGTCATGCTGCGTGAATGGTGGGTTGTGCTGCCAGCCGGCCACGTCTCGATCGGCTGGGTTGCGATCGCCGCCATGCTCGCGGTCGCTGGCCTGTCTACCGCCCTGGCACTGCGTCGGGGAGACAGCCAATCCCTGCGGTTCAGGGTTGACCATGCCTGACGATCAGCTGTCGCTCCCGCCGGCGCGCTTCGAGCATCAGGACGTCGCGTTTCGGCAGCTGGCGATCGGACTGCTCGGAACGCTTGGCGCTCTGCTGTTGAGCCTGTTGCTGGTTATCCTGATCTATCCTTCCATCGTGATTGACCAGCGGCTGAGCGGGCCACTGCCGCGCTACCCGGAGCCCACCCTGCAAACGGATCCTGCCGGGGATCTGAGTCACTTCGTGGCTCAGGAGTTGCAGCAACTGAACAGTGCCGGCTGGATGGATCGGGCGCAGGGGATCGCGCATATTCCGATCGAACAGGCCATGCAGCAGATTGCGCGCCAGGGCATGGCCGACTGGCCACAGACCAGGGCTGCCGCGCCATGACGGCCTGGCTGCTGTTGTTGGCAGCATTGACGCTGTGGTCGCAGTCGGTGCTGGCGGCTGTGGATCCCGCCCAATTCACCTATCGCCAGCAGATCGGCAGCCGGTTGTCGCTCGACCTTCCGTTGCACGACGAGACGGGCAGGGACACCACGTTTCGGCAACTGTTCGGCGTGCGTCCCGTGATCCTCGCGCTGGGCTACTTCCACTGTCCCAACCTGTGTGGCGTGGTGCGGGCCGACGTAACGGACGCAGTGCTGCACAGCGACCTGCAAAGCGATGACTACACGTTGGTGGTGCTGAGCATCGACACCACGGAGACCGCCGAAGACGCGAGCAGGGCAGAACAGCAGGATCTTCAGCGCGCCGGGGCAGCAACCCTGCACGCGCCCTGGCACTATCTGACCGGGGATGATGCCAGTATCAGGCAGGTCGAACAGGATGTTGGCTTCAACGCGCGGTTCGACGCGGCGGCCAGGCAGTTCCTGCACCCGGCAGGTCTCGTGTTCCTCACGCCGGATGGCACGATCTCGTCTTATCTGCTGGGCGTTGGCTATCAGCCGGGGGATGTGCAGGCGGGGGTTCGGCGCGCGCAGATCGGTGCTGTCGCGCAGGCGGCCTCGCCGGTCTTGCTGATCTGCTTCCACTACGACCCGCATACCGGCCGCTACACACTGTCGATCCTCAAGCTGCTGGAACTCGCCTGCGCTCTGACCGTGGCGACCGTCGGTGGCTTGATCGCCCTCGCCACATATCGAGAAAGACAGAGCTGATGTGGCGCAGCCTGCCGGAAGCATCCGCCAGCGCACCGCGGGTCGACCTGCTGATCGCATCACTGCTGGGCGTCTCGCTGCTGGTACTTGGCCTGGTGCTGTTCCTGCTGTTGCTCTACGTCGTGCGCTATCGCCACAACAGCCCAATCAAACGCACGGACGTGGCGGAAAAGACCTTTCGCTTCGAGATCAGCTGGACCGCCGCGACGCTGGCGATCTTCTTCGGCCTGTTCATCTGGGGATCGCGGCTCTACGTCCAGTTGCTCCGGCCGCCGGACAATGCGCTGAAGGTCTACATCGTCGCCAAGCAGTGGATGTGGAAGGCCGAATATCCCGGCGGACAGCGCGAGATCGACTCGCTGCATGTGCCCTTGGGCCAGCCGGTCGAGCTGGTGATGACCTCGCAGGACGTCATTCACGACTTTTTTGTCCCCGCCTTCCGCGTGAAGCGCGACGTGCTGCCTGGCCAGTACGAGACGCTGTGGTTCCGTGCCGATCGGCCCGGCGTCTATCACCTGTTCTGCTCGCAGTTCTGCGGGACCGATCATGCCGCGATGACGGGCAGCGTGACTGTGCTGTCCGATCCCGAGTACCGACGCTGGCTGGCCGCTGTGGGCACGTCCGGTTCGCTGGCGCAGCAAGGCGCTGATCTGTTCATCCGCTATGGCTGCAGCGGCTGCCATGGCGGGCACGGCACCGTGCGCGCGCCGTCGCTTGCCGGCCTGTACGGCAGTCCGGTGCCACTGTCGGACGGCAGCACGGTGACGGCCGACGATCGCTACATCCGTGACTCGATCCTGTTTCCGCGCCAGCAGGTCGTCGCCAGCTACCAGCCGGTGATGCCTTCGTTCAAGGGCGTGATCGGCGAAGAGGATCTGCTGAAGCTGGTCGCCTACATCAAGTCGCTCGGGGCCGGGAATCAGTCATGAGCCAGGCCGCCATTCTGCAAGACCGCATCGCTCTTCCCCAGGAGCAGGTGAGCTATCTGTCCGATGGACACTCGCTGAAGAGCTGGCTGCTCGCGACCGACCACAAGCGGATCGCGATCCTGTACATGATTTCGATCACCGGGTTCTTCTTCCTGGGCGGCGCCGCCGCCGCGCTGATCCGCTACAATCTGATCCTGCCGCAGGGCGCCATCGCATCGGCGGAAACCTATAACCGCCTGTTCACCATGCACGGCATCATCATGGTGTGGTTCTTCCTGGTGCCCGCCGTGCCGGTGACGATGGGCAACTTCCTCGTGCCGCTGATGATCGGGGCACGCGATCTCGCCTTCCCTAAGATCAACCTGCTGAGCTGGTACCTGTTCATGGCCGGCGGCATCTGCGCGCTGTGGGCACTGTTCTCCGGTGGCGTCGACACGGGCTGGACGTTTTACACGCCGCTTTCCACCGAATACGCGCAGGGGCACGTGTCGCTCGCCGCCGTTGGCGTGTTCATCACCGGCTTCTCCTCGATCCTGACCGGGCTCAACTTCATCGTCACGATCCATCGGTTGCGGGCGCCCGGCATGACCTGGTACCGCATGCCGATCTTCCTGTGGTCGACCTACTCCACGAGCGTGATCCTGGTGCTGGCGACGCCGGTGCTGGCGATGAACCTGCTGCTGATGACGTTCGAACGCATTTTCCAGGTGGGTGTGTTCGATCCCCGTCTGGGCGGCGACCCGCTGCTGTGGCAGCACCTGTTCTGGTTCTACTCGCACCCGGCAGTGTACATCATGATCCTGCCAGGCCTCGGCGTGGTGAGTGAGATAATCCCGGTGTTCGCGCGCAAGCAACTGTTCGGCTACAAGTTCATGGCCTACGCGATCCTCGCGATCGCCGCCTTCGGCTTCCTGGTGTGGGGGCACCACATGTTCGTCAGCGGGCAGTCGGCGTACGCCGGGACCGTGTTTTCGCTGCTGACGTTCCTCGTCTCGGT
>DASSRN010000500.1:0-14988 GCA_035701785.1 Acetobacteraceae bacterium | reverse complement strand
CAAGCCGAAGCCGGCCACCCGAGAACAGGTCGACGTCGGCGGCCTGCTTGGCAAACAGGACGGTTTGCCGCTGAGGCAAAATGATCACCCCGGTCGCCATTTCGAGGTTCCTGGTGACGCCCGCGAGGTAGGCGAATGTGACCAACGGTTCGTGGAAGGGATCGGTCTCCTTATAGGGGCCCGTCAGTCTCGGTTCTCTTGCAGCATGCACAGCGCCAAGGACATGATCATAGATCACAATGTGATCGTACCCGAGATCCTCAGCCGCCTGGGCGAAGGCTCTGACCGCGCCGGTGTCGCCACCAAGTTCGACCTGCGGATAAACCACGCCAGCTTTCATCCCCCATTCCCTTCTTTGCAAGATGAGGTAATTGACATGATGCTGGCGGATCGTAACCGCGTAACGCGTCCGCCTACAATCGGCGCGTCTCTTGGAGGACACCGATGCCTGCTGCCAACTACATCAGACCGGCCGTTTCGGCCCCGCCTGCGATGCCGCCTTTGCTGATGCCACAGCCCTCGATCGCGCCATTGGTGCCACCGGCGCATGTCGTCGATCTGATGACCACCGCAGGCTCGGCCGCATTCGGTGCGCGATGGAGAGCGCGGGAGGCCAAAATCGTTGAATGCCCGGCGCTGTCGGACTCGATGCCGGAGTTCACAACGACATACGACATCGAGCCACATGCTGAGTTGCTCGGATTCGATGATTCAACCTGGGCGGAGGTGGCGGCTCCAGAACTAGGCGCGCGGCGGGGTGGTGGTATGGTGTCGTTCTTCTGGTTTCGAACGGTGCTGATGATCCCGGCACAAATTGGCGGGTTCGACACCGACGGAGCCAAGACAGTGCTGACAGTGAATGTCGATGACTACGCCGAGGTGTGGGTCGATGGCATCCTGCCGCGGGCGGCAGGACGGCCGAGTCCCGCAGCGATACAGGGGTTTAACATGCCGAACCGGCTGGTGCTACGGGACAGTGTCACCGCGGGGGAGCGGTTCGAGATTGCGGTGTTCGCCATCAACGGTCCGATCTCGGCAGCGCCTGCGAACTTTCTGTGGTTCCGTGAGGCCAAGGTCGAGTTCTATCGCTGACGGCGGGGCCGTCCTGGGCGCTTACCGCGCGACGCAACTTGGTTTCACTCCGGGATGGCAGATATGAGGTATAAACTCTGCAGCAATGGGCTGGGTTGGGAATGCTTCCCGAACGTGCGTTCGAGAACCTGCACTATCTCGCCAGACCTATAGATTTCGCTTAACGCGCGATCGACCTCGAACCGGAAATCGCCGTCTCCCTTTGGAAGCCCAAGCGCATACGGCTCAATCGTCAGATACTCATCGGCCAGTTGCAGTGCGTCGGGTGATTTGCTGTTGGCCTGCAGCACCCACAGGATCGACCGGTCGGCGGAATATGCAGTCACCTTTCCGGTGTCCAGCATCTGCAAGCCCTCAGCGTGGGTGGGAGCCGGTCTGATATCGGCACTGATCCGGGCCGCAGAGAGCGCGTTGCGTAGGGCCTGTTCTGTCGTCGTGCCAGCCAAGACACCAATCGCCTGGCCGCCCATCGATCGCAGATCTTTTGGGCCATCTGTCCTCGTGAGGAGGCCCGCGCCGTCGGCAAACGTAGCAAGCGAAAAATCGATGAGCTTGCGACGGCTCAAGGTGACCGTCGTTGCCTCGCAGAGCAAATCGGCCTTGCCTTGGCTGATCGCCTCGAAACGATCAGTCGCCGTGACCGGCACGTAGCTCACATTGAGCGACGGCACATTGACCTGCTGAGAAAGTCGCTTTGCGACCGCCTGGCAAAGGTCCACGATAAAGCCTGTCGGCTTGTCGTCTCCATTCTGGAAGGAAAAGGGTGGAGCATCCCGTCGATAGGCGATTCTAATGGTGTTGTCCTGTCGAAGACGATCGAGGGTGCCCGCCTGGACCGTGCCTGACATAGCGATCAGTGCTGCCGTGCAGCAGCCGAAAATCCGCTTGGCGTACATTTGTCCCCCCGGAGGCCACCAACATTTTGCCCACTGGCACACAGATCCGACAAGTAGGCGCATCCTCGGGCACGTTCTGAGCCACGGTTGATCTGATCGCCTTCCTAGGGAAGCGCCGCATGTGCTCGGCCGGTATTTTAGTGGCGAGCAGGCTAAGCCCCGTATCGGCGAATCAGCGAAACCTGACGCCATAGCCGTGCCGTGCCTTACCGCCTAAACTCGACCGCCTGACTGGAAAGTGGGGACGACATGAAGTTCGGTGGTGCGATGTTCTTCACGGAGTATTCGATGACCGCGCCAGAGCTGGCGGTCTCACTGGAGGAGCGAGGCTTCGACAGCGTCTGGGCACCCGAGCACTCGCATATTCCCGTCTCGCGTAAGACGCCATTTCCCGGCGGCGGCGATTTGCCAAAGCAATATGCCGACGCGATGGATCCATTTGTAGTCCTCGCAGCTGCAGCAAATGCCACGAAAACTATCAAGCTGGGCACAGGCGTGTTGCTCGTGCAGCAGCGCGACGCGATCCAGACCGCGAAGCTCGTGGCTTCCATTGACCATGTAAGCCAGGGTCGGTTCCTCTTTGGCATCGGTGGCGGCTGGAACCAAGATGAAATGGAGAACCACGGGACGGTATATAAAACCCGTTTCAAGCGAGTGCGTGAAAGCGTCGAGGCGATGAAGGAGATCTGGTCGAAACCGCAGGCCGAATATCACGGCGAGTTCGTCAATTTTGACCCGATGATGGCGTGGCCGAAGCCGGTCCAAAGACCGCACCCGCCTGTCCATGTCGGAGGGGCTTTCCCGCATGGTGCGCGGCGCGCGATTCGCTATGGCGATGGCTGGATACCGACTGCCCGCGGCGACCTGACTGTCGAGGTTCCTGCGTTTGACAAGATGGCGCGTGATGCGGGACGAGACCCGGCATCGATCGAAATCACGTCCTTCGGTGTTGCCGAGGATCTCGACCGGTTGAAGCGCCTCAAGGACCTCGGTGTAGCACGAGTTGTGCCGATGTTTCCACCAGAGAAGTCGGACAAGGTTATGCCCATCATCGACCGTTGGGCAAGGCTGATGCAGCAAGTGAACGGCTGAAAAGGGGAGATCTCACCGTCTACCACACTCGCATCTGGGATGCGCACTCTTGTGCTGCCGTTTACGAGGATGAGTCTTACGCCGGTGCGATTAGCACAGTCGGCTCATTGCCCTTGAGTAGTGGTTCAGGCTAGAGAGAATTGTTGCTCGTAGTATTCGATCATCTCCTCGCGCTCTGCCCCCGACAGGTCATCCGGGTCGCGGATAGGGTATACCCGGCCGCCGCGAGCCCGATGGAATTGATATTTGCCAGCGCTTGACCGACCGATCGGTGTTAGGCCGAGAGCCCTGATGCGAGCGCGATACTGCTCGCTCGTCACTCAACATTGACGCGCACGCGCCGCGCCGGACGATCTACCGTCATCGTTGCGACCCTATCACCCTCGATATCAAGAAGATCGCGCAGGACTGGATCCATGTCCCGCCACAGCTCATCTTCCGATCTGCCCGTAAGCATAAGACTGCGCATCTGCCGACTTCTTGCGTGGATGAGGCCGGCGTTGCCCCGCACAATTACGATATCGATTTCGATGCTACGTAGCATCCTATGTCCCTATTTGCTCGCGCAGCGATTGGTTTGTCTTGCTCCCGTGTGATCCGTCGGTCAATCGGCACCACCGGGCTGTCAGATCATCGAGTCCGCCGCCTTCCTCAGCCACGCGCAGCGAGTGGCGGTGCCAGGCCGTCGCGCGACGCCGTCCGCTCCCAGCGCCGAGGATTTGGTCGAGGCCCTGTGCCTCAAGCGCCGCGATGGTGGCGGTATTGATCGTCCCCCGGTCTCCACGCACTGCGGGCGACGCCGATTGTGTTCCGGCACGTCGCCCGCAATTTCTTCATCATGCGCCGAGTTTCGGGTTACCGCGACTGGCCTGTCACGCAGCTTGAACGAGGCTGAACACGGCGCCCTTTCCCCGCACTTCCGCCTCCTCGTACTCGGCAGCGGTAATCGCCCGGTCGAGAGCGGCGCGTAGTTCCTTGGCCGTTTCCAGAGTAAGTTCGATCCCCGCGCGCGCACCGGAATCGAGCTCCGTGTTGATGAAGTCGAGCGTGATCACGTCGCCCAGCGGCGCATGTCGCGCGTGGTCATAAGCAACGACCGCCTGCGATAGCGGGAACCATTCGTCTCCGTGCTTTGCCATGCCTTGAGCGCGTGCGATCTCGATGATCGACGTGCACATATTCGCCTCCCCTACTTCGCCAGATATTTGCCAAAGAATGCCCAAATCTTGTCCCAGGCGTCCATCGCCTGCTCGGGCCGATAGAGAGGCCGGTGCCAATAGAAGAAACCGTGGCCAGCGCCGTCGTAACGGTGGAATTCGTAGTTCTTGCCGTGCTTCTTCAGCTCAGCCTCGTGCTGGTTCACCTGCTCGGGGCTCGGAGCGCGGTCATCGTTACCGAAGATGCCAAGTAGTGGGCAGCTCAGGTCCTTTGTCATGTCGATCGGTGCGGCCGGCGTCTTCTCGTTGAGCTCCTCCTTGCTCATAACCACGCGGCCCCCCCACTGCTCGACACAGGCATCGATGTCCTTGCGCTGGCAGGCGTAAATGAACGCGTGCCGCCCACCGGAACAGGACCCGATGAGGCCAACCTTGCCGTTGCAATTGGGCTGCGCGCGCATCCAGGCTACGGCGCCAGCGGTGTCGCCGACCATCTGGGAATCGGCAATGCCGCCCTCTGCGCGTACCCTGGCAGCAATGTCATCAGGATTGCCGTCGCTGCCCCCACCCTCGCGCTCGTACAAATTGGCACAGATTGCCAGATAGCCGTGATGAGCGAAGCGACGGGTTGTCTCGATATAGAGCTCGCTCCAGCCTGGGAGGTGGTGCACCAGCACCACGCCCGGAAATGGTCCAGGACCGGCTGGCCTCGCCACGTAAGCCGTTATAGGCGTACCTTTGTCGCCTTTGATGGTCACGTTCTCGCAGGTCATGCCTCGGTAGAATGACATCGATGTTCCTCCATGGGCTGGGTCTCGGACCTCCATCGTTGCGATGAGAGGGGCGCGCCGTCATCGGCATAGGTGAGGGACAAACTGGTTTGCTGCCGAGAGCGTCGCATGGTCAGTATTCGACGCTCGCCTATTGTGCGCAACCAAAGGCTTGTCGCGGCGCAATTCGAAGGAACTGCCCTGGGTCCTGCCGCCATGCCGTCGCGCGCCTCTTGGACACGCGCATTCCGAACCGCGCGTCGGGTCTCACCTGCAGGGCAATGAGACAGAGGCGAGACGCCTCCACGATGAACCTGTCTGCGTATTGGGCCGGCGTTCCGCGACAACAGCGCGTGAAAGGGCCGGCTACGCCTTGGTGCCGCCCCGTATGCTAGTCCACACTGCGGCGATAAACCTATTCACGGGAATTGCTTACGTGCCGGCCGAAAACCCAAATATAGTTGCGATTGTGGACGATGATGGCGACGTCCGTGACGTGCTCGATGCCTTGCTGGAGACGGCCGGCCATACCGTCAGGACCTACGACAAGGGTCAGCAGCTGCTGGACGACCCCGATCTGGGCGACATCGCCTGCCTCGTCGTTGATCAGAAGATGCCGGAAATGTCAGGCCTCGCGCTGTTGCGGGCGCTGAACTCTGCCGGCCGCACGATCCCTTCCCTGCTGATCACCGGCCTACCCGATGCACAGCTTGCTAACGAAGCGCGCGAGCTTGGCGCACTCGACGTGCTGGCAAAGCCGATCGACTGGGAGAAGCTGCTGAAGCTGGTCGCCTATTCGGTGCAATAGCTTAGCTACTTGCGCCGCGGAGGTCCGGCCGGGGCTGCCGGCGGCAGGTCTTCATCCAGAATCGTGATCTGGAGTGAGTAGGAGACCTCGCCGTCCTCCTCATCGCGGTGCACGGTGCCCAGGAACTCCTTGCCGGCCCAGACCTCGATCGATCCGCCGCGCACCTTCGGCACCTCGATGCGAATCCGGTCGCTGCCGATCGTCTGGCGCAGGTAGGTTTCGACCCGGGCGATATCCGCTGGCTGCATGGCCAGCCTACCTATCTCAGGAGCACTGCCACCACAACCTGCCAACCTGTTCGCAGCGGGCCCGTGGCATGCCGGCCAGCCATTGCTCTTCCTCGACCCAATCGGCTGCGGCGAGCGAACCATTGAGCCACGCACCCATCTCGCCTGGTGTGGCGCTCTCCCGCAAAGATCGTGCAGATGAGGCCTTGGCCAGCCTGCCGAACCGAAGCCAGAGTGCCTGAGCGGCTGATCGGACTGTCATGGTACGGACTATAACGCGTTTGGGGCGGGCGGGCTGCTATTATGGCGAAAATGTGACTGCACCAGGGCGGAAATGCGCCGAGCGCCGGTGTGGCGCTCGGCGCTCGGGCTCAATGCTGCTGAAGTTGCTGGGCGTTGAGCTGATCCGCATCGTGGTCGTGGGAGGTATCGGTCCGTGAGTAGCGCGCGGGGTGAGCCGGCCCGACCGGTCCATTCGGAGTCGGGACACGGGTCTCGGGGTTGGTCCACGGCGGCTTGCCGAGGTTCACATCCTTGGGGCTGGTGGCGGCCCCGGTCGCTGCGCCTGCGCCACCGCCGACCAGCGCGCCTACTGCCATTCCGGGCGGTCCCGCCAACGCGCCAACCGCCGCTCCAGTCGCTGCGCCGGCGGCTGCGCCACCTGTCGTGCGCTCTTTCTGGTTGGTGCCGCAGGCGGCCAACAGGGCCAGACATCCGACTGCGATGATCTTCGCAGAATGTTTCATTGTGGGACTTTCCCTGGTTTTGTTCGCACTGCGAGAACGTGAACGACCCGTAGTGGTTGCGTTCCGCGTGCGACCGCGCGGGAGTGTGACAATCCGAAGGTACGCTGTGCGCTCCCCTTGGCGTGAGCCGGGCTTGTTGCCAGGATGCGGGACCCGTCCAAAGGAGTTTGCCCCTGTGACAGCCAAGATGGCCGTATCGACCAGGCGTGGCCTGCTTGCCGGAGCGGGGGCAGCAGCCTCCTTGCCGCTGCTGGGCCGCAGCGCACTTGCCGCCGATCCGATCTCGATCGGCTGGGTTGGGCCGCTGTCACCGCCGGGCGGCTATGCCGAAGGCACCAACATGAAGAACGCCGCCGAGATCGCCGCGGCCGAGGTCAATGCGCAGGGCGGCATCCTGAACCGGCCGGTCGAAATCACCTATGCCGACACGAGGGGCATGCCCGCCGAAGGCCGCACTGCGGCCGAGAGGCTGGTGCAGCAGAACAAGGTCGTCGCGGTGTTCGGCGAGTTCCACAGCCCCGTCGCGCTCGCCGGGATGGAAGTTTACCATAAATATGGCATCCCGTTCATGGCATGCGACGTCTGGTCGGACCAGATCACCGCCAAGGGCTATCCGGAGGTGTTCCGCAACGCCCCAGCCGTATCGCTGATCGACGTGACGATCGGACAGTGGATCGCCGCCGCTGGCTTCAAGAACGTGGCGATCATCGCCGAGAAGAACGATGTGGGCCTCGCCGCGCGTACGTTGGTTGCGCAGGAATTGACCAAGGCGAACATCGCCTTCACCGCAGTGGACGCGGATCCCAACCTTACTGACTTCACGGCGCAGATCCTGCGGTTCAAGAGCACGACGCCGCCGTTCGACTTTTTCCTCAGCATTTACTCCGAGGCGGGCGCCTATCCGATGATCCGCCAGGCGCACGACCTTGGTTTCGCGCCCACTGCAAACTGCGGCATCTACAATTCCGGCGGCGAGGCGGTGGACCCGACCTTCTGGGAGAACGTGGGCGAAGCCGGCAAGTACCTGGTTACCGAGAATGTCGGCCTGCCCAAGGCCGCCTGGAACGATAAGACCAAGGCGTTCGTCGCCAAGTACCGGGAGAAGCACAATGCCGACCCGTCCGGCGCGGTGATGGAGAGCTATGACGGCGCCTGGCTGCTGTTCGACGCCATCAAGACCGCCGGCAACACCGATGCGAAGGCGATCATCGCCGCGCTGGAGAAGACGAACTACGTCGGTGCGCGGGGCAAATACTCGTTCTCCACCAGCCACGAACCGGCCTGGCACTACCACCAGTTCCTCGAGGCACCGTTGACCCTGCTGCAGTACCACGAGGTGAAGCAGGGCCAGTCGGACGCACCGATCCTGTGGCCGAAGCAGTTCGCGACCGTGCCTTACATCTACAAGAAGCCTGGCACTTAGTGGCCGACTACCTGCTGATCCAGGCCCTCAACGGCCTGGTCATCGGCATCATCTACGCGGTCATCGCCGCCGGGCTGACGGTGATCTTCTCGATACTGAAGATCGTCAATTTCGCCCACGGCGAAGTCTATATGATGGGCGGGTATTTCGCCTACTTTGCCATCGCCCTTGCTGGCGTCCCGCCGCTCCCCGCGGTGCTGGTGGCGATGGTGCTGTCCTTCATGCTGTCGGTGCTGGTGGAGCGCACGCTGCTGACACCGCTCTACAGCCCCACCACCGAGCGCAAGGGTGATTACGGCATCCTGGTGACCTTCGGCATCTCGATCTTCCTGCGCGCGCTGGCGCTGATCATCTACGGGCCGTACCCGCTGCGCCCGCCGTCATTCTGGCCCGGCGTCGCCGTGGCGGGTGGGTTGGTCATGGCGTGGGACCGTGTGTTTGCGGGCGGCGCCGGCATCGCCATGCTGCTCGCGCTCGTCTGGTTCATGAATCGAACGCCGTGGGGCGAAGCGTTGAACGCGGTCAGCCAGTCGCGCGAGTCGGCGGCGATTGTCGGCATCAACGACCAGCGCTTCTACATGCTGGCATTCGGACTTGGCGGCGCGCTGGCGGGGGGATCAGGGGCGTTGGTCGGACCGATCTACTCCCTGTCGCCGTCCATGGGCCTGCTGCCGGACACGCAGGCGTTCGCGATCGTCATCCTGGGCGGCATGGGTTCGGTCGGCGGATCGATCCTCGCGGGGCTGCTTATCGGCGTTTCCGAATCGATGTTCGTGGCGCTGTTTCCCGATCCCAGCCGCAGCCTGACCTACGCTCAGGCGTTCAGCCTGCTGATCCTGATGGTGGTGCTGCTGGTCCGTCCCACCGGTCTGTTTGGGCGCGCGCATGTCGCCATGGAGTAAGACCGCGGGTCTCGTCCTGGCGGCGCTCGCGTTGGTTTTTCCGCTGCTGGTCAACGCCTACTGGCTGTCAGTCGGCGTATTGGCGATGTTCTACGCCATCGTCACCGCGAGCTGGGCGCTGCTCGCCGGCTATGCCGGCCAGTTCTCCTTCGGCCACGTGGCGTTCGTTTCACTCGGCGCCTATACGTCCGGCCTGCTCGTGATGACGTTCGGGGTTCCCATCCCGATCGGCATGGCGGCCGGCGTGCTGATATGCGGCATCGTCGGCAGTGGGATCGGCTTCATCTGTCTGCGCATGCGAGGCCCGTATCTGGCGCTGTTCACGGTGGCCTTCTCCGAGGTGCTGCGCATCGTCATCGTCTCGGAGAACGAGGTGACCGGCGGTTCGGGCGGACTGGAGGTAACTCCCCTGTTCCACGAGCGCACCGACATGCCGTTCTATTATCTTGGCCTGGGGCTGCTGGCAGCATCGCTGGCGATCATGATGGTGCTGGTCACGTCACGCTGGGGGCTGTTCTTCCGTGCGATCCGCGAGAATGAGGAGGCTGCGGCGACCGCCGGCGTCAAGGTGGTGCGCTTCCGTATACTCGCCTTCGCCATCTCCTCGAGCTTTGCCGGGCTCGCTGGTGGCTTCTACGGCCACTACATCGGCATTCTCACGCCGGATATCGGATCGGTGGATCAGATGGGCCTGGTGGTGGCGATGGCGGTGATCGGCGGCGCCGAGAGCATCGTCGCCGCGACGATCGGGGCTCTGGGCCTCGAGTTCCTTATCGAGGCGCTGCGCAGCTACGGCCAGTGGCGGCTTGTGCTGTTCGGCGCGCTCTTGCTGTTGACCATGCGCTTCGCACGCAATGGCTTGCTTGCATTGGCCTGGCAGCAGATCGCGCACGGCAGGCCGTGGCGGCGCGTGCGCGCTGCCGACGCTCGCTGATGGCCATGCCCGTCCCTTTGATCGAAACCCGTGACTTGAGCAGGCGCTTCGGCGGCATCGTCGCCGTCAGCAACCTCGACCTTATTGTTAAGCAGGGTGAACTTGTAGGGCTGATCGGTCCGAACGGTTCCGGCAAGACCACGACGATCAATCTGCTGACTGGTCACCTGGCGCCAGCAGCAGGGGAGATTTTGCTGCGCGGCCAGCGGGCGAATGGCCGGTCTCCGAGCGAGTTCGCTGCCTGGCGTGTCGGTCGCACATTTCAGATCACCCAGTTGTTCAGCCGCATGACGGTGCTGGAGAACATGCTGGTTCCGGGTCTTGCCCGACCGCTTTCCCATAAGGCTGCGGCCACCCGCGAGGCGCGCGAACACCTGGAGTTCCTGGGCCTTGCCGCATTGGAGTCGCTGCCGGCCAAGAATCTTTCCGGCGGTCAGCAGAAGCTGCTGGAACTCGGCCGTGCGCTGATGCTGGACCCCGAGATCCTGTTCCTCGATGAGCCGTTCGCCGGCGTTAATCCGTTCCTGCGCGATCAGATCATCGAGCTGATCCGCAAGCTGCATGAAGATGGCCGCACCTTTGTCATCGTCGACCATGACATCGAGGCGCTGCAGCGCCTGGTCCACCGCATGGTGGTGATGTCGCGCGGGCAGAAGATCGCGGACGGCACGGTGGCTGAAGTGCGCGAGGACCAGGAGGTGCTGCGGGCCTATGCCGGTGTCTGACACCACGCCGGTATTGACCGCGCGCAACCTGGTCGCCGGATATCTGCCTGGCATCAACATCCTCAACGGTATGTCGGTGGATGTACAGCGCGGGCAGGTGCGCTGTGTGCTGGGGCCGAACGGCACCGGCAAGTCCACGCTGCTGAAGGTCCTGTTCGGCTTCCTGCCGGCACAGCAGGGGGACATGCATCTCGGCACCATGTCGATGCATGGGGTGCCGTCGCACCGTATGGGTCACCGCGGCATCACCTATCTGCCGCAGCGGCCAAGCGTGTTTCCGTTCCTGTCGGTCGAGGTGAACCTGCGCCTGGGCACCTGGTCGTTTCGTCGCAATCGTGCGCTGGCACGCGAGCGCATCCAGCGTGCCTACGCGCAATTCCCCGTGCTGGCCGAGCGCCGTCGCCAGGCGGCGGGCACGCTGTCCGGAGGACAGCAGCGTCAGCTCGAGATCGCACGCGCGCTGATGACCGATCCGAGCGTGATGCTGATCGACGAGCCGACCGCCAGCATCGAACCGCGCATCGCGGCGCAGATCTACGAGCTGATCGCCGGCCTGGCGCGTGACGGCAAGGCCATCCTGCTGGTCGACCAGAACATCAAGGGCGCACTCGGCATTGCCGACTATGTGTATGTGATGCGCACTGGCGCGCTGTTTGAGGAGGGCCCGCGCGAAGCGTTCACCGACGATGTCGAGACGCTGGTCAGTCGTTGGCTGTATACGACGTGATGAATGAACAGGAGGTCCCCATGCCGCGAATGATCGTGATCGGTGCCGGTGTGATGGGCGCCTCGGTTGCCTATCGGCTGGCCGAGGCGGGCGCCTCGGTCACCGTGCTGGAAGCGGGCCGGATCGGCGGCGGCACCTCGACCTGCAGCTTCGCCTGGACGAACTCCAGCGATAAGGAGCCTCGCGCTTATCACGAGCTGAACGTCGCCGGCATGAAGGCGCACGCCGCGCTGGCGCAGGAGTTCGGCGCGACGCCGTGGTGGCATGGCGGCGGCAGCGTCGAATGGTTCGCGCCGGCGGAGCGTGCGGCGCAGCAGGCGAAGGTGGATCGGCTGCGCAGCTGGGACTACTCTGCGGAGTGGATCACGCCACAGCAACTGCTGGAACTTGAGCCGGACATCGACCCCGCGCAGATCGGCGACGCGCCGATCGCGCATTATCCGGACGAGGGCTGGCTGGATCCACTGGTCTATATCGGTGCGATGCTCGGTGCCGCCCGCGCGCGCGGCGCCGAGGTGATTGCGAATGCCCGCGTGTCGGATGCGGTGCTGCGTGGTGGTCGCGTGATCGGCATGAAGACTGTGGACGGCCGGGTGTTCGAGGCCGACATGGTGGTGAACTGCGCCGGGCGCTGGGCAAACGACCCGGTGTCGGATGCCGGCCTGCACTTGCCGCTGGCGCCGACCGTCGGCTTCCTTGTCTATACGCCACCGGTCGCCGCGCGGGTCCGTCGGGTGGTGCGCTCGCCGATCGTGCATGCGCGCCCGGATGGGGCCGGCCGGCTTGTACTGCACTGGAACGCAACCGATGCCGGTCTTGCGTTCGATCCGCATCCAAGCGCCGCGATGCCCGAGGCGCGCGATCTGGTGCAGCGCGCGCGGACGCTGCTGCCGGTGCTGGGCGACTTGCAGCCGGAAGCGGCGCGGATGGCGATCCGTCCGATTCCGGGCGACAGCTACTCCGCGATCGGCCCGGTGCCGCGCGTCGAGGGCTACTATCTGGCCGTCACGCACAGCGGGGTCACCATGTCGCCGTTCCTCGGCGCCTCGGTAGCGGACGAGATCGTGCACAATCGGCCCTCTGCCGCGCTCGCCGACTTCCGCCCGGCGCGGTTCTTCAACTGAGCAATGGCTGTGCCATTTGATAATCCGCGAGCCAGAAGTGAGGTGAATGCATGAGCGCCATTCAGGATCGTGCCGACTGGACCGGCGCTACCATCGACTTCCGTACCGACGGCCTTCACACCATGTCGTCGGCCGAGGTGGACGAGATCGATGGCGCGCTGGCGCATCTCCGTCGGCTCGGGGAACTGGATTTCCCCGCAATCAGTCCGGACACCTTTCCGCTGCCCACGCTTGGTGCCTTCCTGCGCCGACTGCGTGACGAGTTGCGCTTCGGGCGCGGCTTCATACTGCTGCGGGGCATCCCGCGCGAGCGGTACTCGACCGATGATATGGCGCGCATCTATTTCGGACTCGGCGCCTATATCGGCACCCCGCTGCCGCAGTCCTGGCAGGGCGAACTGCTGGGCCACGTGATCGATGTGAGCGACATCGAACCCGGCGCGCGCGGCTATCACGCCGGCGGAGCGCAGCGCTTCCATACCGATTCCTGCGACGTCGTGTCGCTGATGTGCCTGCAGGCAGCGAAGTCGGGTGGCGCCAGCCGGATCTGTAGCGCTATTGCCGTGCACCGGCGGCTGGAGCGGGAGCGGCCAGACCTGCTGCGGGTGCTGTACGACGGCTTCACCTTCCGCCGCCGTGAGATCGATGCGGAGCACGGCAGCGGTGTGCTGGTCCGTCACATCTCCGTCTTCGCCCGGACCGGCGACGAAGTCTCCGTCTTCCTTTCCGGCGACTATCCCAATCGGGCCGTCGCGGCGGGCGACGCAGTGATGACTCCGCAGCAGCGCGAGGCGCTGGACGAGGTGCAGCGGGTCGCTGCCTCGCCTGACACCTACCTCGACATGAACATCGGCGAGGGCGACATTCAGTTCCTGAACAACCGGCTGCTGCTGCATGGTCGAACAGAGTACGAGGACCACCATGCGATGGCACGCCGAAGGCATCTGCTGCGGCTCTGGCTCAAGGTGCCCGGCTGGTCGCCGCAGCCCACCAATCAGGTGATGCATACCGGGGACGACCATCCGCTATGGCTGCGTCAGCGGCGACCGTTCATGGAGGTGCCGTCACGCTATCTCGCCGAGATTACCGCGCGACAGTCTGAACTTGCACACTGATCGGAGCTGGCCTCGAAGTAACGCAATGGCAATCGTGCCCGCGATCATATAAATGCCATAGAAAGGGTTGCAGGAGATGCTCCTGCGCGCCCACGGGGCAGCTGAACGAACGGGTGACCACGCGAGCATGAGCCATACCGAGGTCCGGGCATTGCGCCCGGCATCGTCCCTAATTCGTGCCGCGGTCACCGTGATCAGCCTGTCGCTGTTGCTGGCCGTCCTGGCGCTGGTCCTGTTCTCCATGCTGCGCTCGCCGCTGAAGGATGACATCGCCTGGCTGCTGTATGTGGCGCGGCGCTGGATGGCCGGGCGGGAACTCTATGTGGACGTGGTCGAGGTCAACCCGCCGTTGATCGTCTGGATCTCGGCTATTCCGATCTGGCTCGCTGGCGCGCTGCGCATCGACGCGCAGTTCACCGCCATCCCGTTCTTCGTGACGGGGGTACTGGGTTGTGCGTGGTGGACCGCCTCTCTGCTGCGTGGCAGCGGCAGGCTGTTCGGCGACCGCCTGCCGGTGTTCGCCACGATCGGCACCGTCCTGCTGGTGGTGCCGGCCGGTGATCTGGGCCAGCGCGAGCACCTGCTGGTGGCCACGATTCTGCCTTATCTGGCACTACTCTCACGCACGCTCGACGGCGAACAGACGGATCGGCGCGATGCACTCATCGCCGGCGTGCTGGCTGGTCTCGGTTGCGCCCTTAAGCCGCGCTATGCGGGTGTGTTCGTGGTGCTGGAGGGGCTGGCGCTGCTGCATGGGCTTCGCCCCTTCCGGATGATGCCCGTCGCCGCCGGTGTGACGATGGTGGCCTATGCGGCCCTGGTCGCGGTGGTCTGCCCACAATATCTGCGCCGCGCAGTGCCGCTCGCGCTGGCACTGTACGGCGCCACAGATGTCCCGTTCCGCCATCTGCTGGCCGACAGCCTGCGCCTGATCGTGGGGCAGGCGCTGGCGCTGGCGCTGTGGTGGAACCGCCGCCGCCGCGCGCCCGAAGGCGCCCTGATGCTTTCGCTGGTGGTGTTCGCGATCACCAGCACGGTGATCTGCTTCATGGACGGCAAGGATTGGTTCTATCACCGCCTGCCGGCGACGGTTGCGACCGTGCTGGCCCTGCTGTGCTGGGCGGCGTCAGTACTGTTTCATCGGCGTCCGGGTTCGCGCAGCGCTTTTGTCCCAGCCGCCGCCGGCGCCGTTGCCTTCGTCGTTCTGTCGGTCGCGGCGTTCCAGCGCCTGGAGCCACAGGTGGCGCTCG
>DASSRN010000499.1:0-11527 GCA_035701785.1 Acetobacteraceae bacterium | reverse complement strand
CCGCGCTGGCGGAGGATGATGTTGCCGGCCAGCACTGCCTCGCCGCCGGACTTCTTGATGCCGAGGCGTCGTCCTGCGGTATCGCGGCCGTTGCGCGAGGAGCCGCCTGCCTTCTTGTGTGCCATGCGCCGCTACTCCTGTCCGGTCTCTACCTTGGTGGGATCTTCGCCGTAGACAACGGCCTGGCCTTCGGCTGCGTCCTCCGCCGCCGGATCGATGTCGAGCGGTTTGGCGGTGAGGCCCCGCATGTGCTCCGGCCCGGCAACCGAACCGCTCGCGGTGCCATGGGTCTCGCCGGATGCCAGCGGTGGGTGCGAGGTCTCCACCAGCGCCGGGTCCATACCGGAGATTTCCGAGACGCCCTCCACCGCGTCCATTGCCGCCGCGTCGGGCTCGGCCGATGCCTGCGTTGCCGCCAGCGTCTGGCCGTTGTGGCTGAAGCCGGCGATGCGCAGCACGGTGACGTGCTGGCGGTGGCCGTTGCGGCGACGGCTGTTCTGCCGGCGGCGCTTCTTGAAGATGATGATCTTGTCCAGCCGGTCCTGCGCCACCACGGTCGCCGTCACCGAGGCGCCAGCCACGGTGGGCGCGCCCAGCGTCAGCCCGGCATCGCTGCCAAGCGCGAGGACGTCGGTGAAGGTGACGGTTGCGCCCGGTTCGGCCTCGAGCTTCTCCACCTTCAGCACCGCATTCGGCGTCACCCGGTACTGCTTCCCGCCGGTGCGGATCACTGCGAACATCGCACGGTTTCCCAAACGAACGCGGGCCGCCAGGAAGCCCGGCGGCCGGAGGGCGGCGTTATAAACAGCGGGGCGGCGGTGTCAACGAGAACCCTCCTGGAACGCCACGGCCGGCCCACGCCCCAGCGCGACCATGTGCAGCAGCCACTCGCGCCCGGCGCCCTCGTCATAGTGCGACTTCAGCAGCAGGCGGCAGTTGTGGTCGACGAGGTGCCGCATCGTGGTCTCCAGGTCCTGCGTCGCACCGTCCACCAGCTTGGCGCGGTCTTCCGCGGTCAGCTTCGCCACCTCCGGCAGGTGGTCGCGCACATAAGCCGCGCCACCCTGGTTGACAGAGGCGTCCGTGAAGATGGCGATGACCTGCTGCAGCGTCGGGATCTCGCTGTCATCCAGGCTGCACTCCGTCAGCGCCGGCAGCACCGAGCCCGGCGTCAGGCCCTGCTCGTACCCCGGGTCCTGGTTCGGATTGTCGGCAGGCAGTTGCATGATGAGCTTGTCGATGCAGTCCCAGCACTGCGGCCGGATCGGGTCGGCGCGGGCGGCGAGCGTCCACGCCGCCAGGATCGGGACGGCGAGGCCCAAAGCGGAAGCGGGCGGGGAATGGCGTGGCATGGTTCGAGCATGCACTGGGCTGGGTTCCTCAGCGACAACCGGATCGCGCGCGAGTGCCTTTGCCAAGGGTGAAACCACAGATGAACACGGATAATCTGCTGTAGTCGTGGAAGCATCTGCCCCATGCACTGGGACTGTGCCCCTGGATCCGTGTTCAGCTGTGTCCATCCGTGGTTCCCTGTTCTCGTTCCTCGATGGGCACGCCGCCGCGAGTTCTGAGGGCGGTGACAAGAATGGGTTAGGAATCAAGAGCACCATGCAGCAGCACAGCTTCGGCCATCTGCCTCCGGTTTCCACACTCACCCTTGGCGGTGGCGGCCTGGGCATGCTGTGGGGAGCCACGACATTCGACGAATGCGTTGCCACCGTGCACGACGCGGTGCACGCGGGCATCACGCTGCTGGACCTCGCGCCGCGCTACGGCGACGGCAAGGCCGAGGAGGTCGTCGGCGAGGCATTTGCCGGCCGGCTGCCACCGGGCTTGCGGGTCACCAGCAAATGCAACCTGGGCAACCCGCCGCCGACGGAGATCGAGACCACGCTCCGCCGCTCCATCGAGGCCAGCCTGCGCCGGCTGCGCCTGCCGCGGCTCGACCTGTTCTTCCTGCACTCCAACGTGGTCCCCGACGCCGCGTTCGCCGCCGGCTGGGGCGATGCGGGTGCGCGCATGACGCCCTATCCCGTCTTCGTCGACCATGTCCGGCCGGTGTTCGAGCGGCTGGTGGCGGAAGGGCTGATCGGCGCCTGGGGCCTGACCGGCATCGGCCACCCCGACACGATCATCCGCCTGCTGGGCGAGCGCCCGGCACCGGCCGCCGTGCAGTGCATCGCCAACCTGCTCGACTCGCCCGGTGGCCTGAAGTTCTTCCACGGTCCGGCGAAGCCGCGCACCGCGATGGCGGCGGCGCGGGCGAACGGCGTCGGCGTCATGGGCATCCGCGCGGTGCAGGCCGGCGCGCTCACCGCCGCGATCGATCGTCCGCTCGCCGGCGACCACCCCGAAGTCCGCGACTACCACCGCGCCGCCGGCTTCCGCCGCCTTTGCGCCGGACTCGGCGAGAACCCGGCAGTGATCGCGCACCGCTACGCGCTGTCGCTCGACATCGACACGCTGGTGCTGGGCGTGAAGAACCGCCTCGAACTAGCCGAATGCGTGGCGGCGGCAGAGGCTGGACCGCTGCCGGCGGAACTGATGGCGCGGGTCGACGCCTCCGTAGGCGCATGAGATGGCCGCCGCAAGCAAGCCGCGCGTCCTCATCGCCGGCGCCGGCATCGGCGGGCTGACGGCGGCTCTCGCGCTCATCCGTCGTGGCTTCGCAGTCGAGATCTACGAACAGACCTCGGCACTGCGTGAGGTTGGTGCGGGCGTGCTGGTATCGCCGAACGGCATGCTGGTGCTGCGAGAACTCGGCCTCGCCGACCGCGCTTTCGCGCTCTCGGGCAGGCCCAGGCGCCGTGAAATCCGGCTCTGGAACACCGGCCATGCCTGGCCGACGTTCGAATTCGATGCAGCGACGCTGGCCGAGTATGGTCGACCCTTCGCCTGGTTGTACCGTCCCGATCTGCTGGAATTGCTGGCACAGGCGGTGGCCGCGGCGGCGCCTGACGCGATCCGCCTGGGCAAGAAGGTGTCCGGCGGCGGCCCGACCGCGGACGGCGCGGTGCTGTGCTTTGCCGATGGCAGCGAAGCCCAGGGCGATGCACTGATCGGTGCCGATGGCGTTCACTCCGTGCTGCGCACGAGCCTGCACGGGGCCGACGCAGCGACATTGACCGGCTTCGTCGCCTGGCGCGCGGTCATCCCGTTCGGCTCGCTGCCCTCGCATCTCGCCGACGACGTCGCGAAGACTTGGCTCGGACCGAACGGACACTTCGTCGAATACCCCGTGCGGCGCAGCGAATTGCTGAACATCGTCGGCGTGGTCGAGCGTTCCGATTGGCAGACTGAGTCATGGTCGGCGATCGGCACTCCCGGGCAGATGGCGCATGACTTCCGCGGCTGGCACGACAACATCCAGGCTATAATCCAAGCGATTCCGGAGCCTGGCATCTGGGCTCTGCTGATCCGCCGGCCGTTGGCGACATGGTCGCAGGGTGCGGTGACATTGCTCGGCGATGCCGCCCATCCCACGCTGCCATTTCTCGGCCAGGGCGCGACCATGGCGATCGAGGACGGCTTCGTGCTGGCGCGTGCGCTGGAAGCGCACCGGGACGATCTGGCAGCCGGCTGCCAGAGCTATGAAGCAGCACGCGGGGAACGCACCTCCCGTCTGGTCACCGGCGCGGCCGAGAACGCGCAGCGCCTGACCAACCCGATCCTGTCCGATCCGGCCGCGGCACACGCCTATCTCGACCGCGAGTACTCGCAACCTACCATGCGCAATCGTTTAGACTGGATCTACCAATACGACGCGACGCGCGTCCCGGTCTGACCCGGCAGCCCGGGCGCCCGGTTGCCACCGCTGGAACCGGGTCCTACGGTGCGCGCGATTACCCCAGGACAAAGGGAACGAGCGAGATGAAGGTCGGCCAGGCTGTTGCCGAGATCATGAAGCGTGAGGGGATCGAGATCCTCTGCGGCTACCCCGTCAACCATCTGCTGGAATACGCCGCGGCCGCCGACATCCGGCCGATCATCGTGCGCCAGGAGCGCATCGGCCTGCACATGGCGGACGCGATCTCGCGCGTGACCTCGGGCCGCAAGATCGGCGCCTTCTGCATGCAGCACGGCCCGGGCACCGAGAACGCGTACGGTGGCGTCGCGCAGGCCTACAGCGAGTCGGTGCCGGTGCTGGTGGTTCCGCAAGGCTATCCGCAGCGCATCGCGCATATCGATCCGAATTACAGCGCGGTGCGCGAGATGCGCGGCGTTGCGAAGTCAGCCGAGCCGCTGGTGGTGGCGAACGAGTTGTCGAACATCATGCGCCGCGCGTTCTCGCGCCTGCGCAACGGCCGCGGCGGACCGTGCATCGTCGAGATTCCCACCGACCTATGGGGCGCCGATATCGGTGAGCTCGACTACACCCCGGTGCACCGCGTGCGGTCGGCGCCCGACCCGGTTGATGTGCGCAAGGCGGCAGCGGCGATCCTGGCAGCCAAGCGTCCGCTGATTTACGCCGGCACCGGCGTACAGTGGTCCGAGGCCTGGTCGCAGCTTCGCGAATTCGCCGAACTGCTGGGTGCGCCGGTCACCACCAGCCTTGGCGGCAAAAGCTCGTTCCCGGAGAACCATCCGCTGTCGCTCGGTTCCGGCGGCAACGCGGTGCCGAAGCCGGTGCACCATTTCGTCGCCAACGCCGACCTGATCATCGGCATCGGCTGCTCGTTCACCGAGACCAACTTCGGCATCAAGTTCCCGAAGGGCAAGAAGTTCATCCACGCCACACTCGATCCAGACCATCTGAACAAGGACGTGATCGCGTCAGTCGGCTTGGTCGGCGACGCGGTGCTCGTGCTCGAGGCGCTGATTGGCGAGTTGAAGCAGACCATCAAGTCGAACCGCGATCCGAAGGACGTGGTGGCCGAGATCACCAGCGTGCGCGAAGAGTGGATGGCGCAATGGAAGCCGCTGCTCAACTCGAACGAAGCGCCGATCAGCCCGTATCGCGTGATCTGGGAGCTGATGGCCGGCACCGATCCGAAGAACACCATCATTACGCATGACGCGGGCAGCCCGCGCGACCAGATCTCGCCGTTCTGGGTCTCCACCGAGCCGCTGTCCTATATCGGCTGGGGCAAGACCACGCAGCTTGGCATGGGCCTTGGCCTGGCCATGGGCGCGAAGCTCGCGAAGCCAGACAAGCTCTGCATCAACTTCTGGGGCGACGCGGCGATCGGCTTCACCGGCATGGACTTCGAGACCGCGGTGCGCGAGCGCATCCCCATCCTGTCCTGCCTGATGAACAACTTTTCCATGGCGATCGAGCTGAAGGTGATGCCGGTGAGCACCGAGAAGTACCGCTCCACCGACATCTCCGGCAACTACGCCGACATGGCGAAGGCGTTCGGCGGCTACGGCGAGCGGGTGACCGATCCGGCGCAGATCAAGGCGGCGATCCAGCGCGGCATCGAGCAGACCCAGGCCGGCAAGCCGGCGCTGCTCGAGTTTATCACCGCCAAGGAGACGCGAGTTTCCAAGTTCTAGCTGCTTGTGGCGGAGCGCCGCTCCGCCACGCACCAACCGTCCCCACATGTCATGGCCGGCCTCTGTGCCGGCCATCCACGTATTTGAGCGCAACAGGCTCGCTGGACATGCGGTGGGAGTGATATATTCTTTTGGGATATATCGCAGAGGGTCGCTGCATCGATGGACACTGCCAAAGTCTTCTGGACCGGACGCTCGCAGGCGGTTCGGCTGCCAAAAGAGTATCGCTTCGATACGGATGAGGTTCGCATCCGGCGGCATGGAGCGGCGATTATTCTGGAACCGATTCCGAAGGACTGGGCTTGGCTCGATGCAATTGTGGGTCCGCTTGACGAGGACTTCGTCAAAGCCGCACTTGATCGACCAAGTGGCGACGACCGGCCACCAATCAAATTCCCGGAATGAGGTATCTGCTCGACACGAACGTGGTCATCGCTCTGCTTGAGGGGCAGAGACAGGTTACGCGTCGGGTGCGAGCACATCCTGCTCAGGAATTCGGGCTGAGCGTCGTTGTGGCGCATGAACTCTACTTTGGTGCCTTTCACAGCCAGCAGGCGGGGCGCAACGTGGCGTTGATCGAGCACCTTCCCTTCCAGACCGTCGCGCTCGATAAGGATGATGCGCGCTTAGCCGCCGCCATTCGAGCCGAACTGGCCGCCGCGGGAACTCCGATCGGCATCTGCGATCTGTTCATCGCCGCGCAGGCGCGATCCCGCGACCTGACCCTGATCACGCGCAATGTCAGCGAATTCAGCCGCGTATCCGACCTGCGCTGGGAGAACTGGCAGCGCTGACGGTGGCGGTCGGCGGCCCGTTGCCTCGCACCACGCCGCGTGATTGATATGGCGTCCTGGCGCCAGCCAAAGCAAACAACAGACCCGAGGATGTCCGCCCGCCAATGGCCACTGTCTCCATCCGGAACGTCCGCAAGTCGTTCGGCTCCACCGAGGTGCTGCACGGCGTCAGCGTCGAGATCGACGACGGCGAGTTTGTCATCCTGGTCGGCCCCTCGGGCTGCGGAAAGTCCACCCTGCTGCGGATGATCGCCGGCCTGGAGAACATCTCCGCCGGCGAGATCGCGATCGGCGAGCGCGTGGTGAACAACGTCGCGCCGAAAGAGCGCGACATCGCCATGGTGTTCCAGAACTACGCGCTCTATCCGCACATGACGGTGCGCGACAACATGGCGTTCTCGCTGTCGCTGGCGAAGGTGCCGAAGGCCACCATCGACCAGCAGGTGCAGCGCGCCGCGCAGATCCTGGGCCTGGCGCAGTATCTAAACCGCTATCCGCGCCAGCTCTCCGGCGGCCAGCGCCAGCGTGTCGCCATGGGTCGTGCCATCGTGCGCAACCCGCAGGTGTTCCTGTTCGACGAACCGCTGTCCAACCTCGACGCCAAGCTGCGCGTTGCAATGCGGGCCGAGATCAAGGAACTGCACCAGCGGCTGGAGACCACCACGGTCTACGTCACGCACGACCAGATCGAGGCCATGACGATGGCCGACAAGATTGTCGTGATGAACGCCGGCAACGTCGAGCAGATCGGCGCGCCGCTCGAGCTGTACGACCGTCCGGCCAACCTGTTCGTCGCCGGCTTCATCGGTTCGCCGGCGATGAATTTCCTGCAAGGCAAAGTCGAAGGCGGCGCGTTCAAGGCGGCGGGTGGCACAGCACTGCCGCTGCCGAACGGGCCGAACGGATCGGACGGCCGGCCTGCGGTGTACGGCGTTCGCCCCGAGCATTTCCAGCTCAGCCCGTCCGGGCTGCCGGCCATCGTGCATGTGGTGGAACCGACCGGCTCGGAGACGCAGGTTGTGGCGGAATTCGCCGGTGCCTCGGTGATCTGCGCCTTCCGTGAGCGCATCTCGGCCAAGCCAGGCGAGACGATCCGCATCGCCCCCGACCCGGCGCTGGTCCATCTGTTCGATGCGAACACCGGGCAACGCGCCGCCTAGCCTTCGATCTCCTCGCGCAGCAGCGCCAGCGTCAGCCAGCGTTCTTCCGCCGCCGCCATTTCTTTCTGTGTCGCGGCCAGCGTCCGGGTGACCGCACCGAACCGGGCGGGATCGCGCCTATACAGATCGGGGTCGGCCAGCAGTGAATTCAGCCGCGCCACTTCGCCCTGAAGCTCCTCGATCCGTCCCGGCAGCGCTTCCAGTGCATGGCGGTCCTTGAACGTCATCCGGCGCGGACGGACTGCCTGTTGCGGCTTCAGCGCCACCGCCGTACGAGATCGCGGCACAGCCGGAGCGACCTTCACCGGCCCAGGACCGCGCTGCGCCAGCATGTCGGTGTAGCCGCCGGCATACTCGATCCATCGTCCCTCGCCTTCCGCGGCGATGACCGAGGTCACCACACGATCCAGGAAGTCGCGGTCGTGGCTGACCAGCAGCACAGTCCCGGCATACTCGGCCAGCTGTTCCTGCAGCAGGTCCAGCGTCTCCAGGTCCAGGTCATTGGTCGGCTCGTCCAGCACCAGCAGGTTGGATGGCCGGGCGAAGGCGCGCGCCAGGGTCAGCCGGCCGCGCTCTCCGCCCGACAGCACGCCGACCGGCGTGTTGGCCTGCTCCGGGCCGAACAGAAAATCCTTCATGTAGCCGATCACGTGACGGGCCTGACCGCCCACCACCACCGTATCGCCGTGCCCGGCGGTCAGCGCCTGGGCGAGGGTCTGGGCCGGATCCAGCATTTCCCGTCCCTGGTCCAGCGTAACCCGCGCCAGGTTCGTGCCGAGTTGCACCTCGCCCGTATCAGGCGCCAACGCGCCCGTCAGCAGGTTCAGCAATGTCGTCTTGCCCGCACCGTTGGGACCGACGATGCCGACCCGATCGCCGCGCATGATGCGGGTGGAGCAGTCGCGCACCACCACCCGGCCGTCGAACGATTTGCCAACGCGTTCGGCCACCACGACCAGCTGCCCTGACAGATCGGCCTGCGCCGCTTCCAGCCGTATCGCCCCCTGTGCGGCGCGTTGTTCCTTACGCCGCCTGCGCAGCGCATGCAGGTTCGCGAGCCGCTTCTGGTTGCGCTTGCGCCGCGCTGTGACGCCGTAGCGCAGCCAGTCCTCCTCCATCGTGATCTTGCGTCCGAGCTTGTGCCGTTCGCTGTCCTCTTGCGCCAGCACCGCGTCGCGCCACGCTTCGAAGCCGGCGAATCCGCGGTCCAGTGTGCGGGTGGTGCCACGGTCCAGCCAGACGGTGGCGCGCGAGATCCGTTCCAGCAGCCGGCGGTCATGGCTGATCAGCACGACGCCGGAGCGCATGCCGGCCAGTTCGCCTTCCAGCCACTCGATGCCGGGCAGGTCCAGGTGGTTGGTCGGTTCATCCAGCAGCAGGATGTCTGGCGACGGCGCCAATACGCGGGCCAGTGCGGCGCGACGCGCCTCGCCACCGGACAGGGTGGTCGGAGCTTCATCACCGGTCAGGCCGAGTTGCTGCAACAGATAGCGGGCGCGGTGCCGGTCATCCTCCGCTTCGGTATCGAGCCCCGCCTCGACATAGGCCAGCGTCGTCGCGAACCCCGTCAGGTCCGGCTCCTGTGGCAGATAGCGGATGGTGGCGCCCGGCTGGGCAAACCGGCGGCCGGCATCCGGCTGGACCAGATCGGCCGCAACACGCAGCAGGGTGGACTTGCCGGAGCCGTTGCGTCCCACCAGGCATATCCGGTCGCCGGCCGCCACCGCCAGTCCGGCACCGGCCAGCACGGGCGTGGTGCCGAAACTGAGCGTGATGTCCTGCAACAGGAGAATAGGCGGCGGCATGGGGACAGTGTCTCATGTGCCGCCCGCGGCTTGAACTGCCCCCACGCCCGTGCTCATACGACGTCGTCGCGACTGGAAGGAAACGCCACGTTGGACAAGGACGAACTGACCGGCTGGGCGCTGGCGAATGGCTGGCAGATGATCGCAGGCTGCCCAAGCCTGACGAAGCCGTCCTCGCCCAAGGAAGCGATCGTCCGCATCGCATTCAAGGCGACGGTCGTGAACCTGGAGGTGAAGAAACCAGCCGGCAAGTGGGAAAGGGTTGCGGGCCAGAGCTACGCGAAGATTCACCCCGATCCCGATACGGGGCTTCCTCTGGGGCTGGGTCTCGACACCATTCCCGGATTCACCATGCTGATGCGGGAGAACAAGGACCGCCTGACCTTTGCCAGGATGTCCGGAGTGCCGAAATCTTAGCGGCGCGCAGCTAGCCAAATCGTGGCCGTGTTCTTGGTGAGCGGCACTTTACGCCGCCGTTTGGCCGGCAGAGTATGCGGCACATTCACCCTCGGTTTTCCGGTCGCGAGGGTTGGGGCAAGACGACCGGCATGGAGGAAAACATCCGATGAGTATCACGCGGCGTGACTCCCTTGCCTTGGGCGCGGCTGCGCTCGGGGCGGCATCGATCCCGCTGATCGGCGCACGCGCCGCGATCGACGACGTGCCGACCGCCGACGTCAAGGCGCCGGAATACAAGATCGAGAAGGGCGCATCGCTGCACATGATCCGCCCGGCAAAGTTCGTCGATCCCGACGAGACCTATTGGAAGGAGAACACCAAGAAGTTCGTCGATGAGACCGGCGTCGACGTGAAGGTCGACTTCCTCAGCTGGGAAGATCTGCGCCCGCAGCTTGCCGTGGTCGCCAACACCGGCGCCGGCGCGGATCTGTTTGTCAGCTTCGGCGCCGACCCGCACATCTATTCCGACAAGCTGGTCGACATGACCGACCTCGCCGAGTATCTCGGCGCGAAATACGGCGGCTGGTATGACCTGGCACAGCTTTACGGCCGCAAGTGGAACACCAAGAACTGGATTGCGCTGCCACTCGGTGGCGGCACCGGCCCGGTGCTGTATCGCAAGTCCTGGGTCAACGAGGCCGGCTACGATTCGATCCCCAATGACCTCGATAAGTTCCTCGACCTCTGCCAGAAGCTGAACAAGAACGGCCATCCATGGGGCATGTCGCTTGGCCATGCGCTGGGCGACGCCAACGGCTATTCCGAATGGCTGCTGTGGACCCATAACGCCTACGTGGTGGACGAGCATGGCAAGGTCGCGCTCGATTCCAAGGAGACGATCGAGGCGTTGAAATACGCCACCGAAATCCAGAAGACGATGGTGCCCGGCACGCTGACCTGGAACGACGTCGGCAACAACCAGGCCTACACCGCGGGCGCGATCGGCATGACGTTCAACGGCGTGTCGCTCTACTACTCGCTGCTGAAGTCGCCGGACCCGAAACTCAACGCGATCGCCGCCGATACCTTCAGCCAGGACACGCCGTACGGGTTTTCCAAGCAGAAGCCGATGTCGGCGGCGCCGATCAGCGCGATGCTGTTCAAGCACAGCAAATACCCGAACGCGGCCAAGGAATACATCCGATTCATGATGGAGAAGGACCAGTACGGCCTGTGGCTGTCGAGCTGCCTCGGCTACTGGTGCCAGCCGCTGAAGGCCTACGGCAAGATGAAGTTCTGGGAGTCGGATCCCAAGCTGAAGCCGTTCGCCGGCGCGTTGGATTCGCCGTTCTACGACGGCTACAAGGGCCCGGTCAGCGCGGCATCCGCCGCGGTGATCGCCAACTACACCGTGGTCGACATGTTCGCCTCGGTGGTCAGCGGCGCGAACACGCCGGAAGCTGCAGCCAAGCAGGCCGCGCGCGCCGCCGAGAGATACTACAAAAAGGCCTGATGACGTAACGCACGGGACGTCGCTTTCGCGCGGCGTCCCGGTCCGGGGACCGAGCCAAGATGGGTACAACCACCGCCGATGTCGGCCTGCAGCGCCTGACATTCACCCGCAAGCCGGACGGGCTGCTGACCCGGCTGTTCGACAACAAGGCCTTCCTGGTCTTCCTGTGCATGCTGCCGACGATCGGCCTGCTGCTTGTCTTCCTCACCTATCCGCTGGGTCTCGGCCTGTGGCTGTCGATGACCGACGCGACGATCGGCCAGCCCGGCGAGTTCGTCGGGCTCGACAACTTCCTGTATCTAATGGACGACCCGATCTTCTGGATGGCGGTCACCAACACGATCTTCTACACCACGGTGG
>DASSRN010000498.1:0-11100 GCA_035701785.1 Acetobacteraceae bacterium | reverse complement strand
CGCCACCGGATCGCGCACCGAGAACTCCTCGATGCACTCCGGATGGCCCACGGCCTCGAAGAACGCACACCAGTTGGCGCCAGAGTATGGCAGCATGGTCAGCCAGCCATCCTTCGTCCGCACGGGCCGCCGCGCCTTCATCCGCTTATAGCCGGCCGGCCCGATCGGCGGTGCGAACGCCATGCCGCCGAACATCTCGATGCTGTTGAACGCCGCCAGCGTCTCCAGCATCGGCACCTCGACCATCTGGCCCTCGCCGGTGCGCTCGCGATGCAGCAGCGCCGCGGTCACCGCCCCGCTCAGCGCCATGCCGCAGATCTTGTCGCCGATCAGGCTGGGCACGAACGCCGGTTCGTCGTCGGTCCCCATCGCCGAGGCAAAGCCGGACGCCGCCTGGATGATCTCGTCGAACGCCGGCCGCGCGCGCCATGGCCCGTCCTGGCCGAAGCCGACGGCGCTCGCATAGACGATGCGCGGATTGAGCGCGCGGCACGCCTCGTAGCTGAAGCCGAGCCGCGCCAGGCCGGCAGGGCGGATGTTGCTCACCAGTGCATCCACAGTCGGGATCAGCCGCCGCAGCACCGTCTTGCCCTCGGGGTGCTTCAGGTCCAGCGCGATGCTGCGCTTGTTGCGGTTCGCCGCCATGAACTGCCCGCTCATGCCGCGATTGCGGTACACGCCGGAGGTGCGCCAGGTGTCGCCGGTCAGACTCTCCACCTTGATCACCTCGGCGCCCCAGTCGCCCAGCGTCTGCGTGCCGAACGGTCCGAACAGCACGGTGGTCAGGTCGAGAATGCGCAGCCCCTTCAGCGGTCCGGTCGGTTCGGTCATCGCGGTCCTCGTTCGATCGCGCGACAGATTACGCAGACCAGCAGCAGGTGGCGACCATCATGCGGTTCACGGATAAAGGGGGCACTCGTCAGCATCCCGGCTCGAGTGAAGCAGGGCGCAAAAGACGTGAACAACCGCGAGGGGTCGTGGAGGGCCGTCGAGGATCAGCGTTGTGCGGCGCGGCACCCCGTCCAGCGGTGAGCCGCTATAGGCGCGCGCCGCCCTACACGGCCGCGCATTGCAAGGCCTCGTCAAACAGACGGTAATAGGTTCGTTCCAGTCGCGCCGCCCCGGCGTTCTCGTACATGTTTCTCGCCGCCGCGTTCGCCGAGTCCGTCGTCCATTCCAACGCCGAGTAGCCGTTTTCCAGCGCCAGCCGTGCGCCGGCGTGGACCAGCGCCTGGCCCACGCCGTGGCGCCGCATGGCCGCCGAAACATACAGGTCGCGGATGTAGAGCGAGCGCGTCAGTTCGAACGCCGGAAAGGTCACGTTCATAACCAGCGAGCCGACGATTGTCTGGTCGAGCGCCGCAAGCAGGACGTGCGGGTCGAAGGTCCCCGCCGGCGGCCGGCACGCCAGGGCGGCCGCCTCGCGGGCGCGCGCCTCGGAGACCGGACGCCCGTAGTGCGACTGCATCTCGGCGAACAATGCCGCGAGACCCGTCACGTCGGTGCAGGCGGGCCTTCGGACGACCAGGCGAGACAGAGGGAACTGGCTGGTCGATGTGGCGAGTTGCTGCATGGCACGCTGCTCAATTGCCACGCGTGCTTACAGCAAGCTGCACACCCATGCATTGATGCAGATCAATGCTTAAAATTCAGTTATCAGGCAGAACGCGGAGAATGATCCGCCGTCTGGCAGTTCCGGTGATCCGTCGCCTCTGGCGTCCGGCAGCGACTCTGCCGAAAGGACTGCACCCTGCCCTGGCATTCGGCACGGCGTTGCTGCTGCTCACGATCGCCGCGGGCACGGCGCTGCAGCTTCATCGAACGTATGATGCGGCGATGCGGGCGGCGGCGGACGAGTTGGCGAACGCAGCCCTTATCACCGAGCATGTCGTCAATCGGCAGCTGTTGCAAGTTGACTCGGCGCTGCTCCGACTGCCGGCGATGCTCTCGGCAAATGGCAGCACGGCAGTCGACCAGCGTGCGGCCACCCGGGCCCTGCGGTCCTTCTATTTCGAGACCTTCGCGTTCCGGGATGTACTGCTGGTCGCTCCGGACGGCAGCATCTGGGCGGCAACACGGCCGCGGCCTGGACGTCAGCCACTGCCCTTCCCGCTGCCCAGCGAGAAGCTGATGCGCGGCACCTCCGCCGAGCTCGCAGGGCCTGTGCTCAATCCGACCACCGGCACCTGGTCCCTGTTCCTGTTGCGTCCACTCGATCTGCCCGGTCAGGAATCGCTGACGGCGGTCGCGGAAATTCCGGTGTCATTCATCACCGACCTGCTGGCCCCGATCGGCAGCATGCCCGGACTCGAAATCGACGTGGAACGCGAGGACGGCATGCTGCTGACCAGCGTCCCGCACGACGAACGGCGGATCGGCAGACAATCTGGGGTTGCCATCCCAGGTGGGCTGCCGGGCGGACGGATCTTCGACACTCAGGGGAGTTCGACGGCGCAGCCCGCAATCGCCACCTGGCGCCGGACGCTTTACCCTGGTGTGGCGATCGCTCTCACGCTCGATCTCTCCACGGCGCTGCGTGACTGGCAGCAGGAACGCGGCCGTCTGATAGCGCAGAACGTGCTGACGGGCTTGCTCATCCTGGCGGTGGCGCTCGCTCTGCACGTGGTCGTCCGCGTGGACCGACGCATGGACGCCGAACGCAGGAAGTCCCGCGACATGCTGGATGGCGCCATCGAGGCCATGTCGGATGGGTTCGTCATGTGGGACGAGAACGACCGCCTGGTCACCTGCAATCGGCGATACCGCGAGTTCTACGAGATAAGCGCGCCGTTCATCCGGGCCGGCGCCAGCTTTGCGGATATCATTCGCCAGGGGGCGCTGCGGGGCCAGTATCCCGAGGCCGGTCCCGACATCGAGGCGTTCGTGCAGTCCGTTGTCGAGTGGCACCGCGGCGACAATCCGGCGACCGAGCGGGCGCTGCCGGGCGGCAGATGGCTGCAGATCAAGGAGCACCCGATCCCGACCGGGGGCATCGTCGGAATCCGCACCGACATTTCGACCATGAAGCAGACGCTGTCGGATCTGGCGCAAGCCAAGGATCGCGTCAGCAGTGCGATGGCCGAACTGAAGGTTCAGCACGACGTGCTGATCGAGCGGGACGAAACGCTCCACAACCAGAACATGCTGTTCGACGCCGCACTGAACAACATGTCGCAGGGCCTGGTGATGGTCGACCCGGACGCCCGGCTGATCGTGTGCAACCAGCGCTTCCTGGACATGTTCCGCATCACCATCGCCCACGCGCGGCCCGGTGCCGATATCGCCCAGGTGCTTGCCGCGATCGTCGCGAACGGCGGACTGACCGACACCGCCATGGAGACGATGATCCGGCACCACCAGGATCACACCTGGCAGCGGACATCGGGCGAGGTCACCATCAAGGACGGCAAGCGGCTCGCACTGTTCGTCTCGCAGCGCCCGCTGCCGGACGGCGGCTGGGTCGCGACCTACGAAGACGTCACCGAACACGAGCTGGCAGAGGAACGGATCGAGTTCATGGCGCATCACGACGAACTCACCCGGCTGCCGAACCGGGTGCTGTTCCGTATGCGGATGGAGGAAGCCCTGCGGCGCATCGCGCGCTCTCGCGAAGGGCTGATGCTGCTTTATCTCGACCTCGACAAGTTCAAATACGTGAACGACACACTCGGCCATCCGACCGGCGACGCGCTGCTCAAGGCGGTCGCCGGTCGCCTGCAGGAATGTCTGCGCGAGTGCGATACAGTCGCGCGGCTCGGTGGTGACGAGTTCGCTGCCATCGTGGTGTCCGACGACCTGGCTTCGCTGATGGTGCCGATGGCACATCGGATCATCGACACGATCAGCGAACCTTATCAGATCCACGGCCGCAAACTGCAGATCGGCGTCAGCATCGGCATCGCCATAACGGACGCGCCGGACATCGACTGCGACGTCCTGCTGAAGCGCGCCGACATGGCGCTCTATTCGGCCAAGGCGAAGAATCCCGGTGGATACTGCCTCTTCGAGCGGGAATTCGAGGAGAGCATGCGCCACCGGCTGGCGATCGAGGCGGATCTGCGGCGCGCGCTGGTGACCGAGCAGTTGCAGGTGTTCTATCAGCCGATCGTCGATCTCGCGACCGGCGAGCCGTGGGGCTTCGAGGCGCTGCTGCGATGGAACCATCCCGACCGGGGGCTGGTATCACCGGTCGAGTTCATCCCGCTGGCCGAGGAGCTTGGCCTGATCAAGTTGCTGGGTGCCTGGCTGGTCCGACGCGTCTGCGCCGACATGACGCTGATACCCGCACCGCTGAAGGTCGCGGTGAACCTGTCGCCGCGTCAGCTGGATGACGACGACCTCATCGAGGACGTGACCGAGGCGCTGGCCTATTCGGGGATGGAGGCAAGCCGGTTCGAGTTCGAGATCACCGAATCCGCGCTGCTGAACAAGAGCATGACCAGCCGGTCGATTCTGCTCAGCCTGCGCAATATGGGGGCGACGATCGCGCTGGACGATTTCGGCACGGGGTATTCATCGCTCAGCTATCTGACGAGTTTCCCGCTCGACAAGCTCAAGATCGACCGGTCGTTCATCAGCCAGATGGCGGTGCGACATGACAGCGCAGCCATTGTGCGTTCCATCGTCGAGCTGGCCCATCAGCTGCACATGACGACGACCGCGGAAGGCGTCGAGACTGCCGAGCAGCTGGAGCTGGTAAGGCGCGCCGGCTGCACGAACGTGCAGGGCTATCTGACGGGGCGCCCCGCCGTGCTGAAGGATGCTTTGCGTGCGCTCCATCTGTGGCCGGACGAGCTCGCGGGCGCTGCGCCGCCGTTCGGGGTCCTAACAGGGCTTCGCAAGGTCGAGGGCGGGCAGGAACCCGTCAGCTGAGTGTCCCCGAGGCGACGCAAAGGCACATGTTGGCCGTCGCTAACTTCGTTCGGTGGTGCCGGATCCGATTGCAGGTCGGCAGTCATCGCGGATTGCACGTTAGTACCGTATCGCAACATACGGAGGTGCGCCGGTCCTCCGCAATTGTAAACGGTTGATTAAGATTCAAGTTGATGTACACTACTGCGTGTAGTATAAATGTGTTGAAGGAGTTCAAGTGGCCGCACGGCCTGATTACCCAGGCCCGAGGCGCCCGCAAGGCGCAAAGTCTGCGGAAACTGGACGAGCACTCACGGTAGCAGTGCGCACCGGTCGGGGGTCGAAGCCCCAGGACGGCATGCGAGCTCTTGCAGTGTCTCCAGGGGCTGCCTGTCTATCGAGCTAAAACCCGCACGGTCTTCAGACCGGCAACAGCACTTGAAAGGACGTTAGATATGCTCGCATACACCTGCTCTCTTGCCGAGCGTGCCCGGGCCGAAGTCGTGCGCCTGCGTGGCGACCAGAAGGGCGTCACTGCGCTCGAGTACGGCATCATCGCCGCCATCATGGTCGGCGCCGTTGCCACCGCGGCCACAGGGGTTAGTGGCAGCTTGAAGACGCTGTTCACCAGCATTGGCGGCAAGCTCACGCTTGGCAGCTGACCTGGGAGGCTGATCCCCAGCGGCCACTGAACTCGGCCAAACCGGGGCGCGTGCCCCGGTTCATGGCCGCCGCCATCCGGATCTAAGCGCATCGCATCGATGCCGTAAAGAGTCGTGACTTGCGACCTTTCCCTAGCGGTCATTTCAGATTGGCTGACAACGCGCCGCGAATCATTCCAAATTCCTCATCTTCAAAGCTGCCGAAAGCAAAGGAAGGGACGTTGCAATGCTCTCGTACACCTGTTCTCTTGTTGAACGTTCGCGCCTGGAACTAGTACGACTGCGCGGCGACCAGACGGGCGTCACCGCGCTTGAGTACGGCATCATCGCCGCCATCATAGTGGGTGCCGTTGCTACAGCGCTCGGAGCGGTCGGCGGCAACCTGACCACCATGTTCAGCGGAATCGGAGCCAAGCTTACGCTCGGTAGCTGACACGCAGCGGCCTCGGTGGACCGGGGTGCGTATTCCGGTCACCGCTACCCTGCTGTTCGTTATTCAAGCGAAGCTCCGAACAAAGTTATGCCGCAGGAAATCGCAATTGCATCCACCCTCCTGCTGTTGCTTATTTCGGCGTGGCGAGACATCGCGACCCGGACCATTCCTAACTTTGCTGCGCTCTGCGTCCTGGTGTTAGGCCTCGCCGCGAGGATGCCGGCGGGAAAGCTCGCCTTGCTGCTTTCCGCCGGCACCGCTGCTTTGCTGTTCGTGCTGCTCCTGATCCCCTACTCGTGTCGTGCCATAGGCGGCGGCGACATCAAGATCATCACGGCAGTTGCAGTCGGACTTCCTCCAATCGACACCTATCGCTTCATCGTCGCCACCGCGCTCGCGGGTGGGCTGCTCGGCGTTGCTTACCTCCTGTTGTACCGACGGCGTCACAAAGCGCGTGGTTCCACTCGGACATCCGCGATCTCTCGCGTACTGGCAGTGGAAGCGTGGCGTATCAGCCGGCGCGGTCCATTGCCCTACGGAGTGGCGATCGCCATTGGCGGCGCATTCGTCCTGCTGCGTCCTGCGGGGTTCTGATCCATGTCGATACGTCTCGTGCTTGGTGGACTGCTGTTGCTCACGGCGCTCGGCCTGGGCCTGGTCGGTTATCAGGTCGCCCAGCCACCAAAAACCGTCACGGTCACCGTCGCAGCCGACGCACCGCCGGCACCTCTGACCGTCGATGTCCTGGTCGCCGCGCACAGCCTGCCGGCCGGCACCTTGATGAAGGAGGATGACTTTACCAAGCGCTCGGTGCCTTCGGCCGACGTGCCGCACGGCGCGATCGCCGACACAGCGGAGAACCGACTTGCGATCCGCGGCGCATTGCTGCGGCATTACCTGGACGGCAGCAACATCCTGATGGCCGGCGACGTGTTGCATCCGCGCGACCGTGGGTTCCTCGCGGCGGTTCTGACGCCAGGCATGCGCGCCGTCTCGGTTGGCGTCGATGCGGTGACGGGCAACGGTGGCCTGATCTGGCCTGGCGACCTCGTGGATCTGATCCTGACGCAGCAACTTGATGAGAAAGAGGCTTCACTGGCTCGCCGATATGTCGGTGAGACAGTGCTCACCAGCGTTCGTGTCGTGGCCGTGGACCAGAGTATCGCGCAGGGCGCGGTGGCCGGCGGCGACAACGCGACCGGCCGTCTTGCGCACACCGTCACGCTCGAAGTGACGCCCCAGCAGGCCGAACGCGCGGCGCTGGCGGACCGTTTGGGCCGGCTGACTCTGGCGATCCGGGCGGCAGATGGAATCGCCGAGGCGACCGGCCCCCGATCGTCCGTTTATGGCAGCGATGTCTCGCCGGCTCTCGCCGAGGGCACCACACCCAGTGCCTCCAAGATGAAGGTGATCGAGGGCAAGGACACCCGCGACGTCACGTTTCAATAACTCGCCATCGATGAAGGGCCCGATCGATGTTGGATAGCGCGCAGACTGTTCCGCCGGACGTCACGCCGACAGGCTTGGTCCGCGACTCAGCGCGTGCCCGCATGCAGGTGCTGGCCTTTGTCGCGGATGACGACACTGAGACGGCATTGCGCGGCGGCCTGTTGAACACGGTGGAACATCTCGAAATCCGCCGCGGGACGATCCTTCACGCGATCAGGCACCTGGCAAAGGAGCCGACACCGCGGGCCTTGATCGTCGACATCTCCGAGGTGGAGAACCCGCTGTACGAGCTTGACAATCTCGCGTCCGTCTGCAGCCCGGATGTCACCGTGATGGTGATCGGCGAGGGTGGCGACATCAGCTTCTACCGCGAGCTTGTACGCAACATCGGTGTCGCCGAATATCTGCACAAGCCGCTGACGCGCGACCACGTCAGCCGCATGTTCGCACCACACATCGGCGGTGTTGCCGCAGACGCGGGCGCCCCGCGTGGCGGCAGTGTCATCGCCGTGTGCGGCGCGCGCGGCGGCGTCGGCTCGACCACCATCGCGGTGAACCTGGCGCTGCAGCTCAGCGGCTCGACCCGCGGCCATGTCGCGCTGCTTGATCTGCACCTTTCGCAGGGCACCACCGCGCTGATGCTGGGGGTCAAGGTGAGCGGCGGTCTGCGGGTCGCTCTGGAGCAGCCAGACCGGGCCGATGCACTGTTCCTCGACCGGGTCTGCGTCGACATCAACGAGCGCCTGCGGCTGGTAGCGGCTGACGAGCCACTGGATGCCATGCCTGCACCCACGCCAGAGGGTGTGCGCCGCGTGCTGGAGCTGCTGCGGCGACGCTTCAACTATATCGTCATGGATATGCCGATGCCGCGCACGGCGGCGGAGTTGCAGGCTCTGCGTACCGCACGACATCTGATCACCGTGATGACGCCTGATCTTGCCGGCATCCGCGATGTCGATCGCCTGCGCCAACTGTCTACCAGTCTGGGCGCGCCGCACGCGACAATCGTACTGAACCGCATGGGAATGCCAGGGGGACTCAAGCTTCCACTAATAGAGCAGGGCCTTGGAACCAAACCGTCCATCGTAATCCCAGAGCTGGGCAAGCAACTGGCGCGCGCGGCGAATCTGGGCAAGCCCGCGTTGGGTGAGTGTGCGCCGTTCAGCAAGGGCATCGCGTTGCTGGCACAGGAGGTCTCGGGTGCCGCTGCACGCCATTCTGGCCACAGTTCGCTGCTCGACCGGATATTCAGACGATGAAGACGTTTGGTCGACGCACGGACGCCGAGGCTCTGCCGGACGTTCCTCTGGTGTCCCTGACGGCGGGCACGGTGAAGCCGCAGGACGTGAGCCTGCAGCTCATGCTGCGCTCCAAGGTGATGGAGCAACTGGACTCCGGCGCCATCGCCGAAATGCCCCCGGAGATCCTGCGCGCCGAGCTGGAGCCAGTGATCCATGAGATCGCCGGCAAGGAGAGGGTGCAGCTTTCCGCACGCGACCAGGCGCAACTGGCGCAGGAGCTGACCGACGATATGGTTGGGTTCGGTCCGCTGGAACCGCTGCTGCGTGACGACGCTATCAGCGACATCATGGTGAACGGCCCCGACACTGTGTTCGTCGAGGTCGCCGGCAAGCTGCGTCGGTCGAACGTGCGGTTCCGTGATGCCGCGCACGCAGCGATCGTGGCACAGAAGATGGTGGCGACGATCGGCCGGCGAGTGGATGAATCGAGCCCGCTATGCGATGCGCGACTGCCTGACGGCAGCCGGGTGAATGTGATCTTCCCACCATTGGCACTGGACGGACCGTGCATCTCGATCCGCAAATTCACCAAAAAGAAGCTCGACTTCGGCGCAATGGTGAAGAACGGCAGCATGCACACAGCCGTCGCCCATCTGCTGGAGATCGCCGCCCGTTGCCGCTGCAACATCCTGATCTCCGGCGGCACCGGTTCGGGCAAGACCACGCTGCTGAATGCGCTCAGCCGCATGATATCGCATGACGAGCGCGTGGTGACGATCGAAGACGCTGCTGAACTGCAGTTGCAGCAGCCGCACGTGGTGCGCCTGGAGACGCGGACCGCCAACCTGGAGGGACGCGGCGAGATTAACCAGCGCGAGCTGCTGCGCAATGCCCTGCGTATGCGCCCCGATCGCATCATCGTCGGCGAGGTGCGCGGTGCCGAGGCCTACGACATGCTGCAGGCGATGAACACCGGCCATGACGGATCAATCAGCACGGTGCACGCCAACACCACCCGTGATGCACTGGCACGTGTCGAGAACATGGTGCAGATGGCGACGGTCAACCTGCCGGCGCGCGCTATCCGCAATCAGATCGCCAGTGCGGTGGACCTGATCATCCAGATCGAGCGCATGCGCGACGGCGTACGGCGCGTCTCACAGATTTCCGACATCTGTGGGATGGAAGGGGAGGTGATCACGATGAATGACGTGGTCTCGTTCGTCTACGAGGGCGAGAGCAGCACCGGCAACATCACCGGCCGTTACACTACCGCGGCATCGCGTCCCTCGTTCGCCGCCAGGCTGAATTATTTCGGGCTGGAGAACGCCTGGATGGAGGCGGTGCAGAGCATCTGACATGCTGACGACTGCGGTCATTGCTATCGCCGTTCTGCTGCTCGTGGCCTCGAGCAGCACGACATTGTTGGTGCGCGACGTGGCCGAGGGGCGGCTGCGCCAACGAGTCGGCGAGGTCAGCGCGGCACCACGGCAAACTGACCCCACGACCATAGCGGTGCGTCCGGTCATCATCAGGTCAGCCAACCAACGCAGCGAATATCTCCAGCGCTTCATGCACCTGCTGCGCTTCAACCCCGATATCCCGCTGCAGAATGTTATAGCGTGGAAACTGGTATTTGCGATTTCTGCCGGCATGGCCCTGGTCGGGTTTCTGTACGGACGAGCTCTCGTGGGTTGGCCGCTCGCTGGGCTGCTGTTCCCCGCCGAAGCCTTGCTCGTCGCACGGCTCATATTTGGCTGGGAACGCTCCCGCTTTCAGAAAGCGTTGCTGGAGCAGATCCCGGATGTGATGGGTCTGATCTGCCGCGCCGTTGGAGCCGGTATCCCGCTGAGCGAGGCAATCCGCAGCGTCGCCCGCGAATCCCCATCGCCATCCCGGGAGGAATTCATCCGCGTGGTGAACGAGGTGGGTGTTGGACAGCCTCTGGAAGATGCTCTTTGGAAGCTCTACGAACGGGTCGAGCTGCCAGAGTATTCCTTTTTCGCTGTCACCATCGGTTTGCAGTCACAGACCGGCGGCAGCTTGGTCGAGACGCTGCAGAACCTGCAAGACATCGTACGCAAGCGGGTGGCGTTGTCCAAGCGCGGCAAGGCATTGGCGGCAGAGGCGCGAACGTCCGCTATCATTCTGGGCGTGCTGCCTTTCGTCATGTGCGGGATTCTCTACTTCATTCGTCCTGGCTTTCTCGAATTCTTCGCCAACACGCCGTCTGGCCAACGCTTGGCATTGATAGCGTGCGGGCTGATGGGCACCGGTATCTTTGTGATGCGCCAGCTGATCCGCCGGAGCCTCGCGCCATGAGTCGGGAACAACTCGTTCTGCTCGTGTTCGGCGGAGGCTCAGTGGCACTGGTCGCGGCGGCGTTCCTGCTGCTGGGCGGCGCGCGCGACCAGGAGGTGGCACATCGGATCGCCGGATTGCGTCAAGGCGCCGCAGTATCAAG
>DASSRN010000497.1:0-12088 GCA_035701785.1 Acetobacteraceae bacterium | reverse complement strand
CTATGCGCTGGGCAAGATCTCCACGCCGATCTGCGCGATGATGCCAGAGCGGCTGGCCAATACCGATCCGTTCAAGGCGGTGACGGAAATGGTCGGCAGCGGGCCGTTCCGCTTCAAGGCCGACGAGTGGGTGTCGGGTTCGCTCGCCGTCTACACGAAGTTCGAGCGCTACCAGCCGCGCGCCGAGGTGAGCACCGGCTGGACCGCCGGCGGCAAGGTGGTGCACTTCGATCGCGTCGAATGGCACGTGAGTCCGGATGACGGCACCTCGGCCAGTGCGATGCAGTCGGGTGAGATGGACTGGTGGGAATTACCGACCGCCGACCTGCTGCCGGTGTTGAAGCGCACCGGGCGGATCAAGGTGGAGATCAAGGACCGCAACGGCACGCTCGGGTTCATGAAGATGAACAACCTCCAGCCGCCATTCAACAACGCCGAGATCCGCCGCGCGCTGCTGGGTGCGGTGGTGCAGTCCGACTACATGATGGCGGTCGCCGGCGACGACCGCTCGATGTGGCGCGACGGCGTCGGCATCTTCACGCCCGGTACCGACATGGCGAGCGACGCCGGCATGGAGGTGCTGACCGGGCCGCGCGACATCGCCAAAGTACGCGCCGCCATCAAGGAGGCGGGCTACAACAACGAGCGCACCGTACTTCTGGCCCCGTCCGATCCGCACTACCGCAAGGCGATGGCGGATGTCGGTGCCGAGATGCTGCGCGACGCCGGCTTCAGTCTCGACGTGCAGGTGGTGGACTGGGGCACCGCGATCGTGCGCCGCGAGAATAAGCAGCCGGTCGACAAGGGCGGCTGGAGTGCGCTGTTCACCACCGCCAACGGCCTCGACATGCAGACGCCGCTGCTGCACTTCCTGCGTACGACCGGCGAGACCGCGTGGTTCGGCTGGACCAACTCGGCGCGCATCGAGGAACTACGCGCCGCCTGGGTGGATGCGCCGGACCTCGCGGCGCAAAAGCGCATCGCGGCCGACCTCCAGCGCCAATGCTGGATCGACGTGCCGCATCTGCCGATCGGCATCTGGTATCAGCCGATGGCGTGGCAGAACACGATCGACGGCATCCCCGACGGCTTCCCACTGTTCTGGGGTGTGCGCCGCGTGTGACGTGCCCGACTCAACAGGAAGTAAGAAAACAAGCCATACACAGAGTTGCACGAAGTGCACACAGAGTTGCACGGAGGAAGAATTTGCGCTTCGCGCGGGCGTCTCCTTCGGCGCTGCGTTGCAACTCTTGTGAAACTCTGTGTGCACTCAGTGAAACTCTGTGTATGACTTGCTTGCTTAGTCGCAGGCTCGTGCCGTGGCGACGATGATGTCCAGCGAGTCCTTCGCGCCATCGGCCTCGCCCTTCTCGAAGTCGCCCTCGACGACGGCCATCTGGTTGGTCACGTGCGCGAAGCACAGCACTCGCCGGCCGCGCGCCCGGGCGAACGCATAGAGCGCCGCTGCCTCCATCTCGACCGCAAGCGCACCGTGTGCGCGTGCCGCGCCAATCGCGTCCTCGGTCTCGCGATACGGCGCATCGGTGGTCCAGGCAGAACCCCGGTGCACTCCGATCGGCAGTGCGGCGAGTGCCGCCCATGCCCTGTCCGCGAGCGCAGCATCGGCTTCGGCGAACAGCGATGGCGGGAGGTAATGGTGGCTTGTGCCTTCGTCGCGCAGCGCACGGTCGAGCAGCACGAAGTACGGTGTCGGTCCAACCGCGATGATCTGCCCGGCCGAGGTCACGCTGATCAGCAACTGACACCCGGACACGAACAGCTGTTCGGCTACCAGCACCGCGAACGGAGCGCCCACCGCCAGGCCGACGATCCCCAGCGTGAGCCCGGCATGTTCGGTCACCTCCATATCGGTGTGGTAGCAGGCCCAGCCTTCCGCACGGCGCGATTGCCCGCGCGCCCGCAGCGTGCGCACGATGTCGCCGTCCGGATCGAGCGCGCACACCGCCGGTACGGCAGCATCCGGCAGGGCGCGCTGACGCCGCGCCTCGCGCAGCAGGTTAGACGGCTGGAACACCGACGGCGCATTATACGCCTTGTCCGCCAGAAGCCCCGGTTTTTGCCGCTGCCCCGCCATGCCACCTCCTGCACGGAGTGTTGTAACGTCCTTCGGCGGCGCGAGACCATCGCTCAGACGGACAATGTCGCACCTAGGGGAGACAGCCGATGCGGCCCAATCCGCTACATGATGCGTTGCACTTCCTTACACAGGCCGGCTGGTTCACGCCGGTGCTGTGGCTGCTGCTGCTGGCGAGCATCGGCATCGCCGTGCTTGCCTGGCGTCGCGACCCGTCGCAGCGCGCGCCGCGCGAACTCGGCATCTGGGCTCTGCGCGTGCTGATGGGCGCGATGTGGTGGCAGCAGACACTGTGGAAGATCCCGCCCAACTTCGACGGGCTGAAATACTGGATGCAGCAGGAGGCGGACCATGCGGCCGTTGCCTTGCAGGGCACGCTGGTTCGTGACGTCGTGCTGCCCAACATCGCAGTGTTCGGACCGCTGGTGTATCTGGTGGAGCTGGCGATCGCGTTGTCGCTGCTGCTGGGTCTCTTTTCCCGTGCCGGCGCGCTGCTTGGCCTGCTGATGGGCGTCAATCTGTGGCTCGGGCTCTACTCCGCCGATGGCGAGTGGCCGTGGACCTACATGTTCCTGGTGATGATCCAGGCCTGGTTCGTGATCGACCCGCCGGGCCGCGTGCTTGGGCTCGATGCGTTGCTGCGCAACCGGAGCGTCGTGCGTCCCTCCGGCGCGCCGTCCTGGGCAAGCTGAGTGCGTGACATGATACTAGGGCGTCGTGCACTGCCATTGCTGGGCCTGGCAGTTCTCGCCATGCCGGCTCGTGCGGACACCATCGATCTGTCGCTGACCTGCGACACGACGCTCGCGCCGGCCATGCGCAAGGCTGCGGCCGCCTACCGGGCGCGTACCGGCGTGCAGATCTACGTGTTCCCGACGGGGCCGGGACTGATCCTGCCGCAGCTGGTTCGCGACATTCAGAACGACATCGTGGTGACGCAGACGCCCATCCTGGATCAGGCAGCGCAGGCCGGCGTCATCGCCGAAGCGCGCCATGCCCAGTGGCGCAATCCGCTGGTCATCGCCGGGCTGCAGGCTGCTGCCGCGACCGATGGCGTGTTCGCCGCGGCCGATCCGTCGGCGGCATCCGACATGGATGGTCCGGCGCTACTGGAGCGTCTGCACATCCGGCCGACCCGCACGCTGGGCGCGGTCGATGCCGACGAGGTGGCGTATCTGCTGACTGTCGGTGCGGCGCAGGCCGGCCTGCTGCACAGCACCGATGTTCACGCAGATGCGCGGCTCGCGGTGATCCGACACGTACCGGCCGACGTGCAGCCGCCGTTGCAGTATGCGGCTTCGGTCACACGCCTCGCACGACGGCCGAACCCCGCCGGCTTTGTCGACTTCCTCGCCGGTGCAGAGGCGGCAGCGATCCTGACCGCAGCAGGCCTGGAGATCGCAGAATGACGCCGGTCCGCGATGAACAGCTCCACCCGCTGTCGCGCCGTATCCTGCATTGGGTGATGGCGTTGTCGATCCTGGCGATGATCGGCAGCGGCTGGCGCATCTACAATGCGAGCCCGATCTTCGACTTCGCGTTCCCCGAGTGGGCGACCTTGGGCGGCGACGTCGAGGCATCCCTGGCGCGGCACGGTGATCCGGGTGTCGCGACCGCGATCGCCTGGCATTTCGCGGCGATGTGGACACTCGCCATCGCCTACATCCTGTTCGTGCTGATAGGAATCGTCAGCGGGCATTTCCGCCGCGACTTCCTGCCGGTCGGTCCGCGCACGATCGCGCGCGACATGATCGCGGCGCTGCGCTTCAGGCTGGAGCATCGGCTGGGCGAGTACAATGCCGTGCAGAAAATGGCGTATTGGGGCGTGCTCGCGGCGGTTGCGGTGATGATCCTGTCCGGCATCGCGATCTGGAAGCCGGTGCAGAGCTATCCGCTGGAACTCCTGTTCGGTGGCTTTCAGGGCGCGCGCCTAGTGCACTTCGTTGTGATGGCCGGGATCGTGCTGTTCCTGATAGTGCATGTCGGCCTGACGCTCATCGTCCCGCGCACGCTGCTGGCGATGGTGGTCGGTCGCGCAACCGAGCTTCGCCATTCTGTCACAACGGAGAGCGGGCGATGACGATCCTGAGACGCCAGGCAATGCGCGGTGGGCTGTCGCTTGGCGCGCTCACACTGCTGACCGGCTGTGACCTGAGCGACGACGATGCGGTGCAGCGCGTGCTCGCGCGTTTCTCCGCGTGGAACGACAAAGTTCAGGCGGCATTGTTCAGTCCGCGCCGGCTGGCGCCGACATTCCCCGATGCGAGCGCGGTGAAGGACTTCCGCTACAATGCGTGGTACGGGCCGGACAAGGCGCCGCGCCTCGATTCCGCCGATTATCGCCTGCGGCTTGCAGGCCGGATCGACAACAAGCGCCCGTGGACGGTCGACGAACTCTACGCGCTGCCGCAGGTGAGCCAGGTGACGCGCCACGTCTGCGTCGAAGGCTGGAGCATGATCGGCAAGTGGAGCGGCACGCCGCTGCGCAGCTTCCTGGAGCGCATCGGCGCCGACACCACGGCGCGCTATGTCGGCTTCGAGTGCGCGGACGGCTATTACGAAGGCATCGACATGCCGACTGCGCTGCATCCGCAGACCCTGATGGCGTTCCGTCTGTCGAACGAGATCCTGCCGACAAAATACGGGTATCCGTTCAAGATCCGCATTCCCACCAAGCTCGGCTTCAAGAACCCCAAGTTCGTCACGACGATCTATGTGACCGACAGGCGGCCGCGCGGCTACTGGACGGACCGCGGCTACAACTGGTTCAGCGGCATCTGATGCAGAACCTGCGCGGCGTCTGCGCGATGGGGGTCATGGCGAAGGCGCCGCTGGCCGGTCGGGCGAAGACCAGGCTGTGCCCGCCGCTGCATCCCGCCCAGGCGGCCTCGCTGAGTGCTGCGTTCCTGCGCGACATCAGCGAGAACATCACGCTGGCGGCACGCGATGCGCCGATCCAGGGCTTCGTCGCCTATGCGCCGGCAGGCGAAGAGCAACAGTTCGACGGCTTGCTGGCGGACGGCACGGGCTTGGTGCTGGCCGATGGTTCGCCGCCGATGCCGCATGACGTGCGGGGCTTTGGTCGCTGCCTGCTGCACGCAGCGCAGGCGCTGTTCGCGCTTGGGGTCGGCGCCGTCTGTCTGGTCAACGCCGACGGCCCGACACTGCCGACAGAGTACCTCATCGCAGCCGCACGTGCTCTGTCGAAGCCGGGCGAGCGCATCGTGCTTGGCCCTGCCGATGATGGCGGGTACTACCTGCTGGGTATGCAGCAGCCGCACCCGCATCTGTTCGCCGACATCGCATGGAGCACGCAGAGCGTGGCCGCGACGACGCGGGCGCGGGCCACCACCCTTGGGCTTGAGGTCGTGATGCTGCCCGCATGGTACGACGTGGACGATGTCGACTCGATGAACCGGCTGATCGCAGGCGACGACGGCGGATACGTGGCGCCGGCGACCAATGCATGGATCGATCGCAACGGGATGCGCGCGCGCCTGAACGACGCTGCGCAATGAGTGGCCCGGCGCGTCGGGTTGCACTGCTGACAGTGATCGGCGTGCTGCTGCTGGTTTTGGTCGCTGGTGGCCTGGCATTTCTCGGCTGGCAGCAGATCGAGCTTGCTAGCGACGTACGCAGGATCGCGTTCATTGCCAGCCTTTGCCTGAGTGGCGCGCTGTGGCTGCTCGCCGTCGCCATCGTGCAGCGCCATCGTCTGCCGCCGCGCACCGTCTGGCTGGTTATCGGCGTCGCCGTGGCGATGCGGCTGCTGACCTTGTTCGCACCACCGATGCTGTCATCCGACATGTATCGCTATGTCTGGGATGGCCGCGTGCAGCTTGCGGGGATCAATCCATATCGCTACCTGCCGGCCGCCGACGAGCTGGCATTGCTACGCGACGATGCGGTGTATTCGCACATCAATCGCGGCAACTACGCACACACGGTGTATCCGCCGGTCGCGCAGGCGATCTTTGCGCTCGCTGCCGTGGTAACACCCGGCGTGTTCGGCATGAAGCTGATGATCGCACTGTTCGATGCGTTGGCGATGATCGCACTGGCACTGTTGCTGCGGCTGATCGGGCGCGATCCGGCGCAACTGCTGATCTACGCCTGGCTTCCCCTGGCCGTATGGGAGTTCGCCGGCAATGCGCATATCGATGGTGCGGCAGCGGGACTGCTGGCGTTGGCTTTGCTGGTCGCTGCACGTGGCAAGTCGGTCTGGACCGGTGTCGTGCTCGCGGCGGCCACGCTGACGAAATTCCTGCCGGCAGTGGTGTTGCCCGCCTTTTGGCGACCGCGTGAAGGGCGCCTGCTGCTGAGCTTCGTCGTGACGCTCATCGTCTGCTACTTGCCATACGTTTCGGTCGGCTGGCGGGTGCTCGGGTTTGTGCCGGGGTACCTCGCGGAGGAGCACATCGAGGGCGGGCAGGGTATCTTCCTGTTGCAGGTTCTGGGCCGCTTCATGCCGCTGCCCGGGTGGGCCGCCGCGGTGTATCTCGCAATGGTGCTCTGCCTGCTGGCAGTGCTGGCCGCACGGTTCGTCTTCGCCGCCTCGCCGCCAGCCAGCATCGACGCTCGTGTCACATTACAGGCGCACCAGGCCGTCGTCCTCGGCGCCATCCTGCTCGCGGCGTTGTCGCCGCACTATCCCTGGTACTTTGGTTGGCTGGCGCCGCTGGCCTGCCTGGCGCCGATCCCGGCCGTGCTTTGGATGCTGGCAGCCGCGCCTTTGCTGGCGCACGGCGCGGTCGAGTACCTTGCGATTCCCATGGCCGTCTACGTGCCCGCCGCTGTCCTCGCGGCGATCGATCTCGGCCGCCGCCTGCCGGCGCCGCCTCAAGCTTTACGGAGCGCATGATGAGCGTAGTGAGCAATCCCCGCCGCTACTTCGAGGCTGTGCAGGGCCGCACGGTCGAGGCTGCGGCGCCGCCGGTCTGCCTGTACCTGGAAGTGACCAACCGCTGCAATCTGCTGTGCGAGACCTGCCCGCGTACCTTCGAGACGCTCGAGCCGCCGGCCGACATGAGCTGGGAGCTGTTCACCTCGATCGTGGATCAGGTGCCGGATGTGGCACGCGTGGTGCTGCATGGCGTCGGCGAGCCGATGCTGGTGCGGGCGCTGCCGCGCATGATCCGCTACCTGAAGAATCGCGGTATCTACGTGCTGTTCAACACCAACGGCACCCTGCTGGCGCCGAAGAAGCATCAGGCACTGATCGACACCGGGCTCGACGAGTTGCGCGTGTCGCTGGACGCGGCAGACGCGAAGTCGTTCCTCGCGGTGCGCGGCAAGGACTTTTTTGCGCGCATCGTGCGCAACGTCCGCGGCTTCACCGAACATCAGCATGCCACCGGTGCCACGGCGCCGCGCGTGTCGCTGTGGCTGACTGGTCTGAAGGAGACGATCGACCAGCTTCCCGCGTTCGTGCGGCTCGCTGACACGATGCATGTGCGGGAAGTGTATCTTCAGCGCCTGGTATATGACGATGCCGGCTATGGTCTGGCGCGAAGCGGGTCATCGCTGTTCGAGGCGTTGCGCGATGAGGAGTCCGAAGCGATCAGGCAGGCCACGGCGCTGGCGACCGGACTGGGAATAACGCTCGATGCATCGGGTGCCACCGAGCCCGGCCTGAGCCTTCGACAGGACGCGGCGCAGTCCTGGTCAGCGTGTCGGCGTCCGTGGTCGCTGATGTACTTCACCGCGCATGGCCGCGCGCTGCCGTGCTGCATCGCGCCGTTTTCCGCGCGCGGCTACGACAGCTACACGCTGGGCGACGCAACGCAGCAGACGCTGCGCGAGATCTGGAACGGCACGGCGTACCAGCATTTCCGTGCCGCACTGTTGAGCGACACGCCGCCGCGCCCATGTTCCGGCTGCGGCCTGCGCTGGAGCCTCTGAACGCGCGTGACACGCGTCGCCGCGATCATCCCGACGCTGAATGAAGCGGAGACGATCGCCGCCACCGTCGCCTCATTGCCGCGCAACACGGTAGACGAGATCATCGTCGCCGATAGTTCCAGCGGCGATGGCACCGCGGCGATCGCACGCGCCGCCGGCGCGCGCGTGGTGGTAATCGGCGAACGCGGCTATGGTCGCGCCTGCGCTGCCGGTGCTGCTGCGGCGGGCGAAGGGTGCGGCATCCTACTGTTCCTCGACGGCGATGGCGCCGACCGCGCCGATCTTGCTGAATTGTTGGTCTCACCGATCCGTGCCGGTACGCATGACTTCGTCATCGGCTCGCGCGTGCGCGGCGAGCGCGAGCCCGGTGCGATGAGCTGGCACCAGGTGCTGGCCGGACGCCTCGCCGGATGGCTGATCTCGCGCCTGTATGACATTCGCTACACCGATATGTGCGCGTTCCGTGCGATCAGCCGCGAGGCGCTGGCGCAGTTGGTGATGCGCGAGCGCGGCTATGGCTGGAACATCGAAATGCAGATGAAGGCGGCACGCCTGGGGCTGCGGATCCTGGAAATCCCCGTGCCATATCGCTGTCGCGCCGGTGGCCGTTCCAAGGTGGCCGGCAGTCTGGGCGGCAGTCTGCGGGCCGGTTGGCGCATCGTTTTGACAATTGCCCGGCTGGCCCTGGACGGCATGAAAAGGCGTGACGCCAACGCATAGCTCGCCTACACTGAGTGCAAGGCTCCGGCAAAAGGAGCCGTCAGGGAGGCGACTATGGGACCCTTTGCAGGACCCACGCCCGGCGGTAACTCTTCTCGCATCGGCCGTCGTGACGTGCTGGCACTCGCCGCGTCTGCCGCGATCGGCGGCATCCCGGATCTCGCCCATGCGGCTGGTCCGGCGGGACAGCTCACGTACGGCGTCCACATCTCGCTGGCGCCGACCTGGTTCGAGCCGGCGGAGACGCCGTCTCTCGTCACGCCATACATGCTCTACTACGCGCTGCACGACGCGATGCTGAAACCGATGCCTGGCGAACTGATGGCGCACAGCCTCGCCGAATCCTGGTCGGCGACCGAAGACGGCATGAGTTACAGCTTCGTGTTGCGCGACGCGGTCACCTTCCACAACGGCGAGAAGGTGACCGCGGAGGATGTGAAGTTCTCCTTCGAGCGCTACCGCGGCGCGTCAAAGACGCCGCTGCATGACCGCGTGGCCTCGGTCGAGGTGCAGGATGCGCGGCACATCCAGTTCAAGCTGAAGAACCCGTGGCCCGACTTCCTGACCTTCTATGCGGCGACGACCGGCGCTGGATGGATCGTGCCAAAGAAGTACGTGGAGAAAGTTGGCGACGAGGGGTTCAAGAAGGCGCCGATTGGCGCCGGCCCGTACCGGTTCGTCTCATTCAATCCCGGCGTAGAGCTGGTGCTGGAGGCGTTCGAGGGCTACTGGCGCAAGACTGCCAGCGTGAAGCGGCTGGTGCTGCGCGTGATCCCCGATGAAGCGACGCGGCTTGCCGCATTGAAGCGAGGCGAGGTCGACATCGCCTACTCGATCCGCGGCGAACTCGCGGAGGAAGTGAAGGCGACGCCGGGGCTGACGCTGAAGCCGGCGGTGATCCAGTCGCCGTTCTGGCTGTATTTTCCTGAACAGTGGGATGCGAAGTCGCCCTGGCACAATCAGCGCGTGCGGCAGGCGGCGCGGTTGGCGCTCGACCTGAAGACGATCAACCAGGCGCTGACCCTGGGCTATTCGCATGTCCACGGCAGCCTGATCCCCGACAATTTCGAATTCTTCTGGAAGCCGCCGGAGCCGGTGTACGATCCGGACAAGGCGAAGCAGTTGCTGGCCGAGGCCGGGTACCCGAACGGCTTCGATGCCGGCTACTACAACTGCGACGGCTCGTACGCGAACCTGGCCGAGGCGACCAACAACTACCTGGGCGCGGTTGGCATCCGGGCGAAGCTGAGGCCGTTCGAGCGCGTATCATTCAATCAGCAGTTCGCCGACAAGAAGCTGCGCAATATCATCCAGGCCGGCAGCGGTTCGTTCGGCAACGCGGCGACGCGGTTTGAGACGTTCATCGTCAAGGGCGGCGCCTACGCCTACGGCAGCTATCCAGACCTCGACGCGATGTTCGACCAGCAAGCGGTCGAGCTCGATCACAGCAAGCGCGCCGAAATCCTCACGCGGATGCAGCAGATCCTCTACGAGCGGGTGATCGGCACGCATCTCTGGCAGCTTGCCTTCATCAACGGCGTGGGGCCGCGGGTCAGTGAATCGAACATCGGGCGGATCGCCGGCTTTCCGTACACCGCGCCCTATGAAGACCTGACGTTGAACAACGCATGACGGAGCGAGAGATGACGACACGACGAGACGTGCTGGCGCTTGCCGCCCTCGGCATGGCGGTGGGAGCGGTGCGTCCCGCCAGGGCCGCCGCACCCGCCGGACAGTTGACCGTTGGTGTCCACATCACGCTGGCGCCGACCTGGCTCGATCCGGCGGAGACGCAAGGCATCATCACGCCGTTCATGGTGTTGTACGCGTTGCACGACGCGGTGGCGAAGCCGATGCCGCAGGGCAATCCAACGCCCTCGCTCGCGGAATCCTGGTCAGCCGGGGAGGATGGCCTCAGCTACGAGTTCACGCTGCGCAAGGACGCGAAGTTCCACAATGGAGAGCCGGTCACCGCGGATGACGTGAAGTTCTCGTTCGAACGCTATCGCGGCGCGGCGCACGGGCTGCTGAAGGACCGCGTGGCGGCGGTGGAAACACCGGATGCGCAGCACGTGGTGTTCAAGCTGAAGACGCCGTGGCCCGACTTCGTCACGTTCTACACCGTGGCGTCCGGTGCCGGTTGGGTAGTGCCGCGCAAATACGTCGAGAAGGTCGGCGAGGACGGGTTCAAGAAGGCGCCGGTCGGCGCCGGCCCATACAAGTTCGTCTCGTTCACGCCAGGCGTGGAGCTGGTGCTGGAGGCGTTCGATCAGTACTGGCGCAAGACGCCTGGAGTGAAACGCATCGTGCTGCGGGTTATCCCCGACGAGTCGACGCGGCTTGCGGCACTGAAGAACGGCGAGGTGGACATCGCCTACTCGATCCGCGCCGAACTGGCGGAAGAATTGCAGCGCACTCCCGGACTGACGCTGCGGCCCACCGTCGGATCGGCGCCCTATTATCTGTATTTCCCCGAACAGTGGGATCCTAAGTCGCCGTGGTACGATAAGCGGGTGCGACAGGCGACCAAGTATGCGCTCGACTACACCACGATCAACAAGGCGCTGACGCTGGGCTATTCGCATATCACCGGCAGCGTGATCCCGGAGAATTTCGAATTCTACGAAAAGCTGGCGCCGCCGGTGTACGACCCGGACAAGGCGAAGCAGTTGCTGGCCGATGCTGGCCATGCCGGTGGCTTCGATGCGGGCTTCTATACGTGCGACGTCGCCTACGCCAACCTGGGCGAGACGGCGATCAACTACCTGGCCGAGGTCGGCATCAGCGCCAAGCTGCGTCCGCTCGAGCGGGCGGCGTTCTTCAAGGGCTATGCCGACAAAAAGTACAAGAACATCATCCAGGGATCGTCCGGTGCGTTCGGCAACGCGGCAACGCGGCTGGAGGAGTTCGTGGTCAAGGGTGGCAACTATGCCTATGGCAGCTATCCTGAGATCGACGAGTTGTTCCCGCTCCAGGCGGTGGAACTCGATCGGACCAAGCGCGCGGCGATCCTGACGAAGATGCAGCACCTGCTGGACGAACGCGCGATGTACGTGTCGATCTGGCAGCTGGCGTTCATCAGCGGTGTTGGGCCGCGGGTGGCGGAATCCGGCTTCGGCCTGATCAAGGGCTTCGTGTATACGGCGCCCTATGAGGACATCACGCTGAAGAGCGCATAGGGTTTACCGCATGAAGCAGTTCGTCCTTCGGCGGCTAGGGTACTCGCTGCTCTCCCTGCTGCTGCTGTCGCTCACCATCTTCCTGTTCGTCCGCGTCACTGGCGACCCGGCGGCGCTGCTGGTCGAACCCGGCGCCAGCGAGGACGACATCGCCGCGATCCATCAGAAGTTCGGCCTCGATCAGCCGCTATGG
>DASSRN010000496.1:0-4143 GCA_035701785.1 Acetobacteraceae bacterium | reverse complement strand
GGTCCATCGGTCTCGGCCGCCGGGGGCGTGCCAAGCGGTACGAAGAAACCGGTGATGATGCCGGCCGACGATGCTGCAGCCAGCGAAGACGCCGCATGCCACAGCCCACCCTTTGCCGCGGCGAACAGCCCGTCGATGTTGCGACCCACCTCCTGGTGGATCAGCGCCTCGATGCGCTCGACTGCGTCACGCATCGGCGAAGTCCATTACAGCGCCGCCAGTTTGCTGTTGCGCAGGTCGGTGATCAGCATCGAACCCGGCGCGTGGGTGATGCAGAACTCCGGCTTTACCGCAGCGACCGCCGCCTGCGGCGTGACGCCGCACGCCCAGAACACCGGCAGTTCGTCGGCCCCTATCGGCACAGCGTCGCCGTAGTCCGGCTTGTCGATGTCCTTGATGCCGATCATCTCCGGCATGCCGATATGGATCGGCGCGCCGTGCACCGAGGGGAAGCGGGACGTGATCTGCACCGCACGGATCGCATCGGCCGGCCGCAGCGGCCGCATCGACACGACCAGCGGTCCGTGGAACACGCCCGCCGGCACGCACGGGATCGACGTGCGGTACATCGGCACGTTGCGGTCGCAGGCAATGTGGCGGACCTCGATGCCGTCCTCGATCAGCGCCTCTTCGAAGGAGAACGAGCAGCCGATCGCGAAGCTCACCAGGTCGTCGCGCCAGACATGGGCAACGTCGGTCGGCTCCTCGACCAGTTCGCCGTTTCGCCAGACGCGATAGCGAGGAATGTCGGTACGGATATCGATATCACGGCCCAGGGTCGGAAAGGTCGGGTCGCCGGGCTCGGATACCGCCAATACCGGGCAAGGCTTCGGGTTTGCCTGGGCAAAGCGCAGGAAGTCGTTGGCCAGCGCCTTCGGCAGGATCGCCAGATTGGCCTGCACATTGCCCGGCGCCAGTCCCGAGGTCGGACCGGTGAATCCGCCGGAGCGGATGCGCAGCCGCTCTGAATGACCGAGCGAAGTTCCCCGTTCCGGCAACGCGTCCATCGCGAATCTCCTATCCGCCAACCTTCTCGTCGGAATTTACGCCCAGCTGCTTCAACTTGCGGTGCAGCGCGCTGCGTTCCATGCCGACGAACTGCGCGGTACGGCTGATATTGCCGCCGAACCGCAGCAGCTGTGCCTGAAGATACTGGGTCTCGAACATGTCGCGCGCCTCGCGGAGAGGCAGGCCCATGATATCGGCCGTCGGATCGATGTTGAGCAGCGCTGGCGCGTTGGAGCCGATCTCCGGCGGCAGCATGTCGGCGCGGATCGCATCGGCTGCGCTGCCTGGCGCCATGATCAGCAGCCAGTCCATTAGGTTGCGCAACTGCCGCACGTTGCCTGGCCAGTCGTAGGCCTGAAGCGCGGCCAGCGTGTCGGCCGACAGATCACGTGACTGCATCCCGGCATTCTCCGCCGAGCGCACGATGAAGTGCTGCGCCAGTGGCGGCACGTCCTCGCGTCGTTCCTTCAGCGCGGGCACCTTCAGTGGCACCACCGCGAGCCGGTAGTAGAGATCCTCACGGAAACGACCCGCGGCGATCTCGCTTTGCAGGTCCTTGTTGGTGGTGGACAGCACGCGAACGTCCACCTTCACCCGTGCCGAACCGCCGAGTCGTTCGAAGGTGGAGTCCTGCAGGGCGCGCACGATCTTGCCCTGCGTCTCCAGCGGCATGTCAGAGACTTCGTCCAGCAACAGCGTCCCACCATGCGCGCGTTCCAGCACGCCGGCGCGACGCGGCTGCGTCACTGGATCGGCGCCGGCCTCCAGGCCGAACAGCTCCTCTTCGAAGCGCGAGGGCGCGAGCGTTGCGCAGTTCAGCACCACGAATGGGCCGTCCGCCCGGCGCGAACGCGCGTGGATCATGCGCGCGAGCACTTCCTTGCCGCTGCCGGCCGGCCCCTGGATCAGCACCCGCGAGCCGGTCGGCGCGACGCGTTCGACCGCCGCCTGGAGGGTATGGGCCGCAGCGCTGTCGCCGATCAGCGTCGCCTCTGCACCGGCGCGCAGCCGCAGTTCGGCGTTCTCCCGCGCTAGTGCCGCGGTCTCCAGTGCGCGGCGCACCACGATCAGCAGGCGGTCGGAGTTGAACGGCTTCTCGATGAAGTCGTAGGCGCCCTGCTGGATCGCCTGCACCGCCATCTCGATGTTGCCGTGGCCGGAGATCATCGCCACCGGCACCTGCGGCTCCTCGCTGTGGAACGTCTCCAGCAGTGCCAGCCCATCCATGCGCGAGCCCTGTAGCCAGACGTCCAGGATCACCAGCGAAGGGCGTCGGATGCGGAACGCCGCGATCGCCGCATCGGCATCGCCCGCCCCGCGCGTCTCGTAGCCTTCGTCGCGCAGGATGCCGTCGATCAGCAGCCTGATGTCGGGTTCGTCGTCTACGATCAGGATGTCATGCGCCATCCGACATCCTCATTGGCAGCACGAGCGCGGCCACCGCGCCGGGACCGTCGGGTCTGTCATCAAGTATTAATCGTCCGCCGTGGTCTTCCATGATTTTCTTGACGATCGCGAGTCCGAGTCCAGTCCCCTTCGGCTTGTGCGTCACATAGGGTTCGCTCAGCCGGCCGCGGTCTTCCTGCGGCAGTCCGACGCCGTCATCGGTGACGACAATGCGGATATCGTCATCATCCGACTGAACGGCAACACCGATCCGACCGGCGCCATCGCGCATCGCCACGGCATCGGCGGCGTTCAGCAGAAGGTTGCTCAGCGCCTGACCCAGCAGCCGGCGATCGCACGGCACAATCGGTCCGCGCTCCGGGATGTCGCTGTGCCAGTCGATCTGCGGGCGTGCAGTCTTCTGCAGCACCAGCACCTCACGCGCGATCCGGCCAACGTCTTCGGGCTTGATGATCGGCTGCGGCATCCGGGCGAAGCTGGAGAACTCGTCCACCATGCGGCGAATGTCGCCGACATGGCGCACGATCGTGTCGGCGCACTGGCCGAACGTGTCGGGATCCGAGGTGATCTCGCGGGCGAAGCGTCTTTTCAGTCGTTCCGCGGCGAGCTGGATCGGCGTCAGCGGGTTCTTGATCTCGTGCGCGATGCGCCGCGCGACATCGGCCCACGCCGCCTTGCGCTGCGCCGATTGCAGTTCGGTGATGTCGTCGAACGTCACCACAAAGCCGTCGGTTCGGCCGGCCGACAGATCGGCGCCGATCCGTACCAGCAGCGTACGACGGCTGGTCGGCGGGCCGATCTGGATCTCGGCGGTGCGCGCCCGCTCGGGCGAGGCCGCCGCCTCATGCAGCAGGTCGGCGAATTCGGGCACCACCTCGGCCAGTTCGTGGCCGATCGCCGACACCAGATCGTGGTTCAGCAACTCGTCGGCCGCACGGTTCGGCAGCTCGATGCGGCCCGACGCGTCGAGGCCGATCACCCCAGCCGATACGCCCGACAGCACCGTCTCGGTAAACCGCCGGCGTTCGTCGATCTGGCTGTAGGCCTCCATCAGCTCGCTGCGCTGCGCGGCAAGCTGGCCGGTCATGCGGTTGAAGGCACGCGAGAGCCCGGCCAGCTCATCGCCCGTTGGCGCCTCGGTCACCCGTACGCGGAGATCGCCGCCGCGCACCCGTTCGGCGGCGAGGATCAGCCGCCCAAGCGGTCGAGCGATCTGGTTCGCCATCACCAGGCCGATCGCCACCGCTGCCAGAAGCACCAGCAGGGCGACAGTGGCGAAGATCCAGGCAAAGGCGACCTGCAGCCAGGAACGGTCCTGGTCGAGCCGCTGATATTCCGCCACTGCCTGTTCGGTGCGGGTCATGTGCTCGAGGATTGAGGGATCCACCGGCCGGCCAATCATCAGCAGCAGCGGCGGGGTGGAGTCGAGCCGCACGACCGCCTGTACCCGCGTCCCGTCGCCCGCCGCCAGCACGACCACGTTGCCGCCCTGCGCCTGCGAAGTCACCGATAGTGGCGGCAACTCCACGCCGATGCCGCCGAACAGCCCGGCGGCGGCCATGACCTGCCGGGTCAGCGGGTCGTAGATCACCGCCTCGGTCAGGCCGCGCAGCGTGGTCTGTGTCGCCAGCACGTCGGCGAACACCGAGGGATCAGCCATCAGGAACTGTCCGGCCCGCGTCAGGTCGTTGGCCATCTCCAGCGCGACCGCGCGGATGTTCTCGCGGT
>DASSRN010000495.1:0-7290 GCA_035701785.1 Acetobacteraceae bacterium | reverse complement strand
ATCGTCGAATGGTTGGGAAGTGTCGTCACTGGTGCACCTCGACCATCGAGTGGCTGTATTCGACGTGGTGCGGAACCATCATAGCGCGGTCTACTCCACCTCGACCAAGTTTCACGATCTGTCTTTGTTGACCGATCCTCCCGTCACCGTGGCTGTGGTGAAGGACAAAAAAGCCATGGGGGCATATTTTGGAATCCTTGCCCAAGCTGGCCACGTTATTCAGGACAATGAACCTGACAGCGTGATCAAGCGAGCAGCAGCGGCCGTGACTGCGTAACACCACCTCTGGCGTGGTGTCCTCAGATCCCTTCCAGCTTCACCTCGCCATCCAGCACCACCAACCGGTGGCGAAACAGCCACTCGCCGCCCACCTTCGCCAGCCGGCAATCATAGCGTCCTGGCGGCATCAGCTCCGTCTTGCCGTCGCGCGTGATCACATTGAGCAGATAGCAGGTGGCATGCGCTTCATCGCCCGCGACCTCGATCGCGAAGTTGGAGATGAAATGCCGTAGCTGCGCACCACGCGCGTGGAATTGCGCGAAGCGTTCAGCGAATGCGCGGATGCCGTCACGCCCCGAGTACACCCCAACCGCGGGGCTTTCCAACGCGCCATCCTCGGTGAAGCAGCCTACGATCGTCTCGACGTCACCCGCATCGAGCGCCGTCGTATAGCGCACGAACAGGTCGTAGATCTGCTGCCGATCGTCCATGAAGCTGGCTAGCGCGGTGCGCTTGCCGAGTCGAGGGTGCGCGCCCTAACGTCGGCCATCCATCGAGAGGGGAGAGGCGACCGATGATCATCGAAATGCGCACCTACACCCTGAAGCCGGGCAACATCCCGACCTTCGAGGAACGCTTCGCCAGTGCGCTGAACATCCGCGAGAAGTATTCCAAGCTAGCCGCGTTCTGGCACACCGAGGTCGGCCCGCTGAACCAGGTGATCCACGTGTGGCCGTATGACAGTCTCGACCAGCGCGCGAAGGTCCGCGCCGAGGCGTCGAAGGCGGAAGGCTGGCCGCCGAACACGCGCGAACTGACGCTCGAGCAGAAGAGCGAGATCTTCCTGCCGGCACCGTTCTCGCCGCCACTCGAGCCGCGGACGCTGGGCGGCATCTACGAGATCCGCATGTACACCTATGCGCCCGGCACGCTGCCGGCGGTGATGGAACGTTGGGCCGAGAAGGTGCCCGGGCGTATCAAGCTGTCGCCGCTGGTCGGCGCGTGGCATTCGGAACTCGGCGGGTTGAACAAATGGTGCCACATCTGGGCGTACAAGGATGCCGCCGAACGCAGCCGCATCCGCGCCGAAGCGGTGGCAAAGGGCGTATGGCCGCCGGGCAGCCCGCCTGGTGCGCTGCTGAAGCAGGAGAACATGCTGGTGGTGCCGGCGGCGTTCTCGCCGCTGAAGTAGTTCTGGCACGCGTCATGCAGCGCCTCCCGCGACATCCGTCTCGGGAGGCGCTTCATGTTTCCACTGCTCGCGATCGGCGGCGTTATCGGCGCGGTGGTGTCGGCTGCCAAAGGTGCGTCTTGGCTGGCGGATCAGCTCGATCCGACGAAGAACGCTGCATCGGCTGGCGGCAAGTCAGAGACCAAGCCCGCGACCGACGCCAAGGCCACGTCATTCGAGGCGACGCTGGCGGCACAAGTTGCCGGGCAAACCGTGCCGGCCAGCGCGCCTTCGCCCGCCGCGCAGGTCGCCAACGTGACTGCAGCGCAGCACGGCACCGACTATGACGCGCTGGGACGCATGAAGGCCGGCATGTTCGCCTACAGCCATGTCGGCGAACACCACGGTCACCAGAAGTCGGCACCACAGGGCAGCGACGCCCCTACCGTGGCGCGGTCGTAGCCGCCACCTGGACCAGCCGCGTCGTACCGAGCCGCCATGCCGTGAGGCAGGCGAGCCCGGCAAGTGGCAGCGCAGCGACAAACACCCAGAACCCGGTCAACTGGGCAGCGGGCACCGAGAAGCCGGCCGCGAACCCGGACAGGTTGGCGACCGCCGCCGCCATCGCAGAGCCCGCCGCCGCACCGGTCAGCCGCACCGTGGCAATGCCGGCGCCGCCGATCGTCCGCTCCTCGCCCTCCAGTTGGCCAAGGATACGCTGGCTGATGAAGGCCCAGGACAACCCGAAGCCGGCGCCAACCAGACCGGCCGCGAACACCACCGCGGCCAGTGGCGTATCGTCAAACACGAGCGCACACAGCGCCAGGCCGCCGAAGATCAGCGCGACGCCGAGACGGATCAGGCGCCCCGGCCAGGCTCCGACCGCGCCAGCCACCGGCAGCGACGCCGCCGTCCACAGCAGTGCCTCGGCGCCAACGACATAGCCTGCCATCAGCGCCGACAGGCCCCGCAACGTCTGCAGCGCGGCGGGTCCGTACACCGGCAGGCCCATCCCCGCAGCGTTGAGCAGGAACATTGTGGCATAGCCGGCACCGTGCGGCGTGCGCAGATCGCTCGACCCGCGCGGCAGCAGCCGGACCTCGCTGCGGCCATCCAGCCGCATCGCCCACAGGAATGCCAGCACGCCTAGCGCCGTCAGGCCGGCGGTACGCACGAAGTCCCCCGCAAGATCCGCGAGCGCGATCAGCACGACGCCGACCGCCACCACGCCAAGCTGACGCCATGCGACTGGCTGCGCCGCATCGGCCGTATCGGAGGCAGGCAGCATCAGCCGTGCCGCCACGGCGACCGCGGCGCCTTGCAGTGCGAACAGCCAGAATACCGCCCGCCAAGATCCTGCGTCGGCGAACAGCCCGCCCAGCAGCGGTCCGACCAGCACGGCGATGCCCCAGACCGAGCTGATGGCGCTGTAGACCCGCGGCAGCAGCCGGTTGGCGAACAGCAGTCCGATGGCCGCCGAGCACAGGCCGACTACCCAGCCGCCGCCGATCCCCTGCAGGATGCGTCCGACCAGGAACGTGAAGATTTCCGGTGCGGCGGCGCTCAGCGCGCATCCCACCGCGTACAGCAAAGCGGCCGCCGCGGTGGCCGACCGCAGGCCGAAGCGCAGTGCCAGGATGCCTGAACTCGCGCCGGCGAGCACCGAGCCAAGCAGGTAGCCCGCGGTCGCCCAGCCAAAGAACACGTAGCCGCCCAGCGACCGGCCGACACTCGGCATGATGGTGGCGGTGATCAGGCTGTCGGCTGCGTTCAGCCAGACGCCCAGGCAGATCAGGGCGAACAGCGGCAGGCGGCCCTCGCCGAGCACATCCGCCCAGCTGCCGCTGGCCGCGCCGCCTTCTTCCACCAATTGTCCTCCGCCTTCGAGCAGCCAACTTAGCGAGCCCGCGCTCGCCGGATCGCTCCAATGCGCGTATCACGTCTCGCCAATCGCCGGGGAGTGACGCCGATGGACGATGTTTCGCCGACTGTGGACCAGCGGTTCTGGCAGCGTGCGCGACGCCACATGCTGGGCTATGGCGGCGACTTCGTGCCGTTCGTGCCGACCCGCGCTGAAGGCTCGTTCCTGTATGATGCGGCGGGGCGGCGGGTGCTGGATTTCACCTCCGGCCAGATGAGCGCGATCCTCGGCCACTCGCATCCGGAGATCGTCGCGACCGTGCGTGATGCGGTGGGCAAGCTGGACCACCTGTTCTCCTCGATGCTGAGCGAGCCCGTGGTGGCGCTGGCCGAAGCGCTCGCCGGCCTGGTGCCCGACTTGCCGCGCGCGATGCTGCTGTCCACCGGCGGCGAGGCGAACGAGGCGGCCATCCGCCTGGCCAAGCTGGTGACCGGCAAGTGGGAGGTGGTGGGCTTCGCGCAGTCCTGGCACGGCATGACCGGCGCCGCGGCGGCGGCGACCTACAAGGCAGGGCGGCGCGGCAGCGGGCCGCTGATGCCCGGCAACTTCGCCATCCCGGCGCCCAATGCCTATCGGCCGCGCTTTGCCGGTGTCGGCTGGCGCGAGGAACTGGACGATGCGTTCGAATGGCTGGACCGGATGTGCACCGGCAACCTCGCGGCGTTCATCGCCGAGCCGGTGCTGTCGAGCGGCGGCATCATCGACCTGCCCCCCGGCTACCTGAATGCGCTGGCGGAGCACTGCCGGGCGCGCGGCATGCTGCTGATCCTGGATGAGGCGCAGACCGGCGTGGGTCGCACCGGGCTGATGTTCGCGTTCGAGCGCGACGGCGTGGTGCCGGATATCCTGACATTGTCGAAGACGCTGGGCGCCGGGCTGCCGCTGTCGGCGGTGCTGACCAGCGACACGCTGGCCGCCGAGGCGGAGCGGCGCGAGTTCCTGTTCTACACCACGCACGTGAACGACCCGCTGCCGGCGAGCGTCGGGCTGAAGGTGCTGGAGATCGTGCAGCGCGACGGCCTGGCGGAGCGGGCGAAGGTGATGGGCGCGCGGCTGGCGGCAGGGCTGCGCGGCTTGCAGCAGCGGTTCGACTGCATCGGCGACGTGCGCGGGCGTGGTCTGCTGCTGGGGCTGGAGTTCCGCGCCAGCGGCGGACGCGACGCGGCGGCGATCTCCGACGCGGTGACCGATCTCGCGCTGGAGCTTGGCCTGTCGGCCAACATCGTGCGCGCCGGCGCGTCGCAGGGCGTGATGCGCATCGCACCACCGCTGACGGTGAGTGACGCGGAGGTGGATCTGGGGGTGGATTTGTTGGGCGGGGCAATTGCGCGGGTCGCAGCGCGATAGAGGCCATGGACCAGAAGCACAATTTCGAGCGTCGCTTGCCAAACCAGAGAGAGTTGACCGCCCCTCCGTCAGCAGCGCGTCTCACCCCCGAGGAACGGGTGGCACTGGCTCGGCGTATTCGCGACCTTCCGCGTCCAAATAGCGGGCAAACCGACAGCACCGACCTGATCCGTCGGGACCGCGATGCGCGGTGACATTCGGATGCAGGCCAGTGCCTGCGCAGCAACCCTCGCGGCTATGACTTTGCTGGCCCTCGTATGGCCCAGCGCGTCCCATGCCGCACCGCCTGCAGAGACATGCACGCGCCTTGGCACCACCGACGCCGCGGCGTCGATCCCGAAAGCGCTCGTGCCAGAAGTCAACCAGGCGTTGGGCACGCGGATGCTGACGCATGAGGCCATGGCCACCACCGTGTTCCGCTGCGTCGATCATCGGGTGATGGTCTGCACCACGGGTGCCAATCTGCCGTGCGGCAAGGCGAACACGCGGCGCGAGCCGACCGCCGGCATGGCGCAATGGTGCCGCGAGAACCCGAACGCCGAGGTCATTCCCGCCGTCGTCACCGGGCACGACACCATCTACGCATGGCGCTGCCAGAGCGGCTCGCCGCAGATCGAGCGCCAGACGCTGCAGGTCGATCCGCGCGGCTTCGTCGCCGAATACTGGAAGCCGCTGCGGTAGCCGCGTGCGATTGACCACGCCCTGCGGCGCCGCAGAATGGCAGCCATGACAGACGTTCCTCCACCCGCGGGCGGTCCTCTCGCCGGCATCCGCGTGCTCGATCTGACCACGGTGCAGATGGGTCCGTGGTGCACCCGCATCCTCGCCGACCTTGGCGCCGACATGATCAAGGTCGAGGCGCCGGAAGGCGACTCCTCACGCTACACCGGAGTGCCGCGGCATCACGGCATGAGCGGCACCTTCCAGCACAATGCGCGCGGCAAGCGCAGCATCGCGATGGACCTCAAGCACCCATCGGCGCGCGAGGCGCTGCTCCGCCTGGTGCCCACGGTCGATGCGTTCGCGTCCAACATCCGGCCGAATGCGCTGGCCCGTCTCGGTCTGGACTACGACAGCGTCAGGCCGCTCAACCCGTCGATCGTGTATCTCAGCATGGTCGGCTACGGCAGCGGCGGGCGCTATGCCGGGCGCCCTGCCTATGACGATCTGATCCAGGCCGCCTCTGGCGTTGCAATGCTGTTGCAGCGCTCCACCGGCCAGCCGCGCTTCATCCCGATGGCGGCGATCGACCGTATCGTCGGATCGGCCGCCGCCAATGCGCTGCTCGCCGGGCTGCTGGCGCGTGCGCGCACCGGCATCGGCCAGCGTATCGAGGTGCCGATGTTCGAGACGATGGCGCAGTTCGTGCTGGCGGAACACATGCAGGGCCGCACCTTCGAACCGCCGACCGGCCCCGCCGGCTACGCCCGCACGCTGTCGCAGCATCGCCGTCCCTATCCCACCAAGGACGGGCATATCGCTGTGCTGCCGTACAACGATGGCCAGTGGCGCCGCTTCTTCGAAGCGATCGGCAAGGTGCACGTGATGCAGAGCGATCCGCGCTTCGTCGACATCACCGCGCGCACCGCCAACATCGACGCGCTCTACGCGATGCTGGGCGAGGAACTGAAAGAACGCACCACCGACGAGTGGCTCGACCTGCTGCAGCGGAACGACATCCCATGCATCCGGCCGCACACGCTGGAGACGCTGCTCGACGATCCCCATCTGGCCGACATCGGCTTCTTCCGCTTCGAGGAACACCCGTCGGAAGGCCGCATCCGCACCATGCGCGAGCCCAGCACCTGGTCAGAGACCACGCCTCCTACTGGTCGCTTCGCCCCGCGTCTTGGCCAGCATACGCGGGAGATCCTGGCCGAGGCCGGCTATGCTCAGCAGGAGATCGACGCGCTACTGGCCGAAAACGCCGTCATGACCGACGGCACCTGAGCTATCCTGCGCGCCAGGCGTCCCTTACACGTAGACGCCTCTCATCCCGCCTGCCGGATAACGCGTGCCGGCTGCTGCCCCCTTCGGCACCGCAGCGGAAATTCGCGCCACATCGTCGGCCGATAGTTTCACCTGCAACGCACCCAGGTTCTCGTCCAGCCGTCGCGGGTAGCGCGTGCCAGGGATCGCCACGACGTCGGGCCCCTGCGCCAGCACCCAGGCAAGCGTCAGCTGCGCCGGCGTGCAGCGCTTCTCCTTCGCGATCGCCTCGACCTTCGCCACCAGCGCACGATTCTGCTCGAAATTCTCCTGCTGGAACCGTGGATGCGCCGCTCGCCGCCCATCAACATCGGCGAAGGTCTGGATCGCGCCGGTCAGGAAGCCGCGACCGAGCGGCGCATAGGCGACGTAGCTGATCCCAAGCTGCCGCGTCGTCTCGCGCGTTTCCTCCGCTTCGGCACGGTACAGCAGCGAATACTCGGTCTGCACCGCAGCGATCGGGTGCACCGCGTGTGCGCGGCGGATCGTCGCTGGCGATGCCTCGGACAAGCCGAGATGCCGCACCTTGCCCTGCTGCACCAGCTTCGCCATCGCGCCAACAGTGTCCTCGATCGGCACGGACGGATCGACGCGATGCTGATAATAGAGATCGATCACATCGACGCCGAGCCGCTGCAGGCTG
>DASSRN010000494.1:0-2245 GCA_035701785.1 Acetobacteraceae bacterium | reverse complement strand
CTAAGCCGCCTTCACTGCAGCAATGAACTGATCGACCTCGCCAGTCAGCCCATTCGCCTGGCGCGACAGCTGTAGCGCCGCTTCCAGCACCTGGCTCGCGGCGGCTCCCGTGTCGGTCGCACCCTGCTTCACGCCGGCGATGGTCTCGGACACTTCCGCGGTTCCTGCTGCCGCCTGCTGCACGTTACGGGCGATCTCGCGGGTCGTGCTGCTCTGTTGTTCGACCGCAGCCGCGATGCTGGCGGCGATCTGGTCGATCTCGCCGATCGTGCCCGTGATGCTGCGGATCGCCGCCACCGCCTGCTGGGTCGCCTGTTGGATCTCCACGATCTGGCCGCCGATCTCCTCGGTCGCCTTGCCGGTCTGGTTGGCCAGCGCCTTCACCTCCGAGGCGACGACGGCAAAGCCCTTGCCCGCTTCGCCGGCGCGCGCCGCCTCGATGGTGGCGTTCAGTGCCAGCAGGTTGGTCTCGCACACCGCTGAACCGCTCGCCCAGCGCCTCGTCCCTAGACGTCCCCACGTGTTCCTAGGAGACTGATAAGGCGCGATTTCTGGTTATCGGTTACCAGCGCGGTCAGAACCAATCGTCCCCTATTGTTCCTAGCTGTGCCGGGGTAAGCCACGCCATTATGGGCAAAATCGCTGGTAAGCACCCGCCAGGTAGGTTACGGTTACGCACGCAATCTGGACCGGGTCGATGTTGAAGAACGCCCTCTCCGCCAAGGCCGTGGCCAACCTCAAGTCGGGCAAACACCGCGACGGCGAGGGCCTGCAGTTCGAGGTCAAGGGCGGCAGTCGCCGCTGGACCTTCAGCTTCACGTTCGAGGGCCGCCAGCGGGAGCTCGCTATCGGCAAGTACCCGGCGATGTCGTTGGCCGAGGCTCGCGCCAAGCGGGCTGAACTGCGGGATGCGAAGAACCGAGGTGTCGACCCCCGGTCGGTGCTGAACAGCTGCCCCAACGCAGCCAAGCCGATCACGCTCCGCCAGGACATGAACACCTACGTCGCGCACATGCAGGGGCAGTGGACACCGCTGCATCGGACGTACTGGGTCCAGTCCATGGAGCGGATCGCGGCCCCGCTGATGGACACGCCAACGGCTGCACTGACGCAGGCGGACGTGCTGGACGTCATCCAGCCGGTCTGGGAGACCACCAACGAGACGGCGCGACGGGTGCTCGGGCGCATTGAGCAGACGATCGAGCATGCCATGGCGATCGATGCTGGCCGGTTCAACGGCATGGCGAACCCCTGCAACAACATCCTGAAGGTGCTGCCGCGCGTGTCGGTAATCGTCCGTCCACGGCCGGCGATGCCATGGCGTGAGTTGCCGGCGTTCTTCGCCCAGTTGCGTCAGCGCCCGGAAACGGCCGCTCGCGCGCTTGAACTGCTGCTGCTCACCTGCTGTCCCAGGACGGGTGAGGTCATTCCGGCCACATGGGGTGAAATTGATGGCAACCGCTGGAACGTCCCGGCCGGGCATATGAAGTCCGGTGTGGCGCGCACGATCCCCCTGAGCGACGCCGCCGTCGCGCTGCTCAACAGCATCAGGCCGGCTCAGGCAACACCAGACGCGCTGATCTTCGGCAGTAGCCGGCGGGGTGGTTCAGGGCGTCAGACCGACCAGGCGATGCAGGTCCTGATGCGCGAGAAGATGGGGCTCGAATACACCGTGCACGGTTTTCGGTCGTCGTTCATGGACTGGGTGGCAGAAGTGCATCCTCAGCGACTATTGGAAGCCGAGCGTGCGCTGGACCACCAGATTGGCACACAGGTGCAGCGGGCGTATCTGCGGACCGACTTCCTCGAGCAGCGGAGAGAGCTGGCGGAGCTGTGGGCGTTGCATCTGACATCTGGAACGCATCTGGCGCGCGAGGGCGTGCAGCAACCATTCTCGCGTCCCTATCCTCCCTCATAGATTATTACGGCGACAGCAGAATCGTCGCAGTCAGCGCCACCCCTGTCACATCCGCGACGAGCATGCTGTACCAGGCTATGCCAGGTTTGGGGTGAACTCAACGGCTCTGCCTTATCTCTACTTCACCCGCTGCTGCTGGCCTGTAGCCATGCGCAACCGCAACCCATGCGAATCACAGATCACACGATGGCTCAATTGGCTGCAGCGCACCCTCGGCCAAGATGTCGCCTACCCAGGCTTTGGCGCGTGCCAGAGCGCCGGACTTCGTCGCATCCATTACATTGCCTGGTTCGTGCTGACCTCGCCCCAGACGCCTGATCGTTGCGC
>DASSRN010000493.1:0-5307 GCA_035701785.1 Acetobacteraceae bacterium | reverse complement strand
TCCTGAGTTCCGTTCACGCTGATGATGAGATTGGCGTGGGCCTGCTGTGCCGAAAGCGCGAGGCCGAGCGCCAGCCCGATGGCTGCGATCTTTATGCTCATTGCTGAAACCTTCTTGGTAAAATGCTTAGCGACCACTCGTCAGAGCACGAAGCATGCCAAATCCGGAATGTGGCCGATCCTCAAGCGCTTCGCAGATGCCTGACGAAGCAGCGGGGGCCAAGTGTAAAAGACCTCGACGCCCCTGGGTTGCCAGCCACTCTGGGTGAGAGCTTTACGGCGGGTCGATGACCCGAAGCACGGCTGGATGGTAGGCATCGCCGTTGCCCGCCTGCTCCGATTGACGCAGGCGCTGCATCGTCAGTTCCGCGCCGGGCACCGCAAGCCCGGCCGCCTGCGCCATCTCCAGCGCATACGACAGGTCCTTGATGGCGTAGCGAGTGGAGAAGGCGCGTTCGGGGAAGTCGCGCGGCAACATCGACTTCATGCCGTGACTGCGCAGCACGAAGCTGTCGCCCGAGCCTTTAGCGATGACCGGCAGCAGCACCTCGGGCGGCACGCCATTGCGCCGGCCGATCGCAATCGCCTCGGCCAGCGCCGCGGTGTGCTGGAACACCAGCATGTTGTTGAGGATCTTGGCGACCTGGCCACAGCCGATCGGGCCGCAATGCGTCACGTCGGAGCCCATCGTCTCCAGCACCGGACGGATATGCGCGAACACCGCGTCGGTGGCGCCGACCATGATGGAAAGCTCGCCGCGCGCAGCAGCCTCGCGGGTGCGCGCAACCGGCGCATCGGCGTAGTGGATGCCGCGGCCGGCAAGGCGCGCGCCGATCTCGCGGGTGAGCGGCACGGACGAGGTGGAGGTGTCCACCACAGTGCGGCCTGCTGCGAGGTGAGGTTCCAGCGCCGCGACCACCGCGGCCACCGCCTTGCCGTCCGGCAGCGACAGCAGGATCACGTCGCAGTCGCGGGCGATGTCGGCAGGCTGCGCCGGCTTCACGCCGTATTCTGCCAGGCGCGCCAGCGGCTCTGGGCGCAGATCGTGCGCCAGCACCGGACGGCCGAAGCGGCGTGCGAGGTGGCCGCACATCGGCTCGCCCATCACGCCCAGTCCGATGAAGCCAAGCGTCGCGATCGGTCGCGTGTTGTCGGTCGGTTCAGCCATGCGCCCTCCTCCAGTGCCATGGGGCAGTCTAGAGTGCGGTCAGTCAACCAGGAGAAAGCGATGTTCGCTTCCGTGCGCGGCACGCGCATCTATTTCGACGTCGAAGGCCTGGGCCTGGTGCCGGACGGCACTACTATGCGCGAGCGCCCGGTGGCGATGGTGATCCATGGCGGTCCGGGCGGCGACCATAGCGGGTTCAAGCCCGGATACACCGCGCTCGCCGCGCGCATGCAACTGGTCTATTTCGACCATCGCGGCCAGGGTCGCTCGGACCGCGCCGATCCTGCGACTTATACGCTCGATGAGAACGTCCAGGACATGGAGGCGCTGCGCTGCCATCTCGGGCTGGGGCCGATCGTGTCGATCGGCACTTCGTATGGCGGCATGGTCGCGATGGCGCATGCCGCGCGTTATCCCGACGCGGTGTCGCATCTCGTGCTGGTCGTCACTGCGGCGCATGGCGGGTTCATTGAGCGGGCGCAGGTGTTCGTTCGCGAACACGGCACGGACGAACAGCGCGAAGTGTGCGAGACGCTGTGGACCGGCGGCTTCCGTTCAGAAGAGGAGATGCGGCGCTATTATCGCGCCATGGGACCGCTGTATGCACGATCGTACGACGCAGCGTCAGGCGACGCGGGGCGTGCGCGCACCATCCACTCGCCGGAACCGCTGAACCGTGCGTTCGGGCCGGATGGGTTCCTGCGCAGCTTCGATCTGCGTCCGGAGTTGTCGCGTATCACCGCGCCGACGCTGGTGCTGGCGGGGCGGCACGACTGGATCTGTCCGCCGGAGTTCTCGGAGGAGATCGCGTCGCTGATTCCGGGCGCCGATCTGCGCATCTTCGAGCGCAGCAGCCATTCGATCCGCGGCGACGAGCCGGAGGCGATGGTGGACGCGATCCTGGGTTTCCTGGTGTATCGGACTACGCGGGTGCGGTCATCCGCCTGATCGTGCCGGTGGTGCTGTGGCCGGCTTCGAGTTCCACGAGCAGCACCCTGCCGCCCCAGCCCTGCACCAGGTCGGCGCCAACCACCTGGTCGATGCGGTAGTCAGCGCCTTTCACCAGCACGTCGGGACGCAGTGCGGTGATCAGTTCCAGCGGTGTGTCCTCGTCGAACAGCACCACCAGGTCGACGGGCGCCAGCGAGGCCATCACGGTTGTTCGCGCGGTCTCGTTCTGCAGCGGGCGCGTCGGCCCCTTCAATCGCTGCACGGATGCGTCGGTGTTCAACGCGACCACCAGCCGGTCGCACTGCATGCGGGATTTGGTGAGCAGGCGCACGTGACCGGGGTGGATCAGGTCGAAGCAGCCGTTGGCGAAGCCGACGCGCAGGCCCTGGGCATGCCATGCCGAGACGCGCTGGATTGCTTCGTCGCGCGTCGCGATCTTGCGGTCGGTTGCCACCAGGTCGTCGAGCCGCAGCACGCCGAGTAGTTCCTCGCGGCTGACTGTCGCGGTACCTGGCTTTCCCACTGAAATCCCGGCGGTGATGTTCGCCAGCATCGCGGCCTCCGGCAGCGTCGCGCCCGCACCGAGTGCCACCGCGAGTGCTGCCACCAGCGTGTCGCCGGCACCCGACACATCGGCGACCTCGCGCGCGCGGGTGGGCAGATGCAGTGCAGGCGTGCCATGGCGCACCAGCGTGAGGCCCTTGGCCGAGCGGGTCACCAGCACCGCGTCACAGCCGGCGTCTTCCAGCGCGAGGCGTCCAGCGCGATCGGCTTCGAGGTCGTCGGCGGCGTCGATGCGCGTCGCCTGCCGTACTTCGAGTTCGTTCGGCGTCAGCACGGTGGCGCCGCGATAGGCGGCGAAGTCGCTGCGCTTGGGATCGGCGATGGTCATGCGCCCAGCGGCGCGCGCCTGCGCCAGCGCGCCGGCAAGCACGGTGTCACTCAGTACGCCCTTCGCGTAGTCTGACACGACGATGACATCGACCGTCGGAAGTGCGTCCGCGAACTGCCGCAGCACGCGCGCTTCGGTCGCCTCGTCGATGAAGGCGGTGGTCTCTTCGTCGAGGCGCAGCAACTGATGATGTCCGACCATGAAGCGGGTCTTGGCCGTGGTGGGCCGTCCCGATGCGACGACAAGCTGTGGCACGACACCGCTGCGTGACAACAGGCGTTCGAGATCGGCGCCATCGGCATCATCGCCCACCACGCCGATCAGCGTGACCTGGCCACCAAGCGTCGCGACGTTCACCGCGACATTGGCGGCGCCGCCGAGTGTGGCGCGCCGAACGCTCGGACGCAGCACGGGGATCGGGGCTTCCGGCGAAAGCCGCGTCGCGGCGCCGCTGACGTAACGATCGAGCATCACGTCGCCCAGAACCAGCACGCGCGCGGCATCGAAGCGCTGAACGTTGCGTGCCAGATCTGAATCAGCGGCGGCTGCAACTGATGCGTTCAACCGCGTCGTCTCATTCATGCCGCCTCTCTCACTTCATACGCCGGTATCACACGCACGATGCTGTCGCGCAACAGTAGCGGTATTTCGCCGTAAAATGCCTTGGATGGGGTTGCAGCGAGCGGCGTTGTGGGTAGGTTCGCCCGCTGTTTGGTTGGCCGTTCCCGGAGGTCTCGTGAAGTACCTGCCACCCTTCGATCTCATCAGGCGCATGGTGGAGGTATCGACAGTCAAGGGGGAATTGCGCGTCAGCCTTTCGTATGAGGATTTAATGAAGATCCTGCGCATGATGATCTCGGGCATCGAGGTCGACGAGGCGTGGTATCTGCGCGAGCACGAGGACATCGCGCGCGCGGTGCAGAGTGGCCGGATCGCCTCGGCAAAGCAGCACTTCATCGACGACGGGTATTTCGAGGGCCGACTGCCGTTTCCAATGCCGGTCGATGAACGCTACTACCTCACGCATAATCCCGATGTCGCCGAAAGCGTACGCAAGGGTGTGGTAGACTCCGGAGCACAGCATTTCGCCGAGGATGGCTATCGCGAGGGTCGCCTGCCGTACGAGGTGTAGCGCCGCGCGTTGCCACCATCCGGCGTGCCCGGTATGAGCCCATAATGGACGACGATGCACTGATCGAGCTTGCTGCGCGCCTTGCGCTGGAGGCCGGCGATGCGATCCTTGCGGTGCGCCGACGCGGCTTCGACGTGATCCGCAAGGAGGACCGAACGCCGGTGACCGAGGCGGACCACGCGGCGGAAGCGATCATCGTCGCCGGCCTGCGCAAGGCGACACCGGGATTTCCGGTCATCGCCGAGGAAGAGGTCGCAGGCGGCAGGGTCACCGAGCCGACCGAACAATACTGGCTGGTCGATCCGCTCGATGGCACGCGCGAGTTCGCCGCGGGCAACGACGAGTTCGCCGTGAATATCGGGCTGGTGCGCGGCGGCCGCCCGGTACTCGGCGTGGTCGGCATCCCGGCGGCAGGCGAACTGTTCGGCGGGATCGTCGGGCGCGGCGCGTGGAAGCGGATCGGATCGACCGAGACACCGGTCAGTGCGCGACTGCCGCCGGACGAGGGGCTGACCGTGCTGGCGAGCCGCTATCATGGCAACAGCACGCGGCTTGATGACTTCCTGCGCGACAAGCGCGTGGCGAAGCTGATCAACTTCGGCTCCAGCGTGAAGTTCTGCCGGCTCGCGGAGGGCATCGCGGATCTGTATCCGCGGTTCGGCCGCACTATGGAGTGGGACACCTGCGCGCCGCAGTCGGTGCTGGAAGCAGCGGGCGGTACGGTGCTTACGTTCGAGGGCGATGAACTGCGCTATGGCAAGCCGGGCTGGGAGAACCCGCACTTCGTCTGCACCGGGCGATTGCCGTAGCGACTATCCCAGGCGCTGCCGGCGCAGCAGCAGGATCATCAGCGCCATCGACGGCAGTGCGGCGAACATGCACAGCGCGTAGAAGCCGACCCAACCCAACTGCGCGGCCAGCACGCCGGAGGCGCCGCCGATCGTATGGACCGAGATCAGCGCCAGCGACGACAGCAGTGCGTAATGAGTGGCGGTGAACGCGCGCGAACACAGCGCCGAGAGGAAGGTCAGGAACGCGGCATCCGCCATGCCTTGGGCGAAGGCCTCGGTCGTGACCGTCGCATACAGCACGTGATGCTCACCGGCCGACAGCGCCAGTACGACATACATCGCCATCGCGATCGTCTGCGCCCAGCCGGTGCACA
>DASSRN010000492.1:0-7132 GCA_035701785.1 Acetobacteraceae bacterium | reverse complement strand
GTCCTGGTACTCGATCTTCTTGTGCTCGAGATCCTGGACGGCAGAGAGCGCCCGGATCTGCCACAACGGAGGCTTGCTGGGGTCGTCCTTGCACAGATTGCAGGTCGAATAGACGACGCGCGACATCTCGTTGAGCTTGCCTTCGGTACGCCGTGCACCGTTCGCCGCCAGCCTGCCGTTCTCGGCCAGGATGGCGCGCATGTCGCGCAGCACGCCGTTGTTCATGTCCTGGGTCAGTTCCGCATACTCGGCGAACAGCACCTGGCCGTCCGGCTCGAGCAGGGCGACGTTTCCCTTCGCTGCTGCGATCCCGGTGTTGCGGTCGAACGTGATGCGGTCGGCACGCAGCACATGGTCGTTCTGCCAGGCTTCGACATGACCCTGCGCGATCACCAGGGCATTGTCGCGGTCATACTCTACTGAATCAGCCGTGAAGGTGACCGGCTGGTCCCTGCTTGCCTGGTGCTGACCACCACTGGCATCGGTCAGAGACTTCATCAATTGCGCGCGTGAGGTCGTCGGCATCGCCAGGCCCGCAAACAGCGCCACCAGCAGCGCCCATCCGAGCATCGGAATGCGTCTGGTCCCCGCCATGCTCAACCGTCCTCCGTATGCAGCAGCAACGCGACCGACAGCATCAGGCCCGAGACAGCAGGCGCCCATGCCGCAAGCGCAACCGGGAGAGCCCCCGACTGGCCGAACTCCTCGGCGATCTTCGAGACCACAAACAGTGCGAAGCCGGTCGCCACACCGCTGGCGATCATCCGGGCCACACCGCCGCGGCGCGCCGGGCGCATCGAGAACCCTGCCCCCACCAGCGCCATGGTGCCGCACAGCAGCGGCAGGGCCAGCAGCGACTGGAAATGCAGCCGGTGGCGGATAGACGAGAACCCGGAGCGGTCCAGCAATGCGATGAAATCAGGCAGCGTCCAGAACGAGAGCGTATCAGGTGAGGCGAAGCTTTCCTGCACACGCGCAACGGTCAGATCGGTCGGCAGGCTGATCGTCTTCGGCGACTCCGGCATCTGCTCCGGCCGGATGACACGTGCATTCTGCAGATACCATGCACCACCGCCGAGTACCGCTTTGCCGGCCTCGACACGGTCGAGCAGCCTGTCGCGTCCGTCCAGTCGGAATACGCTCACCTGCGTCGCGGTCAGCAGCTTGCCATGCACTTCGACGCCGTGTGCATGGAAGATCGCAATACCTTGTGGGGAGAGCGAACGGTCGGATTGTCGCAGCCACAGCTGCCCGCCGCTCAGCGCAAGCGGCCCACTGCCCGACTTCAGGTACGTGTTATCCATCACCTCGGCGCGGCCGAACATCACCGACGACAACGGGCTGACCCCAACGGTGGCGATCAGGCCAAAGGCAACTGCACACAACGCTGGCGCCGTCAGGAACTCCCAGGCGGATACACCCGAGGCGCGGGCAACGATCAGTTCCGACGATCGCGTCAATCTCCAGAAGCACAGCATGCCGCCCAGCAGAACGGCGAACGGCAGCACCTGCATCGCGATATAGGGCAGGCGCAACCCGGCGATCTCGGCCACCAGAGTGAAGGTCGCATCAGGTCGCGAGACCGACCGGCGCAGCAGCTCGATGAAGTCGAACAGCGCCACGAGGCCGGAGAGTGCCAGCAGCATGCCGACGACCGCGCCGGTGAACTGCCGCGCCATGTAGATCGATAGCGTGAGTGGCGGCGCCATCGGTCAGGCCGCCGCCTCTACCACCCGGCTGGCCCCTCGTCGCAATTGCGGCCCGAACAACAGCCATGCGCAGACGATGCCCGGCAGGATTGTCTGCAACCAGATCAGCCCCAGCATGGAATTGTCGCGCGCCGCCAGGTTCTGCACCGCGAGACCCGCCGCCAGCAGCGCCACCATCGCCAGGATCGCCCCGAGCGGCCGGATGATGCTGCCATGCCGGCGAAATGTTCCGCTGAGCACAGCGAACAGCGCGATCAGCGTGTAGGAGACCGCACTCAACGGCGTCGAAAGCCGCTTGTGTCCCTCGGCGATCCACTTGTCGATGTCGCGACCGCCGGGTGGATGCGGATCGAGCAACTCGGTCAACGATGCTTCCGACATGTCGCGCAGGCGCTCGTTCGAGCCCACCTGATTGTCTGCGAGGTCGATGTCGTTCTGCCGGAACGTGAGCACATTCAGCCGGCCGGTCTGATGATCGATTTCCTGGCGGCTGCCGTTCAGCAGGATGACGCGCGGGCCGTTCGTGCCTTCGACCAGCCGACCGCTTTCCGCCAGGATCGTTGCATGCGCGGTCTTATCCCGTCCGTCATCCACCAGGATGCCGCGCAGCGTGCCGTCTGGGTCGCGCGACCTCACATAGACCGTGAGATCGTCGCTCACCTGCGTGAAGACGCCTTCCTGCAACAGGAACGCCGCCATCCGATTGCGGATCTCCCACTGATACTCCCGGAAGGCGGTCAGGCTGGCGGGCACAATCCAGAGGGTCAGCGCATAACCACAGATGACGGTGAACGTCGCCACAGCCAACGCGGGGCGACACAGCGCGAACGGCGACAGTCCGGCCGCACGCATCACGGTGATCTCGCGATCGCCAGACAGTCGCTGGTAGACGAATTGCGTCACGACAAAACACGTGATCGGCAGGATAACCGCCACGAAGCTCGGGATCAGCAATCCGGTGAGCTGGATGAACACCAGGATCGAGAGCCCGCGATTCACCACCAGCTCTACGAAGCGGAGCGACTGGATCAGCCACACCAATGCCGTGAGTCCGCCCGTCACCGCGAGCAAGGCAAACAGCAGCTGGCGGAACATGTAGCCGTCGAGCTGGGTCACGAGCCTTCCGGAACGCATTCTTAGAGACGAATCCCCTGAGATGGCACGAAACCTTGTGCTTCAGCCGATGCTTCGATGCAAGCGCGCCGGATCAGAGCAGTCGCGTGCGCGTGAGCGACGTGGCGAGTCGCATCACACCGGGCCATCGCCGGCAGATGCGTTGAACCCATGCCTGGGTTTGAGGCGTGACAGCGAGTCGGTGAACGATCGAAGCGACGCGCATCTGTCGCGCCATCCCGTCCGCCAGGTGCTGATGGTAGCTGCGCGCGTCGCGACCGCTGTAAACGGCACGCGCTGCAAGGGTGCCGCTGGCAAGCGCCAGTGCGATACCGTCACCAGTCAGCGAGGCGATCACCGCTGCCTGGTCGCCCAGACGGAACAGTCCCGCAGGGTCGTCTTGATCCGGTGAATGCCGATAGCCGTAGGGCAGATCGGCGATCGTATATGGCCGCTCGAGCAGCGCCCCCGCGCCGCCGAGCCGTTCGCGCAGGTGCCGCGATTCGCTCATCAGTTCATCCAGCAGGCCACTCCACCACCGATCACCGGTGCGCAGGCGCGCCGCCGGCAGCACCGCGCACAGCACGACCTTGTCCCCTTCGACCTGCTGCAAGCCGGCATAGCCACCGCGCAGCAGCACAAGTTCGACGTGACCGCGGAGCGAGTCTCGCTGCGCATCCGCCAGCGTGTAGTAGGTCTTGAACCCGACCAGACCGATGCCGCGCTCCTGTCGCGCCGCCCCACGCAGGTTATGCTTGCCCGTGGCAAGCAACAGCTTAGTCGTGGTGACGCGGTCGAACGCGCCACAATCCACCGTCCATTGTCCGCGATCGCGCTGCACCGATCGCACAGCATGTCCACGCACAACCTTGGTGCCACACTCCGCCGCGACACGCAGCAGCGCCTCATCCAACGTCCGCCGCGACAGCCCAAGCCCGACAAATGGCAGTCGTGTCGTCGCAACGCAATCGCCATGGATCAGGCGCAACGATCTGATCTCCGCCGCAGCGGACAGATCGACGCCGAGAGCGTCAAGCGCCGCCACCGCCTCTGCGCTCAGGAAATCACCGCACACCTTGTCCACCGGATGTGCATTGCGTTCGAACAGCGTGACCCCTCGTCCCGCCGCCGCGAGATGAGCCGCAGCAACAGCGCCGGCGGGCCCGCCACCGACGATCAGGACGTCGGACAATGCCGCGCCACGCAGAGCCGGAAGGGCATGTGCCACCTGACTTCGACGTCGCCGTGCAGACCAGCCGCACGGATCAGCCGCCGCCAGTCGTCAGCGACAAACGAACGCGCGATGGAGATGCGGCCGTCGCTCAGCACGAAATGATGCCAGCGTGCCGCCCACGCCAGCACGCCGAACCCGTAGTAAGGCAACCAATGTCGATGCAGGTCGCCGATGAACCAGCCACGCCGGGCATGATTCTCCATCCAGGCGATGAAGCCGAGTATCTGCTGATCCGTCAGGTGATGGGTGAACTGCGAGCTCACCACAAAGTCGAACGTCTCCGCCGCATCCGTCGCGAACACATCGCCATTGCGGTACTCGATAGCCATACCAGGCGCGGTCGCATCCCGCGCAGCCTGCGTTGCCCACGGATTGAGGTCGACCCCCACCAGTCGTGCCGCGACCCCTCGACGCGCCGCCCAGCGATGCACGTGACGCAGCGCGTCGCCATAGCCACATGCGACGTCAAGCAGCGAAAACTCCTTCATCACCACCGTTTCCCGCGCCAGCCACGCCAGCATCGGTCGGTGTGTCAGCGTGACGGTGTTGACCCGCGACAGATCGCGCAGGCAGCGCCGGTAATCTGCAAAATCGGCGCAGTCGGTATCCATCCGCTCATCGGCCGTGCTGCGGATTGCGAGGCTCATGGCCGATGGAACGTGAAGGTTTCCACGGTCAGTCCAGGGCCGAACGCCATCGCGATGCCGTCGCCCACGGCAGCCGACGACCGCAGAATGCGCTCGAGCACGAAAACCAGCGTTGCCGACGACATGTTGCCGAAATCGTGCAGCACGTCGCGCGAATAACGCAACGCCTGCGGCCCAAGCTGCAATCCATGCTGCACAGCGTCGAGGATCGAGCGCCCGCCGGCGTGCACCGCCCATAGCGGGATATCGTCGGGGCCGTGCGCACCGAGCAGCCGCGCACCATGCTCCTTCAGCCAGCGTCGGATGCGGCCGGGCACCTGCCCCGACAGATGCATCTCGAACCCCTGGTCGCCGATATGCCACGTGATCAGATCGGCGCTGCGCGGCAGCACCTCGGCATGGAAGCGGCGCAACGCGATGCCGACCGGTTCGGCGGACACCAGGCACGCGCCGCAGCCATCGCCGAACAACAGGAAGCTCAGCATCTTCTCGAGCTCCCATTGTTCCTGCAGATGCAGGCTGGAAAGCTCCAGTGTCACCACAAGTACCTTGGCATGCGGCTCGGAGCGGACGATGTGCCGCGCCAGTTTCAAAGCATTCACCGCGGCGAAGCAGCCCATGAACCCCACGATGGTGCGTTCGACCGATGGTGAAAGCCCGATCGCCTGTATGATGTCGAAGTCGAGTCCCGGCGCGGTGAAGCCGGTACAGCTGGCGACGATCAGGTGGCTGATCGCAGCGCGCTCCCCGTCGATGTCGAGCCGCTCGATCGCCTGCCGCGCCAGCGACAGCGCCGCATCGCGATACCGTGCCATGCGTGCACCCGTGGTGGGGAACGCGCGACGCATATAGAAGCCGTCGCTGTCAAGCACGTGATCGCGTGGCTTCGGCCCTGGCGCGAAGAACGAGAAGCGGTGCTCGATCTCGGCAAGGTCCGCCATGCGGTCGAACAGCGCCCGGCTGCGCGCATCCGCCAGCGCCGTCCGCGCGAAGTCGACGAATTCGGCATGGATATCGTGCGACGGAACCGCAGTGCCGATACGATTGAGCCAGGCCTCGGTGCCATCCTGGCGGTGAACGATTATGGCAGCACCTTGCCGGGATTCATGATCCCCAATGGGTCGAGCGCCGCCTTGATCCGCTGCATCACTGCCAACTCGGCGCCGCCGCGCCAGTCCGGCATCATGTATGGCTTCAGCTTGCCGATGCCGTGCTCCGCCGAGAAGCTGCCGTCGAGCGCACGCACCACCTCGTTCACGGTATCCATGATCGCGTGATCCTGCGCCAGGAATAAGGCGGGATCGGCGCCCACCGGCTGCACCAGATTGAAGTGGATATTGCCGTCGCCCATGTGGCCGAACGGCACTGCGCGGATGCCCGGCATCAGCGCCTCGCATGCCGCCGTCGCACGCCGGATGAACTCCGGCACCTTCGACACCGGCACCGACACATCGTTCTTCACGCTGGCGCCTTCGCGCTTCTGCGCCTCGGAGTGCTCCTCGCGCAGACGCCAGATCGCCGCGCGCTGCGCCTCGCTCTCTGCAATCGCCGCATCGGCCACCACGCCATCCGCCAGCGCATGCTCGAGCACCGCTTCGAGCAACGCGCGCAGCCCGGCGTCCGGCCGCGGCGTCGCCAATTCGACCAGCACGTAGTTCGGTGCCGGCGCGGCGAGCGGCAGCACCGCGCCTTCGATGTGGCGCAGCACGAGGTCGGTGCCCAGCCCCGACATAAGCTCAAACGCGCTGATCGCCGCCGGATCGTGCGCCTGGAACGCGCCGAACAGCCGAAGCGCCGCCTCCGGCGACTCGACCGCGCACAACGCCACCGCAACCTCGCGCGGCTGCGGCGCCAGCTTCAGCACCGCCGCAGTGATGATGCCGAGAGTACCCTCGGACCCGACGAACAGCTGGCGCAGGCAGTAGCCGGTATTGTCCTTGCGCAGCCGCCGCAGCCCGTTCCAGATCGTACCATCGGGCAGCACCACCTCCAGCCCGAGCACCAGGTCGCGCGCGTTGCCGTAGCGCACCGTGTTGTTGCCGCCGGCGTTGGTCGCCAGCACGCCGCCGATCTGCGCGCTGCCCTCGGACGAGATCGACAGCGGCAGCAAACAGCGCGCCTCGGCCGCAGCAAGCTGCGCTGCCTTCAGCGTCACCCCGGCCTCGACCGTCATGGTCAGGTCCAGCGGGTCGATGTCGCGGATGCGCGTCAGGCGCGCCAGGCTCAGCACCAGCTCCGTGCCGGTCTCGGACGGCGTTGCACCGCCGACCATCGAGGTGTTGCCGCCCTGCGGCACCAGCGGCACGCGCGCCTCGGCGCACAATCTGACGGCCTGGGCCAGCTCCTCGGTACTCGCAGGACGCACCACCGCTGGAGTGCGCCCGCGATACAGCCGACGCCAGTCCTCGACATAGGCGGCAGTATCGGTT
>DASSRN010000491.1:0-11986 GCA_035701785.1 Acetobacteraceae bacterium | reverse complement strand
TATCAGTATGTCGAGACGAGCGTCGAAGGGCCGGTGAGCGGCCTGGCCACTGGAGCGATCGTCCGGCTGAACGGGATCGATGTCGGTCGGGTCGTCAGGATCGACCTCGATGCTGACGACCCCAAACTCGTGACCCTGCTGCTGGAAGTACGCAGCACCGTTACGGTCCACTCCGACGCGGTGGCGTCCATCGAGAGCCAGGGGCTGACGGGGGTCAGCTATGTCGAGATATCGGGCGGGACACGCGGTGCGCCTCCTGTCGCCGCACTGGCGGATCGCCGATATCCCCGAATCGCGTCGCGGCCGTCATCACTGCAGCAGGTTTTCAACAATGCACCGGAGCTGGTAGGGCGATTGATCATCATCGGGGATCGGCTGGAGTCGCTGCTCGATGACGATAACCGCGCCGCGATTGCCCAGACACTTGGCAACTTACGTGACACGACGGGCGTGCTGGCGCATCGCAGCAAGGACATCGACCAGCTGATGACCGACAGTGGCGCAGTCATGCACAACCTGGTCGCCGCCAGTGCATCGCTGAAGACCATGGCGGCGAATTTCGAGCGAGCATCGGACAAGAGCGATCAACTCATCGCCTCGGCACGCGAGGCTTTCGACCACGCGACGAAACTTGCGTCCGACATCGACACCGTGGTGCAGGCCAGCCGTCCTGGATTGCGGCAGTTGACCACCAATAGTGTCGCACAGGTGGACGAGTTGCTCACCGAGACGCGCCGGCTGGTTGCCAGCCTCAACCGGGTCTCAACGGGGCTCGAGCGTGACCCAAGCCGGCTGCTGCTGGGAGACAAGCGCGAAGGCTATCAACCGCGATGATCCCGCGACTCTCTCGCCGGCAGATGCTGATCGCGCCATGCGTGGCTTCTGTCGCCTGCTGCAGCGTGCTTTCGAGCCCACCTGCGCCGCAAATTTACCGGATCAGCCCCGTAGCAGAGCAACATTCGCGTTCGCGCACCCTGCGAAAGCGGTTGGTGGTCGACATCCCGACAGCATCCGAGAGCCTGGATACGGATCGCATCGCGCTGGTCCGTGACCGGACAAGGTTCGACTATTACGCAAACTCGCTTTGGACCGACCGGGTTCCGGTTCTGGTGCAAACCCTTTTGATCGATGCGTTCGAGAATGACGGGAGCATTGCGGAGGTAGCGCGTGACGCACGGACAGTGACACCTGAATACGTTCTCGGGACCGAGGTGAGACAATTCGAGGCCTTGTATGACAGTGGGAGCAACCAAACCCCCGTAGCTGTGGTCGCCCTCGACCTTAGACTGGTCAAGATGCCTGATCACCGCATGCTAGGTCACACGCTGGTCACTGAGCAGTCCATGGCTGGCAAAAACAGCGTCGACAGTCTTGTCGAGGCGTTCGACGCTGCCGTTGGCAAGGTGGTGCTTCAATGCGTTGCATGGACCGTCAATATGCTGAGCCGCGCGGCGTGATGGCGTTACAGGACGACAAAAGCAGCGCACGGCAGGCGCTGCATTAGTCGAACGCCTTACGCGGCGTGGATCGGAAACCGCGCGAGCGCGGGCTCGCCGGCCCCGCCGTGCCTCGCTGCCTCATGCCCGGCCTCGCTGGCAGCGGCCCGGAAATACTGGAGCACGAACACCCGCACCGCACTGGTGCGGCCGCCGGCATGGCCGGTCGCCTCGATCTGGCGGACCAGCCGGTTCATGTCCTGCCCCTCGCGCCGGCAGATCTCGGCTAGCGCGTCCCAAAGCTCGGGCTCCAGGCGCATACTGGTCCGGCCACGCTCGGCCACGACGTTCCGATTGATCAAGCGGCTGCTCGGCACGGCTGCCCCCCTGTGTAGACCGGGCACAGAGAACCACAGCCCTCCTAAGAAAAGGTTGTCGCTCAGATCGGCAGCGGCGCCGCCTTCAGCCGCTCCATGGAGAACCGGCTGGTCACGTTCCGCAGCGGGACCGCGCCGATCAGCCGGCGGTAGAAGTCGTCGTAGGCGGCGATATCCGGCACCACCACGTGCATCAGGTAGTCCACATCGCCGCTCATCCGCCAGGCGTCGACGATCTCCGGCATCGACTGCACCACGTCAGCGAAGCGCTGTAGCCAATCGGCGGAGTGGTCTGCCGTCTCCACCGCGACGAACACCGAGACCGGCAACCCGACCTTGGACGGATCGATCGTCGCTACCCGGCCACGGATCACCCCGGCCTGCTCCAGCCGCCGGATGCGCTTCCAGCACGGCGTGGAGGTCAGCCCGACCCGGTCGGCGATGTCGGCGAGCGACAGCGAGGCATCCGCGGCGAGAAGCCGTAGGATTTCGCGGTCCACGCGATCCAGGTCCTTGTCAGCGGCCATGGCGGCACGTCCTTGTCAATCGTCGGCAGAGTAGCAGATTCGCCACGACGGCGATCAGACGGAGGTTCCGGGGGCTGGCATGACGTATACCGTGAAGGAACTGTTCCTGACGGTGCAGGGCGAGGGCGCCAACGTGGGCCGGGTGGCGGTCTTCATCCGGTTTGCCGGCTGCAACCTCTGGTCCGGACGAGAGGAGGACCGGGCGAGGTCTGTCTGCACCTTCTGCGACACCGACTTCCTCGGCGGCGAGCGGTTCGCCGGGCCCGAGGAACTGGCGGATGCCGCCGCCGCGATGTGGCCAGGGGATGACGGGGGCGACCGATTCACCGTGCTGACCGGGGGTGAGCCGCTGCTGCAGGCGGACGCGCCACTGATCGCCGCGCTACGCGCCAGGCGCTTCAGCGTCGCTGTCGAAACCAACGGCACGCAGCAATTGCCGGCGCCGCTCGACTGGGTGTGCGTGAGTCCGAAGGCGGTGGCGCCGCTGGTCCTGCGGCAGGCAGACGAGTTGAAGCTGGTGTATCCGCAATTGGCCGCGCCGCCCGAGCGGTTCGCAGACTTCCCCGCCGCGCACCACTGGCTGTCGCCGATGGACGGGCCGGAGCGGGCGCGCAATGCGCAGTTAGCTGCCGCCTACTGCCTCGCGCATCCTCGTTGGCGGCTGGCAATCCAGGCCCACAAGGCGTGGGGTGTGCCATGATCGAACAGGCGGTGACCTTCGCGATCGAAGCCGCGCATCGCACCGAAGGGGACCCGCGGCTGCACGGCCACAGCTACCTGGTCGAGGTATGGACAGCGCACCTCCGTGACCTTGCCGTGCTCGAAGCCGAAGTGCAGTCGGTGCGTGCCGAGGTGGACCATTCGCTGCTCAACGACAGCATCGGTGGCACCACGATGGAGCACATGGCGGCGTGGCTGCTGGAGAGGTTCGTCTTTCTGCCTGCGACACGAGTGGTCGTGCGCCGTCCCACGCTCGGGTATGTGGTGGAGGCGCGCGCGGCTCGTTGAACAGCTCTGCCCGCACCTCTCCAGGCGACATCAGCACTGTGCCCGTACTGCAACGAGTTTGCGCCATTCGCAACACCACGCTTCCCCGCTATCGGACCACAAGCTAAATCAGCCGCCGTGATCCGGCTCTCCATCCAGGCCCGCCAGGCACTGGCGAAGCTGACCCTGCCGGTGCTGATCGCGGCTTCCTTCGGCCTGATGTTGCTCGGCAAGGCCGATGCGCTGTTGGCCGATCGCGCACGGATGGTGTTGGCCGATGCACTCGCGCCAATCTACCTGTTGCTGGCCGAGCCGCTCGGGGGTCTGCACCAGAGTGTCGCCGCTGTCTCGGGCCTTTGGGAACTCCGCGCCGAGAATGCCCGCCTGCGCGAGGAGAACGAGCGCCTGCTGCGCTGGCAGTCGGTGGCTTTGGCGCTGGACGCCGAGAACCAGCGGCTCAAGGCTAATCTGCGCTGGATCCCGGATCCGGCCCCATCTTATGTCACTGCCCGGGTAGTCGCTGATGCTGGCGGGCTGTACGCCAAGGCGGTGCTGCTTGCAGCCGGCCCAAATCACGGCATCCACAAGGGCGAAATCGCACTGGACGAGCGCGGGCTGGTCGGACGGGTCACAGAGATAGGGGCGCGCACCGCGCGGGTGCTGCTGCTGACCGACCTGAACAGCCGCATCCCCGTGATCCTGGAGACGTCGCGCGCGCACGCGATCTTGGTCGGCACAAATGGTGCACGCCCGCGTCTGCTGTACTGGCCTGAGGGCAGCGCGCCGCAGGAGGGCGAGCGGGTCGTCACCAGTGCCGAGGCGGCTGCCTTCCCCGCGAACCTGCCGGTCGGGTCGGTGCACGTATCGGCGACCAACGTGCCCGAGGTCGTGCCGGCGGCAATGCTCGACCGGCTCGAAGTTGTGCGCATCTTCGACTACGGGATGGGAGGCGTGGCAACGCCTGAGGCACCGCTCCGGTTGCCCGAGCGGCGGGGCCGTTGATGGCACGTCCCGAGCAGGCACCTGGCATTCGGCCGCGGATTTCGCTCGGTCGGCGCCTGGATATCGCGGCGCGCTGTGCGTTTCCGGCGGGGTGCACGGTGATGCTGATGCTGCTGACCCAGATCCCGTTCGGCATCGCGGACCAGGCGGCGCTGCTTTTCGCGATCACGCTGCCTTGCGTTTACGTCTGGTCGCTGGCGCGGCCCACGGCGCTGCCGCCGCCCGTCATGTTCCTGATCGGACTGCTGTTCGACCTGCTGGGTTATCTCCCGCTCGGGGTCGGTCCGCTCACGCTACTCACGGTGCACGGGCTGTCGCTGCGCTGGCGCCCTATGCTTCTGGCGAAAGGCTTCCTGTCAGGCTGGCTGGCGTTCTGCGGCTTTGCGCTGGGGGCGGCGCTGCTTGCCTGGGCACTCATTGCGGCTCTGTTATTCCAGCCGTTGCCGGTGGGACCCGCGCTGTTCGAGGCGCTGCTATCCGTCGCGCTTTATCCGGCGTTCGCTATCCTGTTTCTGCGCGCATACGGCACTATTGCCGATCCGGAGCGTGCGTGATGCTGCACGAGCAGGGCCGCATCAGAGTCTTTACCCGCCGCGCGCTGCTGATGATGGGCGGCCAGGTTGCGGCGCTGAGCGTGCTTGCGGCGCGGCTCTATCAGGTACAGGTGCAGGATGGCGGCCGCTACGCCACGCTCGCCGAGGAGAACCGGATCAGCGCCCGGCTGATCGCGCCGCCACGCGGGAGGATGCTAGATCGCGCCGGAACGGTGGTGGCGGGTAACCGGCTGAACTGGCGCGCTCTGCTGATCGCCGAACAGACCTCCGACGTAACCAGCACCCTGGACAACTTCGCCCGCATCGTGCCGTTGGCCGACTACGAGCGCGCCCGCATCGAACGGGAAGTGCACCGCCATCGCCGCTTCATCCCGGTCATGGTGCGCGAGTTCCTGACATGGAACGAGATGGCCGCGATCGAGGTGAATGCGCCCGACCTGCCGGGCGTCCTGGTCGATGTCGGCACCACGCGGCAATACCCGTTCGGCGAACAGCTCGCACACATTGTCGGCTACGTCGCACCACCGTCCGACGACGATGTCGTGGATGATCCGGAACTGGCCCTGCCTGGCCTGCGGATCGGGCGCGCCGGCCTTGAAAAGGAGCGCGACCTCGATCTGCGCGGCACGGCGGGTGCGGTCCAGCTCGAGGTGAACGCGCTGGGGCGGGTGATCCGTGAAATGGATCGCCAGGAGGGCAAACAGGGCGAGGAACTCGGTCTGTCGCTCGATACCGGGCTACAGCAGGCGGTGCTGCGGCGGTTGGGCGACGAGAGCGCATCGGCGGTCGTGCTCGACTGCCGCAACGGCGAGGTGCTCGCGATGGGCACCAACCCTTCGTTCGATCCGTCGCTGTTCAATTCGGGCGTGTCGCAGGCGCAATGGGCCGCGTGGGCCCGCGATCGGCGCACGCCGCTGCTCAATCGGGCGATCGCCGGCGTGTATGCGCCTGGGTCGACGTTCAAGATGGCTGTGGCGATGGCAGCGCTGGAGGCGCGCGCGATCGCGCCGGGCGATGCGGTGCACTGTTCCGGCTACATCGACGTGGGCAACGCGCGGTTCCATTGCTGGCGCAAGGAGGGACACGGCTCGCTCAACCTGCGCGGCGCGCTCAAGAATAGCTGCGACGTCTTCTTTTACGAAACCGCGCGGCGCGTCGGCATCGACCGCATCGCGGCGATGGCGCGCCTGTTCGCCATGGGCACCGAGCTCGAGGTGGACCTGCCCGGCGCGCGCACCGGCTTCGTGCCGACCCGCGAGTGGCGGCAGGGCCATGGGCACGCCTGGGCGATCGGCGACACCGTCGTCGCCGGCATTGGCCAGGGCTACATCCAAGTCACGCCGCTGCAGCTTGCGACCTACGCGGCGCGCGTTGCCACAGGACGCAAGGTAGAGCCACACCTGACCCGGAAGCTGGGCGGCGTGCTGCAGCCTGGGTCCAAGGCGACCGACTGGCCCAGCCTGGGCGTCTCGGACAAGAACCTGCACATCGTCCGCGAGGGCATGTGGGCGGTCGTGAACGAGGGCGGCGGCACCGCGCCGGGTGCCAGGCTGCCTGACCCGCGCTGGCAGATGGCAGGCAAGACCGGATCATCGCAGGTGCGCCGGGTATCGCGCGAACTGCGCGAGCAGGGCAATTTCGACAGTTCCAAACTGCCGTGGCAGTTCCGGCCGCACGCGCTGTTCGTCGCCTATGCGCCGTACGACGCGCCGCGCTACGCGGTGTCGGTGGTGGTGGAGCACGGCAATGCCGGGGCCGCCGCGGCCGCGCCGATCGCGCGCGACATCATGATGGACACGCTGCAGCGCGACCCGGCCGGACGTGAAGACCCGGGGGGCGCCCAGGTCGCGCAGCGCGAGGAGCCCCGATGAGGGACGGACGCCTGTGGCGCGAGGCGTCGTTCGATCTCGGCGCCAAGGTCTGGCAGGTGAGCTGGCTCTACGTGGTGCTGCTCTGCGCGCTGGCCGCCGTCGGCTACGCCGCGCTGTACAGCGCCGCGGGTGGTGCGCCGGAGCCGTATGCCTCGCGGCACATGCTGCGCTTCGCCACCGGCCTGGTGCTGATGATCGGCATCGCGCTGGTCGACATCCGCTTCATCGCCCGACTGGCCTGGCCGAGCTACGTCGTGGCGCTTGTGCTGCTGGTGCTGGTGATGCGCTATGGCCATGCCGGCAAGGGCGCACAGCGCTGGATCGAACTGGGTGGATTACAGCTTCAGCCGTCGGAGCTGATGAAGATCACACTAGTGCTGGCGCTGGCGTCGTGGTTCCACCGCGCGTCGTGGGAACGCATCGGAAATCCGCTGTTTCTGACGTGGCCGGTGATCGCCATGCTGGTGCCGGTGGCATTGATCGTGAAGGAGCCGAACCTTGGCACCGGCGTGATCACCGGGCTGCTGGGCGGCGCGATGTTCTTCGCCGCCGGTGTGCGCTGGTGGAAGTTCGCGCTGGTGGCGCTGCCGGTGCCATTCGCCGCTCAGTTCGCCTACAGCCATCTGCACGACTATCAGCGCGCGCGGATCGACACGTTCTTACATCCGGAGAGCGATCCGCTGGGCGCCGGCTACAACATCATCCAGTCGAAGATCGCGCTGGGTTCAGGCGGAATGTGGGGCAAGGGGTTCCTGCAAGGCACGCAGGGCCATCTGGATTTTCTGCCGGAGAAGCAGACCGACTTCATCTTCACCATGATCGGCGAGGAGTTCGGCTTCATGGGCGGCGTCGCGGTGCTGGCGCTGCTGGGCCTGATTGTGCTGGGTGGTATGGCTATCTCGCTGAGATCTAGCAATCAATTCGGCCGACTGGTGGCGTTCGGTATCGCGATGAACTTCTTCCTGTATGTGTTCGTCAACATCGCGATGGTGATGGGTGCGATCCCGGTGGGCGGTGTTCCCTTGCCATTGGTTTCCCACGGCGGGTCGGCGATGATCACGGTGATGGTCGGGTTCGGCCTGCTGATGTCGGTCCATGTCCACCGCGACGTGGAGTGGGACGAGGCCGCCTGATCGCTAGGCGGACTCGTCCGGCGCCCGGAGGGTCAGCGACAGCGCGTGCATGCCGCGGGCAAATTCGGCTTCCAGCGCCGCGTGTACGGCGCGCGAGCGGGCCACACGCGGCATGCCGCTGAACGCCTGCGATACCAGCAGCACGTGGTAATGCGTCTCTCCTTCAGGCCGCGCGCCGGCGTGCCCCGCATGGCGGGCGCTGTCGTCGGTGATGCGCAGCAGGGTGGGCGAAAATGCCTGGGTCAGTACCGCCTCCAGCCTTGCGGCGCGCGTGTGCATTGCCGACATATCGGACGTTCCCCGAGCAGCGCCAATAGCCATTGCCAATCACCCGCCAAGCCGCCCATAACGGCACCATGAGCCGTCGTGTACCTCGAGCCCGGGCTTATGCGCCCGATCCCGCCGCGCCAGGGCGAGCCTGCGAGATGCCGGGCTGCGAGGCGATGGGCGAGTACCGGGCGCCGAAGTCGCGCCGGGACCTGAAGGATTACTGGTGGTTCTGCCTGGAGCACGTACGCGCCTACAACGCGTCGTGGGATTACTACAAGGGCATGTCACCGGGCGAGATCGAGGCGCAGCTGCGGGCAGACACTGCCTGGCAGCGCCCGTCCTGGCCGTTGGGGCGCCTCGGCAAAACCGCGGCGTGGGACGAGGAACTGCTGCGCGACCCGCTGCACCTGCTTGCCGCCGGCCGGGTGAAGCGTGGGCCGTCGGCGCCGTCCGAGCGGACACCGCCGGAGCTGCGCGAGCCGCTCGCCACATTGGGCCTGTCCTGGCCCACGACGCTGGACGCGGTGAAGATGCGCTACAAGGAGCTAGCGAAGCGCCACCATCCTGACGCGAATGGTGGCGACCGCGCTGCCGAAGAGCGACTTAAGACGATCAACCTCGCCTATGCTGCACTGCGCTCGCGGCTGATGCCGGCGCCCAGCGCGGCCGCCGCGGGGTAACCCCGGCTTTGCGCCAGCGCCAGCCGGCGTTAGACTTTCCCGGATCACACAGGAACCGCCCAGCCGATGAACAAGGTTGCCACTCTGGCCGAGATTCGTCCGACTTCAGCTATTGACGCCCCGGACACCAAGGTGTCGGCGCGCGAGGCGTTCGACATCGATACCGATATGACCGTGCCCGCGTTTTCGGTACGCACCGAGCATGTGCCGGACGTCGACACCGCGTACAAGTTCGACCGCGAGACAACGCTGGCGATCCTGGCCGGGTTCGCCTTCAACCGTCGTACAATGATCCAGGGCTACCACGGCACCGGCAAGTCCACGCATATCGAGCAGGTAGCGGCACGCCTGAACTGGCCGTGCATCCGTGTGAACCTCGACAGCCACATCAGCCGCATCGACCTGATCGGCAAGGATGCGATCGTCCTGAAGGACGGCAAGCAGGTCACCGAGTTCCGCGAAGGCATCCTGCCCTGGTGTCTGCAGCACGCCTGCTCGCTGGTGTTCGATGAATATGATGCCGGCCGCCCGGACGTGATGTTCGTGATCCAGCGGGTGCTCGAGGTTGAGGGGAAGCTGACGCTGCTGGACCAGAATCGGGTGATCCGGCCGCATCCGTCTTTCCGGCTGTTCTCTACCGCGAACACGGTGGGGCTGGGCGACACAACGGGCCTCTATCATGGCACGCAGCAGATCAACCAGGGCCAGATGGACCGCTGGAACATCGTGGCGACGCTGAACTATCTGCCGCACGCGATGGAGACCAACATCGTGTTGGCGAAGCTGGGCGCCGATCCGAAGGATGCGCAGATGAAGAAGCGCATCGAGGCGATGGTGGCACTGGCCGATCTGACGCGGGCGGGGTTCATCAACGGCGATATCTCCACGGTGATGTCACCGCGGACGGTGATCACCTGGGCGGAGAACGCCCGCATCTTCGGTGAGGTAGGCTTCGCATTCCGGGTCACGTTCCTCAACAAGTGCGACGAGGCGGAGCGGGCGACGGTAGGCGAATACTACCAGCGCTGCTTCAACGAGGAGATCCCGACCGGCGGGTTCACCACCCGGAAGTTCAATTGACCCTCAGCGCCCCCTCCCCCGCGCAGTGGGGGAGGGTTGGGGAGGGGGGTTGCCGCCCGCTGCTGACAGGCCTTGTGGATCACGGCAATGACGCCGTCGATGTTCTCAAGCATTTCGTTGTTCCAGAAGCGCAGCACCAGCCAACCGCGTTCTTGCAGGTACCGGTCACGCGCCGCGTGCTCTCCGGGCTGGTTATGCTGCCCGCCGTCTGCTTCGACGGCGATCTTCAGTGATGGACAGCCAAAGTCGAGAACATACGGCGGCACCGGATGCTGCCGGCGGAAGTGGCAGCCCAGCGCATCCCGTCGCAGGCGTGACCACAGGCGCTTTTCTGTCGCTGTCGGGAAACGTCGCGCGATGCGGGCTCCTTCGAGTTCCTGCCTCGGCTGCAAGACCCCCTCCCTGACCCTCCCCCGCGCCCTGCGCGGGGGAGGGAATGACAGCGGCATCCCATTGCCAAAGGCTTGAGAGATGAGCGGCACCAACAAGGACAACACCCGCGCAGAAGAGTTCAAGCGCGCCACTGCCGGCGTGCTGCGCGCGATCGCCGAAGTTCCCGACGTGCAGGTGGCGTTCCAGCCCGGGCCATCCGGTCTTTCGGGCAAGCGTGCGCGACTGCCGCTGCCGACGCGCGCACTGCCGCCGGCGGAGATGGCGCGGCTGCGCGGCGCCTCGGATGCGCTCGCGCTGCGGCTGCGTCACCACGACGACGCTGTACATGCGTCCCGCATGCCGGCCCGGCGCGAGGCGAAGGACGTATACGACGCGCTGGAGCAGGTGCGGGTCGAGGTGGTGGGCTCGCGCCACATGGCCGGCGTCGCCGCCAACCTGTCCTCGAAGCTTGCGGAGGAGTGCGAGGCGGAAGGCTACGACCGCATGACGCGCAAGGACCAGTTGCCGATCCAGGCGGCGCTGTCCCTGCTGGCGCGCGAGCAGATGTCGGGCGAGAAGAGCCCGCCGGCGGCACAGCGCATCCTGGACCTGTGGCGCGACACGCTGGGCGAGACCGCGGACACCGCGCTGACCGAGATGCGGGATGCGCAGGACGACCAGCGCGCCTATGCCCGTGCCGCGCGCAGGCTGCTGGCGGCGCTGGATCTCGCGGAGGCCGAGAGCGACGCCGAACCTGAGGACCAGACCGAGGACGGCGAGGAAGGCGGCGAACAGTCCGGCCAGCAGGACGAGCAGCAGGATGGCTCGGGCGAGAGCGAGGCCGAGCAGGACAGCATGCTGGGCGCCAACCCCGAAGAGATGGAAGGCGACGCGGCGGACGACGAAGGCACCGAATCGGACGACGAAGCGGCGATTGCGGAGGGCGACGACCGGCCTGGCGGCCCGCAGCCGCGGCGCGAACGGCCGAACCCCGACAACGAGGCGGTCTATCGTGCCTACACGCGTCTATACGACGAGGAGACCGAAGCGGAGGAACTGTGCGATCCTGATGAACTGACGCGACTGCGCCAGCAGCTGGACCAGCAGTTGCAGCATCTGCAAGGGGTGATCTCCAAGCTGGCGAACCGGCTGCAGCGGCGACTGCTGGCGCAGCAGACGCGCGCCTGGGAGTTCGACCTGGACGAAGGTCTGCTGGATGCGGGACGGCTGTCGCGCGTGGTGGTGAACCCGTTGCAGGCGCTGTCGTACAAGCGCGAACTCGACATGGAGTTCCGCGACACGGTGGTCACGCTGCTGATCGACAACTCGGGGTCGATGCGCGGGCGGCCGATCACGGTGGCGGCGATGTGCGGCGACATCCTGGCGCGCACGCTGGAACGCTGCGCGGTGAAGGTCGAGGTGCTCGGCTTCACCACACGCGCCTGGAAGGGCGGGCAGAGCCGCGAGAAGTGGGTGCAGGACGGCAAGCCCCGCAATCCCGGCCGGCTCAATGATCTGCGCCACATCATCTACAAGGCGGCGGATGCGCCGTGGCGGCGGGCGCGCAAGAACCTCGGGCTGATGCTGCGCGAGGGCCTGCTGAAGGAGAACATCGACGGCGAGGCACTGCTGTGGGCGTACCGGCGATTGCTGGCGCGCGCGGAGCACCGGCGGATTCTGATGGTGATCTCGGACGG
>DASSRN010000490.1:0-3160 GCA_035701785.1 Acetobacteraceae bacterium | reverse complement strand
TAGGCGCCGGCATAGATCGCCAGCGTCGCCGTGAAGCTCTCGATATTGTCGAATGCTGTGAAGCCAAGCTCGGGCAGACCGAAATAGATGAAGAACACCAGGATCAGCAGCGGCGTGTTGCGCACCACTTCGACGAACGCCGCCGCCGGCAGCCGCAGCAGGGGATTGCGCGACTGGCGGCAGGCGGCAAGCGCGATGCCGATCACGCAGCCGATCAGCAGCGACACCACCGCGATCGCCAATCCCAGCGCAAGCCCGCTGTAGAGCTTGTCGGAATTGCGCCAGATGACCGGCCAGTTGAAGTTGTAGCGAAGCGCCACGGAGCGGCTTAGACGAGGCCATACTCCCTGGGAATGCCGACTTTGGCGGGCGGCAACTCGATACCGAACCACTTGTTGTAGGACGCCTTCATGTACTCGTAGTCCACGCCTAGAAATGCTTCACGCACCTGCGTGTTGATCCAGTTGAGCCAGACAGGATCGCCCGGCGCGACCGCAAATGCATACGAATTCGGCATCCAGCCAAATCCGGTGTCGCGGTAGCGATCGGGAAACTTGGTAGTCAGCCAGCGGATCGTGGATTCATCGCTGGCGGTCACGTCGGCCCGCCGCGCGTTCATCGCCTGGAATGTGGCGTCGATGCTCTCGACCTGCAGGATCTTGATCTGCGGCAGCACCATCCGCGTGTAGTCCTCAACTCCAACATTCTGCAGCCAGGCGATCGTGGCGTTGGCGCCCGCGGCCTTGAGGTCTTCGTATGTCTTGTACTTGCCGTCCTTCAGCACCATCAAGCCGACACCTTCGCGATAGTAAGGGACGGTGAATTCCACCTGCCGCGCCCGGCCTGGCGTGATCGTCATGAATTGCGCGACGATGTCGATCTTGTTGGTGATCAGGTTCGGGATGCGCGCATCCGCCGCCTCGCGCACGAACTCGACCTTGTTCGGGTCGTCGAACAGGCCTTTCGCGAACAGCCGGGCCATGTCGATGTCCATGCCGACCAGGTTGCCGTTGTCATCTTCGAAATGCCACGGTGGATTCGTCGTGCCGGTACCGACGACGAGTTTGCCGCGCTTCAGCACCTCCTGCAGCTTGCTGCTGGCAGGCGCCTGCGCGTGCGCCTGCTCGATCAGACTCAACCCGGCGGCCGCAACCAGCGCTCCGCCCCCCAACACTGCCCGCCGGATCTGATCTGGCGTATCTCTGTTCGCCATTGCTGCCCCCTGTTTTCTGCAGCGTCATCTTAAGGCATGCGATCCGGCTGCCAAGCGACTGACCGAACCGGCCGCAACACAGACAGCCGGTTCGGAGCACTTGACCTCGGTCGCCATGACGGCAGGCTGTCATGCGGATGGGGAACCGCATGACAGACAACGAACAGACCTACGACTTCATCGTGACGGGTGCCGGCTCGGCCGGCTGCGTGGTGGCATCGCGGCTGTCGGAATCGGGCCGCCACCGCGTGCTGCTGCTGGAGGCCGGGCCGCCTGACCGCAATCCGTGGATCCATATCCCACTCGGCTATGCACGGACCTATGTCGATCCGCTGGTGAACTGGCGCTTCGAGACCGAGCCGCAGCCGCAGCTTGGCAACCGCCGTCTGTATCTGCCGAGAGGCAAGACGCTGGGCGGCTCGAGTTCGATCAACGGCATGGTCTATATCCGCGGCCACCACGCCGACTACGACGAGTGGCGGCAGCGCGGCTGCGAGGGCTGGGACTGGGATTCTGTCCTGCCCTATTTCAAGAAGGCGCAGAACCAGACGCGTGGCGCCGATGCGTTCCACGGCGTCGGCGGCCCGCTGCACGTGTCCGATCAGCCGGGTCACTTCGAGCTCGCCGATGCGGTGCTGGAGGCTTGCGTGCAGGCCGGCATCCCGCGCAATCCGGACTTCAACGGCGCGCAGCAGGAGGGCTGCGGCTACTACCAGACCACCACGCTGAACCGCCGCCGCTGGAGTGCCGCACAGGCCTATCTGAAACCGGCCCGGAACCGGTCGAACATGGTGATCCGCACCGGTGCCCACGCGACGCGCGTGCTGATCGAGAACAACCGCGCAGTCGGTGTCGAATTCCACACCGCGCGAGGCCGCGAGACCGCGCGCGCACGCGGCGAGATCGTCGTCTCCGGAGGCGCCTACGGATCGCCGCAGCTGTTGCTGCTGTCGGGTCTGGGCCCGGCAGACCATCTGCAGGATTTCGGCGTACCGGTGCTGCGGGACATGCCGGCGGTCGGCTCCAACCTGCACGACCACTTCAACTCCTACGTGGCGTGGCGCTGCACAAAGGCGATCACGCTCAACGACCTGGAAGGCAGCAAGCTGCGGAAGCTGTCGGCCGGCGTGCAGTACGCGCTGTTCCGCGGTGGCCCGATGGCGAGCAATGGCATACATGCCGGCGTGTTCACCCGCAGCGATCCGCGGCTCGAGCGTCCCGACATTCAGCTCAACATCTTCAACTGGAGCACACTGCGGCGCGACCGGAACGGCATCGTGCCGCACCCGTTCCCTGGCTTCACCATCAGTCCGGTGCATCTGCGCTGCGACGGGCGTGGCGCGGTGCGCCTCGCCAGCGCCGATCCGCTGGCGCCCCCATCAGTGTTGTTCGACTACCTGCGCTCCGAGTACGACATGCAGGCGGTGATCTTCGGCATTCGCCTGGCACGCCGGATCGCCGAGCAGCCGGCGCTGAAGCCGTATGTGGCGGAGGAACTCCAGCCGGGGCCGGCAGTGACCAGCGACGCGGAGCTCGCCGCCTATGTGCGCGAGAGCGGCGTATCCAATCAGCATCCCACCAGCTCGTGCGCGATGGGGCATGGGCCGAACACGGTGGTCGACCCGCGGCTTCGCGTGCACGGCATCGGCGGACTGCGCGTGGCGGACGCGTCGATCATGCCGGTGGTGGTCGGCGGCAACACCAATGCGCCGACCATCATGATTGGCGAGAAGGCGGCAGCGATGATCCTGGAGGATGCCGCGGCGATGCCCCAACGTGCGGCGGCGTGAGGGGTGTTCTTGATTTGTTCCAAGCATCCCGTTAGCTTCGATGCATGCCAGACGAACCGCACGAACCGCTGCACCCTGCCGATCGCGACGACCTGTGCCAGGCGCTTGCTTTCGCGCTGACCCATGACGGCCGGCGCCAGTTCCGCACCAGTGGCGA
>DASSRN010000489.1:0-6102 GCA_035701785.1 Acetobacteraceae bacterium | reverse complement strand
TCGGTGCGCTATGCCAAGCTGCGCACCAATGAATGCCAAGTCGCGCGCTATCCGAATCCCGCGGACCTGCCGACGCTGCGCACCAATCCCGACATCAAGGTGCAGGAGGCCGACGTGGTCGGCACCAATTACCTGCGCTTCCGGGTCGATCGCAAGCCGCTGGACGATCGGCGCGTGCGGCTGGCGCTGGCGCAGGCCATCGACATGGACGCGCTGGTAAATGCGGTGTTCCAGGGTGCCGGCACGCCGGCCGCATCACTTGTGCCGCCATCGTTGTGGGGCCACGACGCGTCGCTGAAGCCGTATGCGCATGATCCGGCGGCGGCGAAGAAGCTGCTGGCGGATGCGGGGTATCCCAACGGCTTCACCATCGATCTGTGGGCGATCCCGGTGGTGCGCGCCTATATGCCGAACGGTCGGCGTGCGGCCGAGATGATCCAGTCTGACTGGGCGGCGATCGGCGTGACCGCCAACATCACGACATTTGAATGGGGCGAGTACCTGAAGCGCTCGCGCGCCGGCGAGCCGAGTGTCGGCATGTTGGGAGGCACATGGGACTACCCGGATCCGAGCGAGCTGCTGCTTGGTTTCACCTGCAACAATCCCGGCAATGGCGGACACTGGTGCAACCAGACCTACACGGACGCGGTGCAGAAGGCCAACATCGTCACCAACCAGGACGAGCGCGCGAAGCTGTACATCACGGCGGACAAGGCGGTGTACGACGACGTGTTCCTGGTGCGACTGGCCAACGTGAAGGCCTATGTTCCGGTGCGGAAGAACGTGCAGGGGTTTAAGCTGCACTTCCTGGGCGGTCAGCCGTTCGGCGGCGTCTCGCTGGGACAGTAAAACCGGTCAGACCTGCCAGCCGATCCAGTCGCAGAAGGCGCGGCCCATCACCAGGTCGAGATCGGGCCCGTTCAGCCACGGCAGTTCCTCGGTGAACAGCGTGATGCACTGCCGCCAGGTGCAGTGCATGCGGGTGATGTCGGTGCCCCAGAACATGCGGCGCGGTCCGAACGCGTCGAACACCCGGTGCAATGCGTCGTGGATGCTGGGGAACGGATACTGGTCCACCGCGTATCCGGCTTGGCCGGTCGCCTTCACTGCGACGTTCGGATGCTTCGCGAGCGCCAGCAGTTGCGGCAGGTTGCGATAGGCGGAGTCTGCGCCCTGCGTGGCGCGCGGCACCCCCATGTGATCGATGCTGATGCGCAGGTTCGGATGACGTTCGGCGATCTCGCCAACGCGCGGCAGGAACGCGGAGGCCTGGAGCGACACTGGAATACCGAGCCGCTCCGCCACCGGGAACAGCCAGTCGAGCGTGCCGTCGTCGGGCCACGTCTGCGACCGCGGGTCGGAGAAGTAGAACCGCAGTCCCTTCATGCCGGGGCGGCTCTTCCAGGTCTCCAGCAAGGCGCGCTGCTGCGGGTCGTCGAGATAGATCCAGCCCATGATCGCGAAGCGGTCGGGATGCGCGCGTGCGGCTTCGACGGCGAGTTCGTTGGAGTCGGGATCCCACATCACCGGATGGACCACTGCGCGATCGACGCCGGCGGCATCCATCGCAGCCAGCGCTTCGTCTTTCAGGTAGGGCGTCTGGCGGTGATGCGCCGATGGCGTGCCTTTGGCCCAGAGGTGGATCTGTGCATCAACGATCATCATGACGGTGTCCTCCGTTCATCCGCCGTGGTCGAGCCTGCCTTCGGCAAGCCGGCCCAGCGCGGTGTGAATCCTGCGGTCGATCTCGATGCCTTCGCGCATCAGGCGCGCGCGCGTGGCATAGGCACGCTCGCCCGGAATGCGGATCTCCGTCACGCCCGACTGACGCGGCGTGGCCTTGATGGTGGCGATCCGCTGGCTGACCTCGCGGCGGTACTCGTCGGGTGCCAGGAACAGATCCGGCTTGAATGCGATGAACAGATAGCCGCTGATCCCGTCGCGCGAGCGCATGCCCGCAGTCAGCGCGCCGAGTGCGTCCATTGCCAGCGCGAGGCCGAAGCCCTTGTAGCCGCCGTCAGTACCGCCGAACGGCAGAAGCGCGCCGCGCCGTGCGGTTGCGGCGTCCGTGGTCGGCTGACCGTCCGGCCCGATCGCGACACCTTCCGGAAGCGGCGTACCAAGTCGCGCGCGCAACTGCAGGTCGGTGCCCATGAACGCCGAGGTGCCCATGTCGATCACCAGCGGATCGCCATCGGTCGGAAAACCGAAGGCGATCGGGTTGGTGCCGAGTGCCGGCCGCGTGCCGCCGAACGGCGCCACCGCCGGCGGCGCCGACACGGTGTGGATCACCACCAGCCCGGCACGCGCGATCATCTCGCAGTAATAGGCACTGCGTCCGGTCATCCAGGTGTTGCCAAGGCAGACGATGGCGAGGCCGTTTGCCGTTGCACGCGCAATCGTCGCCTCGGAGGCGCGATAGGCCGCGACCATTCCGGTGTTGTTCCCGCCGTCGAGCATCGCCGTCGCTGCCGATTCGCGCAGCACGGTGACGGGTCGGCGCGGCAGCCTGAAGTCCGGATAGTCGATGACGTTCAGCAGCTTCGGCAGGCCGGAATACTCGTAGCCGCACAGCGCCGCGTCCAGCACGTGGTCGGTCAGGATGCGCGCGTCATCTGCGTCGTATCCGGCGCCGCGCATCGCCGCCTCGCCCAAGGCGCGCGCTTCGGCGACTGTCATGCGGATACGATCTGTCATCGTCCTGGCCTCGATTGGTATGCCGACCGCATGGTGGCACTATGCGGGGCAACAGCAAACGACAAGGAAGCCCACATGGCGATGCGCATCCTCTGGCCTAACCTGGCACCCGACTTCCAATCGATCGCCCGCGACGCCGTGGGACCGGGCTTCGACACCAACTTCCACGCCAATGCCGCTGACGTGACGGACGAGCAATGGGCCAATGCGGATGCCGTGGTCGGCCAGTGCCCGCCCCAGTACATCGACAAGCTGCGCAAGTGCCGCATCTTCGTGAAGTATGGCGTCGGCTATGATGATGTCGACATCGAACGCTTCGGCAAGCTGGGCATCCCGGTCTGCAACACGCCCGACTACGGCACGCGCGAGGTCGCCGACCATGCGATCGCCCTGATGATGACCTTGGCCAAGAGCGTCGCCTATCACGACACGGAATTGCGCACCGACCTGCGGGCCAACTGGCGGCCGGCGCACAATCCGTTCGGCCGCCGGCTGTCGGTGTGCACCTACGGCGTGGTCGGCATGGGACGCATCGGCACCGCGGCGGCGCGCCGCGCCAAGGCGTTCGACATGGACGTGGTGTTCTATGATCCGTACCAGCCGAACGGCTACCAATTCGCCATCGGCGTGCGGCGTGCCGATTCGCTGGCGGAACTGATGGGCCAGTGCGACTTCGTCAGCATCCACACCCCGCTGACGGCGGAGACGCGCAACATGATCGGCGCTGATGCGTTCGCAGCCGCCAAACGCGGCATGATCCTGATCAATACGGCGCGCGGCCCGATCGTCGATATCGATGCCCTGTACGACGCGATGAAGGACGGCACGGTGCTGGCCGCCGGCTTGGACGTGCTGCCGCAGGAGCCAGCCAATCCGCAGGCGCGGCTGATCGCCGCCTGGCAGCGCAACGAGGACTGGATCCGCCATCGCCTGCTGCTGACGCCGCACTCGGCGTTCTTTACGCCGGAGAGTATGCACGACAATCGCGCCTTCGCCGCACGCACCGCAGCGCGGTTCCTGCGCGACGGACGACTGGAGAACTGCGTCAACCGGCAGTTCCTGGTCGAGCGCGCCTGATTGGACTCGCATCGGCGCATGGTGTGCAATGTCGGCGAGATCAACCGCAAAGGAGGAAACCATGGCGCAGGCACCCTCGACTGAATCGCGCGACCGCGTTCGCGGCACGGTTCCCAAGCTGATCGATCTGTCGGAAAAGGTGCTGTTCGGCGATGTGTGGGAGCGACCGCAACTGTCGAAGCGCGACCGTAGCCTGATCGTCTGCGCCACGTTGATCGCCACGTATCGGCCCGAGCAGTTGCGTGGCCACCTGCAGCGCGCGCTGGCCAACGGCGTCACCAAGGAGGAACTGTCCGAAGTGATCACGCATCTCGCGTTCTATGCCGGCTGGCCCGCGGCGATGTCGGCGGCGAACATCGCGCGCGAGGTGTTCGAGGCCAATCCGTAACGGAGAGCGAACCATGCAGGCGGGATTCATCGGCCTCGGCACCATGGGCGCCAGCATGGCCGCTAACTTGCAGAAGGGGCTGAAGGCGGGCGGCGACACGCTCGTGGTGCACGACATCCGCCGCGAGGCGGCGTCGCGTCACCTGCGTGACGGTGCGATCTGGGCCGATACACCGCAGGCGGTGGCAGAGCAGAGCGAGGTGATCTTCACCTCGCTTCCCGGCCCGCCGGAATTCGAGGCGGTGTCGTCGGGACTGCTCGCCGGCATCCGCAAGGGCGTTGCGTATTTCGACCTCACCACCAATTCGCCAACGGTGGTGCGAAAGGCGCACGAGGCGTTCGCCGCCAAGGGCGCACATCTGTTCGATGCACCGGTCAGCGGCGGCCCGCGCGGCGCGGCCAGCGGCAAGCTGGCGATCTGGTGCGGCGGCGACGAAGATGTCTTCGCGAAGTGGAAGCCGGTGCTCGACATGATCGGCGACGCGGCGCGCTATATCGGACCGATCGGCGCGGGGTCCGTCGCCAAGCTGGTGCACAACTGCTTCGGCTACATCGCCACCGCTGCGGCGGCGGAAGTGTTCAGCATGGGCGTGAAGGCGGGCATCGAGCCGCTGGCGATCTGGGAGGCGGTACGTCAGGGCGCGATCGGCCGGCGCGGTGCGTTCGACTCGCTGACCGATCAGTTCCTGCCGAACAAATACGAACCGCCGGCGTTCGCGTTGCGGCTGGCGCACAAGGACGTGTCCCTGGCTACCGCGCTGGGTCGCGAACTGAACGTGCCGATGCGGCTGGCCAATCTGGCGCTGGCGGACCTGGCGGAAGGGCTGAACCGCGGCTGGTCCGATCGAGACTCGCGCGCGATCATGCTGTGCCAGTTGGAGCGCGCCGGCGTGAAGATCGAGGTCGACCCGCAACGCCTGGCCGAGGCGCTGGATAACAAGGCGAAGAACGGATAGGGCCCCGACGGGATCTCCCTCTCCCGCGAAGCGGTGGAGGGTTGGCGAGGGGGTGCCTAAGTCACACTGCGCTGTTGCTGGAACCGCTGCTCCCGCCATACCCCGCTGCGCATAACGTCGCGCAGCATGGCGACCGCATCCCACACATCAACGAACCGTACATAGAGCGGCGCCAGCCCAAACCTCAGCACGTCGGGCGCCCGGAAATCGCCGATCACCCCGCGCGCGATCAGCGCCTGCATGATCGCGTAACCCTGCGGATGGGCGAATGCGACCTGGCTGCCGCGGACCGAGCCCTCGCGCGGCGTCAGCAGCGTGAACGCCGCTTCGCTCTGCATCAGTTCGATGAACAGCTCCGCCAACCGCAGCGACTTGGCGCGTACCGCCGCCATCGGCGTCTGGAGCGCAATGTCGATGCCGATCTCCATCGCCGCCAACGACAGGATCGGCGGCGTTCCCACCACAGTGCGCGCAATGCCACTCGCCGGGCAATAGGAGCCCTCGAACGCGAACGGCGAGGCATGGCCGAGCCAGCCGGTCAGCGGCAGCCGCAGGTCCTCCTGTAGATGTTGGGCGACATACAGGAACGCCGGCGCACCAGGACCCCCGTTGAGATATTTGTATCCACAGCCCACCGCCAGATCGACGCCATGTGAAGCCAGCTCCAGCGGCAGCGCGCCAACCGAATGCGACAGGTCCCATAACACCAGCGCGCCCACGTCATGCGCGGCGCGCGTCAGCGCCGCCATATCGTGCAGCGCACCGCTGCGGTAGTTCACGTGCGTCAGCATCAGCACCGCGACGCTCGCGTCCAGCGCGGCCGCGACATCGCGCACCGGACGCAGTTCATGGCCACGTTGCAGCAGCGCGCTCAGCCCCTGCGCGATGTAGAGATCGGTCGGGAAGTTGCCTTCCTCGGTCAGGATCACGCCCCGCCCCGGACGCTTGTCCAACGCCGCGGCCAGCAGCTTGAACAGGTTCACCG
>DASSRN010000488.1:0-9440 GCA_035701785.1 Acetobacteraceae bacterium | reverse complement strand
TATTTCGGCTGGGGGCACGTGGCGCTGATCTATGCGCTGGGCCTGGCCGCAATCTGGTACTGCGCGCGACAGATCGCCGCACCGGCCTGGTACGACTTCCTGGTGATCCCGCTCGCGTTCTGCATCTCGAACGCGTTCGAGTGGTGGATCCACCGCTACGTCATGCACCGCCCGGTGAAGGGCTTCATGGGCATCTACAAGCGCCACACGCTGGCGCACCATCAGTTCTTCACCCATATCGAACCCACCGTGGACAACACGCGCGACTTCCGCATCGTGTTCTTCCCGCCCTATGCGCTGGTCGCCTTCATGGCGCTGTCGCTGCCGCCCGCCGGGCTGCTCATGCTGGTCGGACTGCCGAACGCCGGCTGGCTGCTGCTGATCACCAACGTGGCGCTCTATCTCAATTACGAGCTGTTCCACTACTGCTGCCACGTGAAGGACGATCGGCTGGTGCGGTACATCCCGATCGTGAACTCACTGCGCCGCCATCACATCGCGCACCACAACACGGCGCTGATGATGGAGCGGAACTTCAACCTGACCTATCCAATCGCCGACTGGTTCTTCGGCACCTCCGACCTCGCCTGCGGTCTGCTGCGGCACCTGTTCAACGGCTACGACACACGATTCGTCCGCCGCGACCTTAAGCGCGTGCGCAACACGACGGACGATGTGCGCGTCGGCCACCTGCCGGTGGCTGCCGAGTGATGGCCACGCAACGCATCAAGCAGGGCAAGGCGAGCCTGGTCGGCGGCATCGCCGTGGGTATTGCCGTGCTGATCCTGTGGACTGCGATCGCGCATGAGACGGCAGCGGACGGACCGGCGGTGATCGCACTCGGCGTCCTGGTTGCCGCCGGCATCGCCGCATGGATCAGGATTGCCGATCTGTGACGGAGGACGAAGCCAAGGAGTGGCATCCCCACAGCGCGCATTGGGGCACCTTCGCCGCGCGTCTCGTCGCTGACCGGCTGGAGGTGAGGCCGCACCCGGACGACCCCGATCCGAACCCGCTGATTGCCAATTTCACCACCGCAATGCGCCACAAGGCGCGCATCGCCACGCCCATGGTGCGCCGTGGCTGGTTGGATCGAGGCCCGGGTCCTGATGACAGGCGCGGACGTGACGAGTTCGTCGCCGTATCATGGGACCGCGCGCTCGACCTGCTCGCAGCAGAACTGCGCCGCGTGCGCGACGCGCATGGTCCAGGCGCGATCTACGGCGGCTCCTACGGCTGGGCCAGCGCCGGCCGCTTCCATCATGCGCAGAGCCAGTTGCACCGGTTCCTGAACCTGGTGATGGGCGGCTACGTCCGCTCGGTGAACACCTACAGCTCCGGCGCGTCGATGGTGATCCTGCCGCACATCCTGGGCAGCCTGGATGCGATCGGCCGGCGTGGCGTCACCTGGGACCAGGTCGCGGCCCACAGCGACGTCGTGCTGGCGTTCGGCGGCCTGCCATTGAAGAACTCGGCGATCGCCGCCGGTGGCGTCAGCCGCCACGTGGAGCGCGGCGCGATCCGTGCGGCGCGGCAACGCGGTGGGCGCTTCGTGCTGGTGAGCCCGCTGCGCGACGACATGCCGCCAGAGGCCGAAGCAGAGTGGGTGCCGGTGGTGCCCAACACCGACACCGCATTGATGCTGGGCCTGGTGCACACGCTGGCGACTGAAGGGCTGCACGACCGCGACTTCCTCGATCGCTTCTGCACCGGCTACGCCGAGTTCGAGGACTACCTGCTGGGCCGCAGTGACGGTCAGCCGAAGGATGCATCCTGGGCCGCCGCCATCTGCGGCATTCCGGCAGACGACATCGCAGCACTTGCCCGCTCGCTCGCCGGGCGCCGCACGCTGATCGTCGTCGCGCATGCCTTGCAGCGCGCCGAGTACGGTGAGCAGCCGGTATGGATGGGCGCGGTGCTGGCCGCGATGCTGGGGCAGATCGGCCTGGCGGGAGGCGGCTACGGCTACGCACTCGGCACCATGGGCCACTATGGCAGGCGCGAGGTCGCCGTGCCGCTGCCGACGCTGCCGCAGGGCTGCAACCCTGTGGCCGACTTCATCCCGGTGGCACGGATCGCCGATATGCTGCTGCAGCCGGGCGCTGCCTACGAGTACAACGGCCAGCATCTGCGGTATCCCGACATCCGTCTGGTCTATTGGGCTGGCGGCAATCCGTTCCATCACCACCAGGATCTGAACCGCCTGCGTCGCGCCATCGCGCGCATCGACACGCTGGTGGTGCACGACAGCGCCTGGACCGCGACAGCGCGGCACGCCGATATCGTGCTGCCCTGCACGATGTCGCTGGAGCGCAATGACATCGGCGCCAGTTCAGCCGATGCGCTGATGGTGGCGATGCATCGTCTCGCGCTCCCGTTCGCCGAGGCGCGCGACGACTACGCGATCTTCGCCGGGCTGGCGGAGCGGCTGGGCGAGTGTGCGGCCTTCACCGAAGGCCGCGACGCGGATGGCTGGCTGCGCCATCTCTATACGCGCACGCAGGCGGCGCTTGTTGCGGCCGGCCAGTCGGCACCGGACTTCGACGCGTTCTGGCAGCACGGTGAGCTGGAACTGCCGATGGCGCCCGACGATGGCGGGATTGTTGCGGCGTTCCGCCGCGATCCGGTCGCGCATCCGCTGCCGACGCCGAGTGGCAGGCTGGAGATCGCGTCCGCCACCATTGCCGGCTTCGACTATGCCGACTGCCCCGGGCATCCGGCTTGGCTGGCGCCCGTCGATGTGCCGGACACCCGCCACACCCTGCGTCTTGTCGCCAACCAGCCGGCGCGGCGGCTGCACAGCCAGCTGGACTTCGGCGCGCACAGCGTCGCCGGCAAGCATCGCGGTCGCGAGACGGCGCGCATGCATCCGACCGACGCCGCGTCGCGAAGCATCGCCGATGGCGATATCGTCCGGCTGTTCAATGCGCGCGGCAACTGCCTGGCCGCGGTCGCGCTGAGCGAGGACGTGCGGCAAGGCGTCGTGCACCTGCCGACGGGTGCCTGGTATGACCCGGCGGATCCGGCCGAAGCCGAGCCGCTCTGCGCGCATGGCAATCCCAACGTGCTGACGCGCGATGCCGGCACGTCGCGTCTCGCGCAGGGCTGCACCGGGCAATTGACAACCATCGAGGTGGAACGTTTCACTGGTAACCTTCCGCCGATCCGGGCCTATGACCCGCCAGTAGGACAGGGGCTCGCCGCGGCGGACTAGCTGGCTGGTATTGCTCGACGCTTCCTCTCGGGTAATGCGCGTATCGGGACTTCAACGAACAATCCCATCGGGAGGAACCATGCCCGCCCCAGGTCCGTCACGCGAGCTTCGACGCATGCAGTGGGTCGCGATCATCCTGGTCACCGCCGCCATTGCGCTGAATTACATGGACCGTTCGACGCTTGCGATCGGCAACATCAAGATCCGCGAAGAGTTCGGCATCAACGCCACCGCGATCGGCGCGCTGGGGTCGGCCTGGGCACTGACCTATGGCTTCGCACAACTGCCGTCCGGCTATCTGCTGGACCGGATCGGCCCGAAGGCGCTGGTAGGCGTCACCATGATCGTGTGGTCGCTGTTCCAGGCGGCAGGAGGTATCGCCGGCAACTATGTTCAGCTTATGCTGTCGCGCATCGGGCTCGGCGCGACCGAGGCTCCCTGCTTCCCGTCCGCCACCCGCTCGGTCAGCGACTGGTTCGACGTGAAGGATCGCGGCACGCCCAGCGGCGTCTATACATCGGGCGCCTATATAGGCCCCACGCTGGCGCCGCCGATCCTCACCACCATCATGCTGGTGTTCGACTGGCGGGTCATGTTCATCGTCATGGGACTGGCCGGCGTGGTTGCTGCCGGCGTGTGGTTCATGGTGTATCGCGACCCGCGTGCCCAGCAGTTGAGCCCGCAGGATGCTGAGTACCTGCGGGCGAACCGCGAGGCGAGCTCGTCGGTGACCGTGAACCAGTGGCTTCAACTGTTCCGATTCAAGGCGATGTGGGCACTGATGCTGGGTGCGTTCTGCACCGGCTATATCACCTGGATGTACCAGACCTGGCTGCCGGCCTATCTGGAGATGCAGCAGCACATCAGCATCGCCAAGGCGGGCTTCCTCTCCTCGGTGCCGCTGATCTGTGCGTTTCTGGGCGCGCTGTGCGGCGGCTATCTGTCGGACCGGTTGGTGTCGCGCGGCATGGAACTGGTCGCCAGCCGGCGCCTGCCGCTGATCCTGGGTCTGCTGGGTTCCGCGGTGTTCACCGGGCTGGCGGCGATCGCCACCAGCGCCGGCATGGCGATCACCTGCATCGCCGTCTCGATGTTCTGCATGCAGTTCGGCATCACCTGCAAATGGATCCTGGTCACCGCGGTGACGCCGCAGGCCTACTGCGCGTCAGCTGCCAGCAACCAGAACTTCGCCGGTTTCCTGGGTGGCACGCTGTCGCCGATCCTGACGGGCTTCATTGTCGACGTCACCGGATCGTTCGTGCTGGCGCTGGCGATCGGTGCGGCGATCACGCTGGTCGGCGCTGCCTTGTTCCAGTTCATGATGAACACGGTGATCGAAGAGGCCGAATTGGAGCGAATGGTGCAGGCGCCCGCGTGAGCGGCGCGCGGAGAGGCCTGCGCTATTTCGCCGTTTGCCTCGAGCGCGTGGCACGCCGTGGCGCGCTCGACTTCGCCTGACGGCGCGCCGTCGCCGGCTTCGTCACATTGTCGCCGGCGGTCACCAGTTCGCACGCGCGGTTCCAGAACTCCGTGTCGCGTCCCGATGGGCGCCCGCTTGCCTCCCACATGTAATACGCGCGCTCGCGGATGCGCTCTTCCAGCGTCTCGGTGGTTGCTGACACGTGCCGGTCTCCTTCGTCGGTGGCCGGCCTTGGTAGCTCAGCGCAGCGTTGCCGCGTCAAGCCATAGTCGGCAGCGTTGGTGATAAACTCTCCGCATTGGCCGCAATCCGGCGTCCGTGCAGGGACGCCTGCACCCGCCGCACCACTGCCCGCAGTTCATCGTCGGTTACGCCATCGCTTGCCATCACCAGCCGAACCAGCGGGTCCTGCAGCAGAGCGGTCAGCTTCGTGTCGTAGCCCGATCCTGCACACACGATGCACCTCCTCGGTTGCGAGGCTCAATCTTGGGGATGCTGTGTTTCGGGGTGCTGTGCGAATGGTGACACCTTGTGTCATCCCCGCCAATTGAACGATCGAGGCGGCTGATTCATTCCTTGAAATCGCCGTATTCGCAGCGCACCGACGAGTTGGACTGCCTCTCTCCCATCGAGATGAACACAGTGCGCGTCGGATCGTGCAGGGTGTCGAACATCCGGATGAATCGTGCCGGCTCCAGGTCGTGGAACGAGGTTGGCGGTCCTGCTGCCAGCGCCGCACCCGCCCAGCAGGCCGAGAACGACGTCGTGCCATAGTCCGGGAACGCGTACAGCTCGGTGCTGCCGAATTGTGTTGGCCGCTCGAGGATCCACTCCGCGGTCGCGCCCGACACCGTCAGCTGCAGCGGCGCCCCGTCCGCGTGCACCGTGGGTGCGTCGACGCGGACCCAGGCAAGCTCCGCGGTACTGATATTGACGAGGTAGCCGACGACCTGTGTCGGGTTCATCGCCCAGACCGCCCCCAGCATCACGTCGCCGGGCTGCACCGACAGCCCATCGAACTGCAGGAACGAGCCCCCATTCTCCCGATCCCACCACTGGAAGAATCCCCGCGCGGTGGTTTGCGGCGGACTGCCCGACACGTCGAGCGTCTGCATCGTGCCGATCTGCGGCAGCGAAGAATTGAGATAACGCCGCTGACCGTCCAGCCCCACCCAGCTCGAACAGACATATTGCGTCGCGCCTGCCGGGCGGAACGCCGGGGGTGGCACGGCCAGCGTCGGCACGATCCAGATGCCAGCGACGAGTACGAACATCGTGTCATCGACCGGAACGACGAAGGCGCCGGACCAATTGGAGCTTTTGGCGTAGCGCGACGTCTCGGTGGCCAAAGTCGCCGGGCTGGTCACGTTCAGATTGAGCTGAAAGGCGGCGGTGACCTCGCGGACCTTCGGCTCCACGAACCTGATCGGTGGCGCAAAGATCTGCGCCCAATGCGCGTAGAGTTCAGGCTGACGTTCCGGGTCCGGGCGCGGAATGATGCCGAACTTCTCAAGCTCCTCGGGCGGTGCGTGCAGCGGATCGAAGTCGGGTCCGGGCACCGGATAGATGAACGACCGGCGCAGCAGCGTCTGGTGAAGCCCGTGTTCCGGCGGCTGTTGTGTGGAATCCTGGCTGCTGCCGCTCATAGCCAGTTCCATTCCGCCTGCGCCGCCTTGATGGCGCACTGGAATTGCGACTTGGGGTCCATGGCCTTCAGCAGTTTGAAAATATCGCAGGCAATGGCAACACCAGCCTTTGTATCGCTCGGATAGTGCAGACCGGCGATCTCGCGGTTGCGGGCGACGCGGTCGGCGAGCGCAACCAGGTCGCCCCTCAGGGGATCTGTATTCGCGCTCGGGGCGCCCAATATTTCGCCCATGCACAGTGCCATGAGGTGCGCCTGGGTACTGTGCCCGCTCGGATATGATGCATGTCCGGGGACCGCGATCGGCGGCAGCAACGCCGGGCACAGCTGCGACGGCCGCGGCCGCTTATAGTAGTATTTCCAATACATCGCGACATACAGCGCGATCAGGTTGGCCGACTGAAGCACGCGATTGGTGTGCGGATAGGCGGTGGGCGTGGCGGTCATCAGGTTCAGGAAATAGCTGACGAACTCGTCCGCCTCGCCCAGTATTTCGCCCAGCGCGTCCGCACGCTCGTCCTGCGCTGCGGTGACGAGGTCATCGATCTCCGCGTCTTGCGTGGTGAACCCTGGCATACCCGTCCAAGGGCCGGGATCGGACGTCGGCAGTCCCTTGGTGTACTCGATGAATTCGATCAGCAGGCGCCAGGCGAACCAATCGGCGCTCCAGTTCCGATCCGGAAATTCCGAGGGATTCGCACGCTGCTTGGCGATGAATTGGCCGCCGCTGAATTCGGTGACGAACGGCAGGTCGATCCTGTCGGCGAAGAACCATCCGCCGCTGGCGCTCGTGCTGTTACCGGCATTCCCGGCATTCCCCGCATTGCCTGCATTCCCCGCGTTGCCGGCATTCCCTGCATTTCCTGCCATCTGTCTCCTCCCCGTTGCGAGCAGCGATACTCGTTGTGATCACTCCGGCAAGCCGGCGGCGAGCAGCCGTGCAGCGAAGCGGTCGCGCACGTCACCCTGGAGCGGCGTAAGCGCGCGGAACGTCGCCAACCGGAACCCTGGGCTCAGCTGCGCGTGCTGCCGTGCTACGTGTCGTGCCTCGTCGAGGTTGCCTGCCGCGACCAGGCTCGCGGTCAGGCAGCGCAGGGTGGACGTTTGTGTAGCGCAATGCGCAATCGACATACGCGACCAGGCGATCGCCTCGTCGTAGCGTGCGGCGAGATAGTGCGCCTGCGCCAGGACGTGTTCGTGCATGAACGCATCGGGACCAAGCGGCGACAGCCGCACCGCCGTCTCGGCGCGCACCAGGCAGTTCGCCAGGTCGCCGACATAGCCGCATGTGAAGCTGCTCATGCTGTGCGCCCAGGCGCTGCTCGGACCCGCCGCCAGCGCGCGATCCAGCAGGTCCATCGCCGCGGTATAGTCCTTCATCAGGTAGCTCTGCATATGCCCGGCGAACGCGAGGCCCAGCGCGTCGTTGCGGTCCAGTCGCACCGCAGCCTGCGCCGCTTCGGCTGCCGCGCGCGTGTCGCCGGCGACATCCTGTGACCAGCCCTGGCCGACGCAGAAGATGTGCCAATAGGCGCTGTAGGAGTGCGCCGGCGCGTAGCTCGGATCATGCGCCAGCGCCTCGCGCAGCAGCTCGCGTGCGCGGAAGAACGAGGCATGGTCCATGCGATACAGCTGGTCGAATGCCTGCAGCGTCAGGTCGTACGCGGTCATGCTGCTGGGGTGCTTGCGCATGCTGCGATTCAGCTCGCGCTCGCGCACGTTCGGTGCGACGGCGCCGACCACGCGCATGGCGATGCGGTCCTGCAGATCGAACAGGTCGGCCAGCTCGCCATCCAGGCGGTCGGCCCAGATCAGGTGGCCGGTTTCCGCCTCGCACAGCTCCACCGCGATGCGCAGCCGATCGGCTGCACGGCGCAGGCTGCCGTGCAGCACATACCGCACATCGAGCTCATGACCGACCCGCCGCAGATCGAGTGGCGAGCCGGCGAAGCCGAGGGTCGAACTGCGTGCGATGACCAGCAGCTCTTTCAGTCCGCCAAGCAGACGGATGATGTCGTCCACCATGCCTTCGGCGAAATACGCATCCGACCTGTCTTCCTGCAGCGTGCGGAACGGCAGCACAGCAAGCGACGGACGATAGTCTTCGGCCGAAGACTGCACGTGACGCACTTCGCGTCGCGCCACTGCGGGCATGCCGTTCCACGACAGGCACGTGTCCGGCGCGATGCGATAGACCAACACGGGCTGCCGCACATTCTTCAGCCGTCGCTCGCCCAGCCGGTCGAAGGTCGTCATGACGATGCCGTTGACCTGCTCGTACACCGTTCCCGAAATGAAGATGCCGCCGGCATCGGCGATCTGCTCCAGCCGCGCCGCGATGATGATCGCGTTGCCGCCGATGCGCCCGCGCTGCAGCACGATCTCACCGGAATTGATGCCCATCCGATATTCGATGCGCTGCTCAGGCGGCAGCCGTGCATTGCGCCGGCCGGCATCGGCCTGCACGCGAAGCGCGCATTTCAGCGCCTCCACCGCGCTGGGGAACTCCGCCATCAATCCGTCGCCAGCGCGCGAGATCGCGCGGCCGTGTGAGCGATGGATCTCGCGCACCAACCGGTCGGTCGCGGCATTGACGCGGCGATGCGCGTCCTCTTCGCTCGCCGCCATCAGGATGCTGTAATTGCGGATGTCGACACCGAGGATCGCCGCAAGTCTGCGCCTGATACTGCGGCGGCCGGCATCCTGCTCTGGCGGCGCAGGTTCTTCTGCCGGAGGTGGCATCATGGTCGCGCGTGCATCAGCGCGCACAGGCGCGTTCGCCGCCGGCAACGCTCCCGTGAACGATGCACCCGTCAGCCCCTCATGTTGCGCTTCAATCGCCAACGTAGACCACCGATTGAGCATGCGGCAACAAGACAAACCACCGCGGCCATAGTCTGCCGCGATTGGCGTATCCCTTGCCTCATTGCGCGAACGTCAGCCCGCACTCTTCCGGGATCAATCTACTCGGGCGGTCGGAGCAGCGATGTGAAGCGATTCACACCCGAACGCGATCACCTTGACACGTCATGCTACTCCGCCGCCTCAAGCGCCTGATCGAGATCCGCGATGAGGTCGTCAGCCGTCTCGAGACCGATGGACAACCTGATCACGTCTGGCCCTGCGCCCGCCGCCTCTCGCTGCTCATCGGTAAGCTGGCG
>DASSRN010000487.1:0-11721 GCA_035701785.1 Acetobacteraceae bacterium | reverse complement strand
GTTGCGGGGCTGGCGCGCCGGATGGAGCCGCGCGCCGCGACGCCCGAGCGACGGCTGCACGCGATCGCCGAGTTGACCCGGGCAGGCGTGCCGGCAGGCGTCATGGTGGCGCCGATGATCCCCGGGCTGAACGATGCCGAGATGGAGAAGATCGTTGAAGCCGCGTCGCGTGCCGGCGCACGCCATGCGGCGTATGTGCTGCTGCGCCTGCCGCATGAGCTTAAGGAGATGGTCGAGGACTGGCTGACCACGCACTTCCCCGATCGCGCGAAGCATGTGCTGAGCCTGATCCGCGAGACGCGCTCCGGCGCGCTGAGCGATGCGCGGTTTCATCACAGGTTCGCCGGGCAGGGCGTGTATGCCGATCTGCTGCTGCGCCGGTTCACTCGTGCCACGCGGCAATGGGGTCTGGATGAGGCACGCGAGGGACTGGACTGCGCGAAGTTCGCGGTGCCGGAGGATGGGAAGGCGAAGGCGGGCGAGATGCAGATGTCGCTGTTCTGAAGATGTGGCTGCCGACAGCCGCCTTGGGTGGTCTAGCGACGGTCCGTTGCGAGACGCCAAGCGGGCAAAAGCAGCCCCTCCGCACATGACGCGATGTGGCCAGCAGCAGAGCATTGCGCCAAGCAAAACCATGCCGATCTGTCGCGCGACAATGGAGAGCCTATTTGGCCGCAGCCAGAAAGTGATTCTCCTGCGGGAAAGCAAGCCCGTCATCGTCCACATATTCCGCGAGACGATCCACTACATATCGGACGAATGCTGCCTGGCGCTCATGTGTTAGGGCGAGGAACTGCTCGGTGACAGGGGTCGCTCCCATGAAACCTGCAACGAACGCCTCAGGTGAAGGATAGCGCGTCGTTCGGTGCTCAAACCGGATGCGAACATTCTTAAGACCCGCTTCCTGCGCAAGCGTTCTGAGTTCCGCGGCCGTATTAAGCGAAAATGCCAGATCGAAGCCCGCCCGAGCATTCTCACCGAGGAACCGCACGATCCCATCGACCAGCGCGACATAGAACGGCTGCCGCTCCAACGCCCCCCACACATTTAGGGCGATCCTTCCCCCGGGAGCGAGCACGCGCGCCATCTCGCGGACCGCTGCCGTGCGATCGGGGAAATACTGCAATCCCTGTTGACATAGCACCACGTCGAAGCTGCCGTCGAGGAAAGGAAGCTCGACAGCACTTCCCTGGTGCCATTCGATCTGTTGATTGCGGCGAGCGGCACTCAACATGCCATCATTGATGTCGACGCCAGTGATGGCGCAGAGCTTATGACTTACCAAGGACACACGACTGGCCACCAATCCGGTGCCACAGGCAACGTCGAGCACCCGGTCGCCATCACGGCACCTGGCTGCGAGTATGAGATCGTCGGTCCACGGTTCCATGACCTTCAGCGCGAACCGTGTGTAGGCTGTCGGTGCGTCGCCGCTGAGCTGCCATCCGCTCATTGCTTTGTCTCCGCTGTGTTCCTGTAGTCGATGCCAAACGGGGCCTGTCCCGCGCATGTTTCGTCCGGAGTGTCCGGCCGCGCGCTATGTCTGCGCCGTCGGATGGGCAATCCGCCTCTGTGGTGGAAAGCGCGGTTCCACCACGGACTTGGCGACGAATGCGATTGCTCGGACCAACAGTCGGCCCAGCCGTCGGGCGCCGGCGAAATTGCGCGATTGGGTGGTCGGCGCGTCCCGCCAACAGGTGTGAAACCAACCCGGATCGACCGCGTAGCGGACAGTGGGCAACATGCCCGGTGCGTCCCGATGTCGATCGGTCGTGTGCTTCGCCATCTCGTCCTCCTCTGTCTGGCAGATGGACGCTAGGTGTGCGGTGCCCTTAATATCTTTGGGGCATGGCTTATTAATTATGAATCATGAGGCTGAGCATGCTGCCTGATGGCCCGAAGGAGATTGCGTTCGGTCCCTACAGGCTGGACCCGCAAAGCCGACGCCTTGTCCGTGATGGTCGCGCTGTTTCAGTCGGCGGACGGGCACTCGACATCCTCATGGTCCTCGCGGCGGCGGGAGGCGAAACGGTCGACAAAGCCAAGCTGTTGGATCAGGTCTGGCCGGGCCTAACCGTCGAAGAAAACAACCTGGCGGTGCATATCTCGGCGCTGCGCAAAGCGCTGGGTGACGGGTGGATTATCACGGTGCAGGGTCGGGGCTACCGCCTGGCCACAAGTCCTCCGGAAGCCGGCCCATCGCCGCGAGCCGAATCGGGTACCAAGCCGTCCATTGCCGTCCTACCCTTCGCGAACATCAGCGATGATCCAGCGCAAGAATACTTCGCAGACGGCATGGTCGAGGAGATCATCACTGTCTTATGCCGCATTCGATGGCTGTTCGTCGTCGCCCGAAAATCTGGCTTCGCCTACAAAGGTCAGACAATCGACGTAAAGAAGGTGGGGCGCGAGCTGGGTGTTCGTTATCTACTGGAAGGGTCAGTGCGCAAGGCCGGTGACCAACTGCGGGTCACCGCCCAACTCATCGAGACTGAAACTGCCGCGCACCTTTGGGCTGATCGGTTTGATGGTTCACTCGAGGACGCGTTTGAGTTGCAGGAGCGCATCGCGACCACCGTCGCCGGGGTCATCGAACCGGAACTCCTTGTCGCCGAGACATCGCGCTTGGTCACTCGTCCGAAAACTGACCTGACGGCCTACGACGCCTTTCTGCGTGCCTACGAGATGTTCCTTCGTTCTGGTATGCGCTCGATGCTTCAGGCTCTTGCACTCTTGGAGGAGGCACTTGCCCGCGATCCAAATTATGGTCCGGCGCTGGGCTTTGCTGGAATCTGCTGCATGCGTCTCTGTTTCGATGGATCGAGCGACGATCCGCAGCACGATCGTGGCAAAGGGCTCGCCTATGGCCGTCGAGCTTTAGACGTGGCTCCCGATGATCCCGTCACCGTGGCCCATGCCGCGCAGACACTGGCATGTTTTGGTGAGGACATTGGCGTGATGATCGCGTTGGTTGATCGCGCGCTGCGGCTGAACCCGAGTTATGCACGCGGCTGGCTGGTCAGTGGAATTTTACGACTAATGGCTGGCGAGACAGAGGTCGCAATTGCGCACTGCGAGGCTGCGGCAAGACTCAGCCCGCGTGTGCGTATCGGCGGCGTGAATCACATCACTGGAGCGGCACACCTGGCCGCTCGTCAATTTGACCAGGCAGAGACGAGACTACTGCTCGCCATCCACGATCAATCAGAATTCCCCGATCCGTATCGCCTTCTCGCGTCATGCTACGCGCACCAGGGACGCTTCAACGATGCGAAAAGCGTGATTGGGAGACTCCGATCAATGTCTGCGTGCGTTCTTTCGGACTATGCCTGGTTCCGAAACCAAGGACAGCGAGAACTTATCGCCTCCGGCTTGCGCATGGCTGCGCAGGCTGCTCCCGGGGAAAGCGGTCTTGAGCGCCGAGCATGAGCCACGGACGCAGCGACAGGGCCCGTTAAAGCGGATCTCTGCTGCGGCTGTGATCCCAAGCGGAATGTCCGCTAACGGGATCGATCATTATGCAAGCGAGCGACCGAGGTGGGTCCGAAGTGGCCGTTTCGATGTCACTCAGAAACAGGTCTTCAGAACAGATTCCCGGCTTACTCAGAAAACCGCCGCACCACGTTCTCCAGCAGCCGCGAGACCGGCCCTTCGAAGCCGTTGCGCCACAGGCTGCCGCAGAAGGTGATCGAGCCGACCGAGAACACCGCGCCGCCCGACGGCGTGTCGAAATACACGATCTCGCCGCGCGCCAGATCGGGCACCGGCTCCCCATTGATCGTCGTGGTATTGGCCAGCAGCTCCTCGGGCACGGTGAGGAAAGAGGGCAACGGGTCTTCCGATCGCGCCAGCAACACCGCGTTATCGGGCGTGCCCAGTTGGGGATCGGCGCGATCCAGCTCGAAGCCCGCTGCGCCGCCGCCGGAGAGGCCGTAGTCGCCCAGCACGTCTTCCTCGATGCCGTCGAACATCCAGGCGAAGCGCGGCTCGCGCGAAGCGGGCAGCCGGCGGAAGTGCGTGCCCTCGAACGCCGCCTGGCAGGAGAACCCGACGCCCACCAGCATCTGCGGCGGCCTTCGGTTGCGCCGCCACAACCCGCCCAGCTGGCCGTCGGTCTGGTGGTAGTACTCGCCGGGCTCCGCCGCCCAGGTGCGGATGCCGCCCTCCGCTCGGCGCAGCTCGATGAGATGCGGCGCCGCCTTGTCGCGCGCCACGCGCCAATAGAAGCCGTTGCCGCCGAGATAGCAGAGCCGCCCGCCCTGCCCGGTATACGCCGCCAGCGCGTCGAGCGTGCCTGGCGTGTGGTACTCGGGATGTGAGCCGGTCAGCACCGCACGATACGGCGCGAGCAGTGCGACGCCTTCGTCGTCCAGGTCCTCATCGGTGACGATATCGAAGGCGAAGCCCTTCGCCTCCAGCCAGGCGAGCAGATGCAGGTCCGCCGGATAGTGCCGCATGCCGGAGCCGCGCGGATCGTGGAACGTCAGAAAGCCGGGCCGCATCGTCAGGATCGGCCGCCGGCGCGATGAGAACGAAATGCCGCTGCCGTCGCGGTGTTTGTTGTAGGTGGAGCGGCCATACAGCGGATAGTCGTTTGGGTTGTACCGGAAGGCGTGCCAGGCAGCGACCCGGTCGTAGTAGTCCTGGTCGAGCGCGCTGCGCGCGTGATTGGCATACGCCTGGTAGGTGAAGGTCGAGGCCAGGAAGGCGATGGGCGCAAACGGCCCCTCGCGCCGCGGCAACACATAGAACGGCAGCCAGTCCTCGCCGGCGTCACACGTCAGGTGCAGGGCGTAGGCGCCACTCGGCAGATCCTCCGGCACAGTCCAGGTGAAGTCCGGCTGCCAGTTGCAGTCCCCCAGATCGTCGGCATGGAAGTGGATCGCGGCGTAGTCACCCGGCGCATGGCGCCAGCATTGCTCGCGCCCGCTCCAGCGCGTGCCGACCATGGCGCGGGCCGGCACGTTCACCAGCCGGCCGTGGCATGCCTGGGAGCCAATGTCGTGGATCTCCTGGGTGTCGATGCCGCGCGCGAAGTCCCACGCAGCGACCAGATCGGTCAGCGCACGCAGCGGCGCACCAGGCTCGGGCCAGGACGCGAGGAAGCTGCGCAGGATGGCCGGGTCCTCGATCTTGCCGGTGAAGTGGTCGCTGGGAGCGGCGGCGTTGCGCGCGGCGATCAGCACCGAACCGGCAGATGGCACGGCAATCGCAGGCGCCACCGCTTCGGCGATGACGGGCGCGGCGCCGAATGGCTGCTGCCCCACCAGCACGCGCCCACCCACCGGGTCGAGTGCCAGCCACACGCGGTACCAGCGTGCCGCCTGCATCGGTGTTCCGGTCACCAGTTTGAAATCGCCACCGACAGCGGCGATGCGCGCCGTCGCGCCGGCCGGCCCGATCATCAGGGCGATGCTGGTGTCGCCCGCCTCTTCGGCCAGCACCGCCTGATGCCCCCCCACCAAGCCGGGACGCACCAGCGCGGTCCACGTGCAGGCCGACGCCGCATCGCGCATGGGGCCTAGTTCGACAATGCCGTAGGAGCCTTGGTGGATCGCCTGGCGCCGGCCCGACAACGACGTGTCGAAGTGGTGCGCCAGGTCATCGAACCGCATGCCCGGGCCGGCCGGGTTGGGATCGCCGCTCAACACGCGCACCAGCCGCGCGTGATATGTGCCGCTGTCGCGGACGCTGACATAGGCGGTGAACGTCTCACCGGGGCGGTGCGAGAAGCGATCGAGGTAGCCGGTGATCGGCAGTTCTGTTTCGGGCATGTGCCGAGGCTGAGGGGCGTCGTTCGGCGCTGTCAAGCTGGCGGTCCTGCGCCTGTGGCTTAGCTCGAGATCTGCAAGGTGTTCAGGTCTGCCTACTGCGACAGCCGCAACGTCGAAAGTTCCTGCCCGATTTGCTTGAACGCGGCCTGAAGATCAGTCTGTGAGGGGCTGTTGAAGAAATACTGTGTATCCGGACTCGAGGCGCAGGTTCGAAACAGATTCAAGGTGGTCGTGTCACTGTTGTTGAACAGAATCGTATAGATGATAATCCCATTCTGCTTCAGCGTCGTGCACATCTGCCCCATCCAGCTGTTGATTGTGGCGTTGGCGTTTGCGCTGGTGGTTGACAGGCCCGCGACATTGCTCTTCAGGCGGCCATAGGCTGTGAAGTCTTTGTCGCCGTCATCGACCCAGGGACTGGGGCCGACACCCGGCACACCGCCGGTCCAGTCATTCCAGTTGTTGTTGCCGTCCGTCATCAGGACGATGACCTTCTTCATGTAGGGTGTGTTGTAGTCGAGCGGCATGTTGGGATCACCCCACACTCCCCGCCAGTTCGGGCTGATCGTCCACCAGCCTGCCTGGAGACCGAGGTTGATGAACGTGCCGCCACGGTACGCCGGAACGGTCATGCTGTTGATCGTTGCCGCGACCACGGATTTGCTGGCGGTTTCCGGCAGTATCTTCACCACAGGGCAACCCAGGTTCGGACCGACGCTGGTATCTCCCGTGGCTGGCTCCTGAATGTTTGTGGAAGTCCAGTCATTGTCGCCGGTGTAATAATGTGTCTGCGTGCCGCCGGTGCCCGTCGTGGTATATGAATACTTGTGATAGGTCGACGCATACAGGAACGGCTTCAAGGGTGCTTGCGTCGGCGTCTTATCATTGCGGTCGTCGCCGTCGATCGCGCCGGTCTGGGCCGTTCTGGCCATGACACAGCCCAGCCAGGCCTTCGGACTGTATTTGCTCTGGTCAAGGCTGCCGTTGGTCAGCCAGCCGGTGTGTTGGTTGCCGATATTGATGGTAGCCGCGAATGGGACCACCGCTACCGAAAGGTGCGGCTGCGTGTCGGCACCGCCGTAGAGAATATCCAGCAGCTGATTCGCCGCGGTCCTCAGTGACGCGATCGCGCTCCCCGCCATAGAGCCGGTGATGTCGAGCACGAGCGAGAGCTCCAGTCCGTAGGCCGCGCTCTGCGCCGTCGATGCTCCGTTCACCGTGACCGCACCGATACCCATCAGGCCAAGAAAAGTCGGCGAGATCGTCGCCGAGCTGGTGAGCTGCACGCTGCCGGCGAGCCCACCCGGCGCCGGAGCAAGCACCACCGGGTCGGTCGCGGAGGCATCGAGGTAGCCTTGTCTGGTCGACAGCGATGTGCGGCCGAAGTTTGCCCAGAACAGGTTCATCCCATCGGCCGAGCTGCCGCCGGTCGCCAGGTCACGCGCCACCACCAAAGCGGCCGCATCCAGCGCCACCTGCAAGCGTGACTTCACCAGCCACACGCGCGCAAGGTCGATCGCGGCCCCCGTCATCGCCACCAGAGGGATTGCCAGCAGTCCGGTCATGATCGCGACCGAACCGCGCTTCGACAGACCAGACATCCTCATGGCCGGGTTCCCGAATTGACCGTGGCAAGCGAGCCAAGACGCGGCTGAAACAGCACGTATGCCCGGAGCGAACTCGTCGGACCCGCGCCCATCAGGCCAGCGCTGAGCACCCAGGGCGAAGCGGTGGTGAACACTTCCACGCCGATCAACACACCACCTGACGGCAGCACGTAGCTCGCCGGCAGAACCGGCGTGGCACCCGCGGCGCCGAAAAGGCTGTTGAAGGTTGCCGACGGGCTGCGCTTCTGCCAGGCGATCGTCTGCTTGCCGCTGCTGTTGATCATCCCGGTGATGATCGTGGTGCCGAGTACTCCTGTGACCGGCGTCGTACCAGCCACGGTCTGCGCCGCGTTGTACAGCCCGGTGAAGTCGCTGTCGTAGAGGTTGTTGTACTGCGTGACATCCAGCGCGACCTGCGTCGCCGTCTCGTCGATGCGCAGCTTCGTGCGCATGAAGATGGTGAGATCGGCGCCGGCGAGCATCAGCATCAGGATGAACGGTGCCACCAGCGCGAACTCGACAGACGCCAGCCCGCGCCGCGACAGGGCGAGTGGCTCAGTTGGTGGGAAACGGCTCATTGAGTACCGTCACCTGCAGGCTGTGGATTGCCTGCTGTTGGCCGGTGATCGCCACCGCGATCGGTGTGAGATACGGTTGTGTATAGGTGAAGGTATACTGCACCACCTGACTCGCGGTGCCCGGCCCGGGCGTGCCGCCGCGACCTGCCTGGGCGGAGGCGAAGTCAGCGTAGCTGGCCTCGGTGATCTGCAGGCGGCTGGGCAGCAGAAGGCCACCGGAATATTGGATAGCCAGCCCTTGGATTGAACTGTTCCGGTCGGGCGGCGGCGGCGTGATTCCGGCGGCGACCGTGGTTCCCGTGCTGCCGAAGCGGGCGGCAGCCCGCGCACCCGCCCCTAGCGCTGAATCGATCAGGAGTTGCCAGCCTGTCTCCATGGCCAACAGCAGCAGCGACACGAAGGCCAGCCCGACGAGGGCGAACTCGACCGCGACCGCGCCTGACGTGCCGCGCGGTCTCATTTGGCCGAGACCCGCAGCGCCGCATAGCCAGCGAGCGCGGTGCCGATCTTGTCCTGCGGCAATTCGCCCGCGAGCACCCGGCCCGCTGCACTCTCATCGCCTGCAAGTGCCAGCGCGACCGCCAGGTTCTGTCGAACCCGGCTGTCCGCCATCGGGTCGCTCGCCAATGGCCGCAGGATCACGACGGCACGATCCGGCGCGCCCGCGAGCGCCAGCGAGAGTCCAAGGTTGACCTTGGCCGCCGTCATTTCGGGCCGGCGCTTCAGCGCCGCCTGATAGGCGTCCTGCGCTTCGCCATGGCGATCCTGCAGATCGAGTGCGATGCCCAGGTTGTTGAGCGCCGGCGCATCGTCCGGCTCCAGAACGACCGCCTTGCGGAAGAAGCCTTCCGCCGATTTGGGCTGCCCGATTGCCAATTCTACCCGGCCGAGGCCGCGGAACGCGTCCGTCGAGTGTGCGTCGGCCTCAGCGGCACGACGATAACTTTCCCCCGCTGCATCCGGCCGGTTTATCGCCAGCAATGCATCACCTTGGCGCAACAGAGCGGCGACATTGTGCGGATCTGTGCGCAGGATCTCGCCTGTCATGGTGATAGCGGCCTGCGGTATGCCATTTGCCATGGCGACATCGACCACCCGCAGGTCAGCGGCGCGCAGCGGTCGCGCGGTGTGTTCAGGGCCGCTGCAGGCTGCCAGAACCGCGAGTGCAACCGCTGCGACGAGGCATCTCATGACTGCGCTCCTTATTGAAGCATGACCCGCATCACGCGGACGATTGCGGGCCCACCAACGATCAGAAACACACAAGGCAGGATGAACACGATCATCGGCACCGTCAGAAGCGCCGGCAGCCGACCAGCCCGCGCCTCGAACCGGGTCAGTGCCTCCTGCCGCATCTCCGCCGACAGCGTGCGCAACGCCTGGCTGATCGGCGTGCCATATTGCAGCGTCTGGATGAGCGTGACGCCAAGCCGGCGCAGTGATGGCAGCCCCGTGCGTGCGCCCATGTTCATCAGAGCCGCGCGCCGGTCGGCGTTGACGCGCATCTCGCGTGCGACGTTCAACAGCTCTTCAGCCACCGCGACGTGGGCATGACCGATCTCGCGGCCCACGCGCTCGATGGCGGGCTCGAGGCCGAGCCCCGCTTCGCTGCAGATCACCAGCATGTCGAGCGCATCCGGCAGACCGCTCTCGATGCCTGCGAGGTGCCGCTTGTGCAGCGTGCGGACAACATGATCGGGCAACAACATGCCGACCAAGCCGCCGCCGCAGATCACCGCGAGGCGCATCGGAACCGTCCAGCGATATGGGACGACCAGCCAACACAGCAACGGAAGCACCGCAGTTCCCAGCAGCTTTGCGCCTACGAAAGCGGCCAGTGCGCTGTGGCCCCGGAAGCCCGCGGTGGCAAGCCTGGCCCGCAGGTCGTCCAAGGTGCTTGCGGAGAGCAGACCGCCACGGGTCACCGCCTCGCCGATACCGGCGATCAAGCGCAGGAACCCCGAATGCGAAGCGTCGGTCGGCGCGACAACGGCATCGATGCCGACCGTCCTCTGCACATTGCGGACCCGCGCTGCCAATACCGCGTCGTGGCTCCACTGACGATAGATGACAGCCCCTGTGGCGACGAAGACCACGAACCCAGCGGCCATCAGCGGCAGCCAGTTGTTCATGACAGGCTCCGTGCGACGATGGTGCGCATCACGAAGATGCCTGTGGTCAGCAGGCCACATGCAAAGGTGAAGACCGTGCGCCCCTTCGGGTCGACGAACAGGGTGTTGAGGTAGTCAGGATTGATCAAGGCGAGCGCGCCACCGGCGAACACCGGCAGGGCGGCAAGGATGCCGATGCTGGTGCGCGCCTCGGAAGCCAGGGCACGCGCGTGTTCGCGCAACGCGACCCGCTTGCGGATGACCTCGGCCAGCCGGTCCAGCGTGTCGCTGACCGTGCCGCCTGTCTCGCTCTGCAGTGAAAGCGCGGTGGCGAAAAAGCCGTATTCGGGGATTCGATTGCGAGCGGCAAATGCATGCAACGCCTGGTCGAGCGTCATGCCGAGTACAAGCTGGTCGGCGACCTGGCGGAATTCCTTGCCGGTTGGCTCGGGGCTTTCCGCGCCTACACTGCGTATCCCTCCTGTGATCGGGATGCCGACGCGAACGGCACGCACCAGCATCGACAGAGCATCGGGAAACTGCTCGAACAGCATCCGCAGGCGCCGCTGCTCGCACCAGCGGTAGAACTGTCGGACCAGCAGCGCCCAGATCAGCGGCAGCGCAAACAATGCCGTGCCGCCGGCGAGTGCCTGTATCAGCACGACAACGAGGCGCGCCGCGACGAGAGCTCCGCCAAGCACCAGCCACCAGGCAACCGGGTACGAGTCGCGGTGCGACGGATCGAACGCCACCAGCCGCTTGAGCACGTCAAGGAGCCCGTGACCGCTGGTCGCGCCGGCGGCACTGCTGGCCTTTTCGCGCGGCGAGGACGTCGTTGCGCGTGCATACGGCGTGGCGAACTGCGCGACCCGGTCCTGGACCTTTCGACGGCGCCGGTCCAACTGCATGAGCGGCACCATGGCGGCCGCTCCCAGGATCAGCAGCAGGCAGGCGACCTCCAACAGAAGAGTGGCCGTCACTTGCAGGCCTCTTCCATGTTGTTGGCCCAGGCGCGATCCACGCCGGCGTAGATCAGCCGTTCGTGGAAGCTAGGGCGCGATCGGCTGCACTTGTAGCGGCCGGCGATCTTTCCGCTCAGGCTCTCTCCCTCGACTTCGAAGTGGAAGATGTCGTTGAGCGTGGCGATATCGCCTTCCATGCCAAAGACGTCGGTGACCTGCACAACGCGGCGCACTCCGTCGCGCTGGCGCTCGATCTGCACGATCAGATCCACGGCGCCGATGATCTGCGTCAGGATGGAGCGGACCGGAAGGCCCATGTTGCCCATCTGCACCATGTTCTCAATCCGCGTCAGCGCATCGCGGGCGGTGTTGGCGTGGATCGTGGACATGCTGCCGTCATGGCCGGTGTTCATCGCCTGCAGCATGTCGAAGGCTTCGGGTCCGCGGACCTCGCCCACGATGATGCGATCGGGCCGCATGCGCAACGCATTGCGCAGCAGATCGCGCTGCGTCACTTCGCCGCGCCCTTCCAGGCTGGCGATCCTGGTTTCCAGCCGCACCACGTGCGGCTGCTGCAGCTGCAACTCGGCCGCGTCCTCGATGGTGACGATCCGCTCGCCCTGGTCGATCATGTGCGACATCGCGTTCATCAGCGTCGTCTTGCCCGATCCGGTGCCGCCGGAGATGAT
>DASSRN010000486.1:0-5378 GCA_035701785.1 Acetobacteraceae bacterium | reverse complement strand
CGCGCGCGGCATCCGGCTGGTCGAGGCGGCGATCCGCAGCGCAGCGGAACGCCGACTTGCTGTCACCTTCGACGCAGCAGCAGGTTGGCACAGCCAAGGATGAGCACCGAACCCACGATCAGCAGCGTGCCCAGCGCGTTGACGGTCGGCGTCACGCCATTCTCCACCTGCGCCCAGATATACATCGGCAGCGTGCCCTGGGTGCCGATGGTGAAGAACGTGACGCCGAACGTGTCGAGCGACACGGTGAACACGATCAGCGCCGCGGCGACGATGCCGGGCATGATCAGCGGCAGGGTGACGTGGCGCAGCACGCGCCACGGCGACGCGCCAAGATCCGCCGCCGCCGCATCCAGCCGCCGGTCGTAGCCGTAAAGCCGCGTCGCCACGGCCAGTACCGCATAGGGCGTGGTGACCACGACGTGGCCGGCCGCCGCGGTCCAGATCGACAGCGTGAGCCCGAGCAACGGTACCATGACGATCAGCAGCGCGGCACCCAGCAGCATGCCCGGCACGACCATCGGCAGCAGGATCAGGCTGCTGAACAGCGGCTTCAGGCGAAACCGCGCGCGCACCAGACCAAAGGCGCACAGCGTGCCGATCAGCGTCGCGACCGGTGTCGCTATGGCGGCGACGAACAGGCTGTTCCAGAACGCGCCGACCAGGAAGTCCTCGTCTGCGAGGTCCGCGTACCAGTGCAGCGTGTAGCCGGTCACCGGGAATGAGCCGAGTGGCGAGCGGTTGAACGAGAAGAAGATCATCAGCGCGATCGGCAGGTACAGGAACAGATAGATCGCAACGCCATGCGCGCGCAGCGCCAGCGGAATGCGGCGGCGGCCGCTAGACACCGAACACCTTCTCCAGCCGCGCAAGGCGCCGCAGCGCGAGCAGCAGCAGCAACGCCAGCGCGGTGATGACGAACACCATGGCCGAGCCGATGCCGAAGCGCAGCGCCTGGAACTGCGAGACCACGACGTTGACGATCATCATGCCGCGCGCGCCGCCGACCAGCGTCGGCGTGACGTATTCGCCGACCATCGGGATGAACACGAAGATGAACGAGGCGAACACTCCAGGCAGCGCGAGCGGCAGCATCACGTGCAGGAACACCTGCCGCGGCCGCGCACCGAGATCGGCGGCGGCGCTGAACAGCGACGGATCCAGCCGTTCCAGCGCGGTGTACAGCGCCAGCACGCAGTACGGGATGTAGAGATACACCGACACCACGATCACCGCGTAATTGTTGTACAGCAGGAACCGCACCGGCTCATCCAGGATGCCCAGGCCGAGCAGCGCGCGGTTGATCAGGCCGCGCTCGCCCAGGATCGTCATCCACGCATAGACGCGCAGCAGATAGCTGGTCCAGAACGGCAGGATCACCAGCACAGTCATCGTCCGCTGCACGTGTCGCGGCAGCAGCGTCAGCAGGTAGGCGAACGGAAACGACAAGAGCAGGCAGAGCAGCGTGACGGCGCTCGCGATCAGCACGCTCTTCACCAGCAGCGTCAGGTAGAGCGGGTTGCCTAGGAAGAACAGGTAGTTGTTCGCGGTGAGGCGGAACTCGACGTGGAACTCGCGGATCACCAGGACGCTGGCGATACCGATCACCAGCATCGGCAGCACGAACAGCACGAGATCCAGCAGCGTGAGCGGCAGGAACGCGAGCATCAGCCAATTCGGCCGCACGCGGCGGCGTGGCGCGTCCACCGCGGGTTCGGCCAGGCTCATGCGTTCCTGCCGCCGTCGCTAGCTGCCGGCGACCTCGTTGAATGCGTCGATATAGTCGCCGATATTGGGCGGCGGTCCGATCACCACCATCTTGGAGATGATGTCCGGCTGGTCATAGAACAGCTCGTGTGCCAGGTCGGACTTGCCTTCGCTCTTCAGCACGTCGAGCGGTCCGCGATAGGCGAGCGGACGCCGGTACTTCAGGAAGTTCTCCATCACGTACTTGGCCTGCACGCGATGCTGCATCCAGGCCAGCGCTGCGTCGCGATGCGCCGCGCCTTTCACGATACAGTCGCCGTCGAAGTAGCCGATATAGCCTTCGGGCGGCAGGAAGCCTTTGCACACCGGACCGCCGGCATCCTTGATGCGCATCGCGCCGCCGGCGCTGAGCGCAGTGATCCAGATGCTCTCGTCCGCCATCAGCTTCACCAGTTCCTCTTCCTGCGGCGGGAACTTGAGGATGTTGGGCATCAGCCGCGACAACGCGTCCTTGGCGTTGGCGAGTTCCGCTTTCGTCATGTCGTACGGCTTCTTGGCGCCGGTCGCGACGCCCATCCAGGCGATCACGTCCTCCTGCTGGCGGGTGAAGGCGATGCGCTGCTTGAACGCGGGATCCCACAGGAACTTGATGCTGGTCGGCGGCGTCTTGATATGGTTGGTGTTGTACCACAGGACGAGCGGCGACCACGCCCAGGGCTGGGCCATGAATCTGTCGCCCACCTTCCAGATCGCCATGTTCTTGAACTGGTCGAACATGTCGTTGTATTGCGGCCAGGCGGCCATGTCGAAGACCTCGATGACGCCTTCTTCGTAGAACTTCGGCACCCATAGCGCATCGACACCCACAACATCGTATTGCGCGCCGCCGCCCAGCTTGACCTTCGCCAGATTTTCCGAATTGCCAGACGCGCCGATGAAGTTGAGCTTGACGCCGGTCTCCTTCTGGAAGTCGGCGACCTCTGTCGGAATGATGCGCCCACCCCAGGTGAATGCGTTCACTGGCCCCTGCAACGCCGCATTCGCCGGCGTTGCCAGACGTGGTCCCATGCCCACGAGGCCGGCAGCCGCGGCGCCTTGCAGCGCGCGCCGGCGGCTCCATCTGATAGTGCCTGTCATCCCATCCCCTCCTCTGCTGATTGCTGCCCTCCGCCCGCGTCAGGCATCGAGCGGAAAGCAGGTGGAACGTTCACTCGACCAGCCGACCGACACCGGCTGGCCTTGCTCCGGCAGATCGCCGACCGCGGTCGGCGGCTGGCGGATCATGATCTCGCGACCGTCCTCGGCCATAACCGCGACCTGGCGATGCGTGCCAAGGAACGACAGCTTGGTCAGCGTAGCTGAAAGCCTGTTGTGCGGCTGTGCGCGATCATCATCGTCCAGCAGCCGCATGTCATCAGGGCGGACGGTGACGGCGACGCGCTGACCTGGCGACACCGCGGTGCTGCGGGCTGCCTGGGCGATGCCACCTGCGTCGAGGCGAACCATCACGGCCACGCCGACATTCTCAACCACCGTGCCATGCAGGATGTTGGACGAACCGATGAAGTCGGCGACGAACAGATTGGCCGGGCGGTCGTACACGTCCTGCGGCGTGCCGACCTGTTCGACGCGACCATGGTTCATCACGGCGATGCGGTCGGACATCGTCATCGCCTCTTCCTGGTCGTGCGTGACGTAGACGAAGGTGATGCCGACCTCGCGCTGGATGCGGCTCAACTCCACCTGCATCTGCCGTCGCAGCTTCAGGTCCAGCGCGCCCAGCGGTTCGTCGAGCAGCAGCACGGCGGGCCGATTGATCAGCGCACGTGCCAGTGCCACGCGCTGCTGCTGGCCGCCGGAAAGCTGGTCGGGACGGCGATCCGCCATGCTGTCGAGCGACACCAGCGCAAGGGCATCGGACACGCGGCGCTGGACGTCAGGCCCGGTCTCGCCGGCCATGCGCGGACCGAATGCGACGTTCTCCGCCACGGTCATGTGCGGGAACAAGGCGTAGCTCTGGAACACTGTGTTCACTGGCCGCCGGTAGGGCGGCAGATGCCGCATCGAGCGACCCCGGATCAGCACATCGCCAGTGGTCGGTTCGACGAAGCCGCCGATCACATTCAGCGTCGAGGTCTTGCCGCAACCACTCGGTCCCAGCAGCGAGAAGAATTCGCCATCATGGATCGCGAGGTCGACGTCGCGGATCGCGGCGACACCTTTGTAATGTACTCCGACGTAGCGCAGTTCTACACCGGGCTGGCTGGTCGCAGCGGCGCCGGCGCGTCGACGCGGCCCATCCCGTGGCTTGGTCTGCAGCGCCAGGTCCTGCGGCTTCGCCAGCGGCGTCTCGCCTCCTCGCTTTTGGAACGTTCCAAATTGGATACTAGCAGACTGGGACGAGGGCAGGCAACGGCATCGGGCTGGCTTGAGCAGCCATGCTGCGCGCCGCACACTGCCGTGTCTCCGGGAGGAAAACAAATGAGCCGACTGTTCGGGCCGCTGCGTCAGATGGGCTACGTCGTCCCCGATGTGGAATCGGCGATGAAGCACTGGATCGAGGTGTGCGGCGTGGGCCCGTGGTTCTATGCCGAAAAGCTGCCGCTCACGTCATTCAGCTACGGGGGCAAGCGTCATGACGACATCCATCTGTCGATCGGGCTCGCCAACTCCGGCGACGTGCAGATCGAGCTGATCCAGCAGCGCTCGGACCATCCGTCGATGGCACGCGAGTTCCTGCTCGCCAACCCGAAGGGCGGACTGCAGCACTGGTCAAGCTGGCCGGAGAACTACGACGAACTATATCAGCGCGCGCTGGCCAACGGTTACCTGGTGGGCCAGGAAGGCGATGCACCGCGCGGTCGCTTCGTATATTTTCGCCGCGAGGGACATCCCGGCACGGTCATAGAGATGTCGCACGCGACGCCGACGCGCCGGCGCATCTTCGATGCGGTGCGCGAGGCGGCCGTCGGCTGGGATGGCAAGGACCCGATCCGGACCGGCTGGCCGAGTTAGAGCGGGACAGGTGCGAAAGCACGCACCCATCCCGCAGTGTTTGAGCGCGTGATTCAGATCTCCGGCAATTCCGCCTCCGATCATCACGCTCTAACCGCTGATCGTCTGCCAGTTGCCGGCGATGCGGCAGGCGGTCCGTTCCGCGGTGTGGCTGTGCGTGCTCGCTTGCACGGTTTCCTGGTAGGTGCGGCACCAGCCGTATTTAGGCGAGCGCGCCGTGCTGATCGGACGCACCGTGCCGCGGCTGCCGGACGCGGGATCCTGCCAGGTCTGCGTCTGGCCACTCGGCAGGGTCTCCAGGGCGGTCTGCCGCGCAGCATCGCGCGACCGTATCGCCTGAGTGGACAGGGTCGGCTCGGCGGTGGTGTGGCTGGTGAGCGTGATGGTGCTGACCTTGTTCGCACCGGTGCGATCCTCGCGCCGCACATAATAGTTGATCGCCGGCGCATAGAAGAACGTGCGTGTCAGCACATTGGTGGCCGGCACGGTGCTCACAGTGCAGACCACGCGGAAGGTGTCGAAGTCGCCGGCGGAGGTCGCGACGTGTGCAGTGCCGTCGACGCGGCATTGCCAGGATTCGGTGATCTCCGACGTCTTGACGCCTTCGACAGTGTGGCGCGTCGCCTGGAAGGTCACACTCTTGCCGGGCGCCAGCG
>DASSRN010000485.1:0-3696 GCA_035701785.1 Acetobacteraceae bacterium | reverse complement strand
GGGCTCTGGTGCGGCTCGACCTGGCGACAGCGACGCAGGTGGTCACGAGCAGCGGTTGAGCTGAAGCACCGGGCGCGAGCGTAGAAGACCACACACCTGCCGGCGCCCTCGCGTCGCTGGAAGTCGCCGATACGCCAGGGATAGTCTGGCCTTCGCTCGGGCCTACGAAGATGGCGTCGGCTGCGGTGATCCGGTCTGCCGCGAACCGGCTTCAACACGGTTCACTTCGGCGCAGCGCGCTCCAGGGCTTCAGCGACGTCGCTGCGGTACTCCCGATCAGCGCTGGTGAGGCGTAGGCGATGCCATCCTCGGAAATCATAAGCCACCGGCACTCGCCCGGCCGATCGCAGCATCGGTTCCACTGCGTCCTTCAGCATGGCGGTCAGTCGGTCGCGGGCTCGACGCGGCAGTCGGCGCTGTAGCAGAACGCGGTATGTGGCCTCATCGATGCGAGTCAGCTCGTCGACCGCGCCGTCCCGCGTGGCAATGCGCTCAGGATGGTGCGGGAAGATTGTGTCGATCGCCACCAACGCCCGCCGGGGCAGACGTGGAATGTCTCGCACCCGCCGAAGCTCGGCCTGAACGACGCTGAGCGCTTTCATCAGCTGGCGGCACGTCGGGTGACCTGACTTCGAAAAAGGCCGATTGTTCTCGGCTATCCCAGTCACCCCCCTCCAGCCTCAGCGGCGCAACGAATGTCGCCGCAGGAGATGTCGGCTGGCAAATCTTATGTGTTGGGGACGTGACCGTTCGTCGGTGTGGCGGTCCGCTCGATCAGAAGGATCAGACAGTTCATCCGTGCTTCCAACGCGCTGATGCGTTCCACCAGTTGATCGGCGCAATCTTCGAGCCCGGCCATCCTGGCCTCAACCGCACCCATCCTGTCGTTCAGGCCGGCTTCGAGCGTGATCATTCGGCGACTCAGCCCGGTAATGCTGTTCTGCAGGCCATCCAGTCGCCGTGCGATCAAATCTGGAGATGTAGTCTCGCTCATGTCACAGTCCCCAAGGGGTCAGCAGGCTCGGAAAGCCTGACAGGTGCGGTCGCGCCGCTGGAAATAGGAAATGTGCTAGGCGACGACCCTGCTCGGTGCCCTGGGTTCTGCCCTTATCGAACTTCACCACCGGGATCGCGTCGGTGCGACAGGGATCTGGGTCGGCACCCGCGGCGTCTCCCGGCGCCGCCGTATGGATTACGTTCCCCCGCGGATGCTAGCGTCTGCCAGGAGGAACCGTTCGGCACCTTGTTGCGCAACGAGGGAGTTTGGACATGGCCACATCCACGCCTTCGCTCACCCGCCGCACGACCCTCGCATTTGGCGCCTCGTCCGCTGCTGTCGCAGCCATCGGTCGCGCCCGTGCCGAGACCAAGGTCTTCCGCATCGCCATCAACCTGCCGTTCACCGGTGGCGAGGCCGAAGGCGCGATCCAGATCAAGAATGGCGCCACACTCGCGGTCGAGGAGATCAACGCCAAGGGCGGCGCCTCCGGCTATACCCTGGAACTGGTGCCCATGGACGACGGCACCGCCACGGCCGGCGGCTACGATCCCGGACAGGCGGCCAACAATGCGCGCAAGATGGCGACAGACCCGACGATCCTTGCCGCACTCGGTCCTTACAACAGCGGGTCGGGCAAGGCGATGTCGCCGATCCTCAGCGCGGCCAACCTGCCGATCATCACCCCGACCTCGACCAATCCCGACATCACCGATCCGAAGTTCGCGCAGATTTACCGGCCACAAGGACCGGCGATCTACTTCCGCACGGTCTCCACCGACGCGTTCCAGGGGCCGAACATGGCCAACTACTACGCCGACGTGCTCAAGGTCCCGAGCGTATTTGTCATCGACGACTCGGGCGCCTACGGCGTCGGCATCGCCGACACGTTCGAGGCGCAGGCGCGCAAGAGGGGCATCAAGGTGCTCGGCCGCGACCGCGTCGACCCAAAAGCCGCCGACTACACACCTGTATTGACGAAGATAAAGTCGACCGGCACCGCGTCGTTGTACTACGGCGGCAGTGCGGAGGCCGGCATCAAGGTGGTCAAGCAGTCGTACAACATCATCCCGACTGTGATTAAGGGCGGCGGCGACGGCGTCTACGAGCCGGAAATCCTGATCGGCGGCGGCTTCCCGGCGGCCGAGGGATGGTATGCCACGATCGCCGCGCCGCATCTGCTGGATGATCCGAAGAGCGCGGACTGGGTGAAGCGCTACGCCGCGCGGTTTAGCAAGCAGCCGAACGACTACTGCATCACGAGCTACGACGCCGTCCTGGTGATCGCCGATGCCATCGGCCGCGTAGCCGCACCCGGCAAGCCAATGACCCGCGGCGCGATGCGCGATGCGATCGAGGCGACGCACCTCGACACGCTGCAGGGCACGATCAGCTTCGACAAGAACGGCGACCTCGCTTCACGGGTGATCAGCGTGTTCCAGATCAAGCGCGACACCGCCTATGCGCCCGAGGACATGGCGCACCAGTTCAAGTATATCGGCGTCGCCCCACAGGACCCTGGCGCTTGATCTAGCTACAGCCACTTTCGGCCCCAAAGTAGCCTGTGAAGGTCGCCGGTGCGCGTGGCGTGGTAGAAAACTGCACTGCGGGCACCAGTTGCCGCGCACTTGGTGAATTGCCAGCAGAGGATGCTGGTGTGTTCGATCCCACGAGAGGAGCGAACGATGCTCACTGTGCAGTTCGATGGCGACGTACTTGCAGTGTGGCCAGAGGGCCCGATCACGCGGGAGGACGTGCTCACACTGACGCGAACGGCCGACGAATATCTCGCGGCCCATCCGAAAATCGCCGGCGTGATGGTCGAGATGCGGAAATTCCCAGGCTTCGCGAGTGTGGGCGCCTTTGCCGACTACGCCCGCTTCATAGCGGACCATCACGCCCGTGTACTGCATGTCGCACTGGTCACCGATTCAACGCTCGCGCCAATCGCCGAGTTCCTGGCCAATCACGTCGTCGGTGTGCAGATGCGGCATTTTCCGTTTGCTGAGGGCACTGCAGCACTGGCCTGGCTCAGGTCGCGCTGAGAGCGGGCCAGTGCTCGCAGTTCGTCCAGCACTGGGCCGTTTAGTATGACCTCCAGTGCCCGGATGGCGCGGGCTGCCGGGCCGCCGTCGATCACCCGGTGATCGACAGAGAGGTAGATGTCCACTCCTCCATCCGGCGCAATCGGGCCGTAATTCAGGAAGCTCGACCAGACCGGGATGGTGCCGACGATCGCCGCCCCGTGGGAGCCCAGCGCGGAGATCGCGAAGCTGCCCATGAAGTTCGGCACCTGCTGGCCGATATTGAGGCTGAGCCAGACCAGCAGCAGGCGGAGCGGCTGCGGTAGCCGGGCGATCGCAAGTGCGCGGCTGAAATCAGTGATGCTGTCGATCGGCGCGCTTTTGAGCGCTAGCAGGCGAGTCGCGAGATTGGGCAGGGCGGCAGTGTCAGGTGCCTTGAACCGGCCCAGGAACAGCGCCTTCTCGCTGTCGCCGTTGTGGGGCCAATCACGCTCGATGATGATGCTGGCAACGCTCTGCGGCAGTTCGTGCAGATGCGGCCAGGGCAGCTTGACATAGACTCGGCGCAGCGGCGGCGACTCGGCCGCAACCAGTGCATAGGCTTTGGCGAACACCACCGGCCAGGGAATGCGAGCCTGGTTACGTGGCTCCACTAAGGCGGCGACATTGATCCGG
>DASSRN010000484.1:0-4809 GCA_035701785.1 Acetobacteraceae bacterium | reverse complement strand
CCGCCGGGTGCGGACCAGACGCGAGCAGTTACGGCTCACGCAGGCCGACCTTTCAACTAAGGTCGGGCTGTCCCGCGCATCGATTGCCAACATCGAGGGCGGCCGTCAGGCCATTCTGCTGCATCAATTCCTCGCACTGGCCGAGGCGCTGACGATCCCGCCGATGGACCTCATCCCGTCCGCCCTGCCAGACCTCAACTCACCCGAGCTACCGGAGGAAGTCCTGAAATTCATGCGGACGTATGACACCAAGAATCGCGCCATCCGCCGTTCCGGGCCATGATCGGCACACGGCCCCGCTATGGCCGCATCGAGCAGCTGACGGACGCGTTGCTGGTCGAGACAGGTGTGACCGCGCCGCCGGTTCCCGTGGACCAGATCGTCAGCGCACGCGGCATTGCAATTCAGCCAACCTCCAGTCTGGGCGATGTGTCGGGTCTCGTTCTCCGGAAGGGAAAGGAAATCATCATTGGGGTCAACAGGAAGGAAGCGGTAACGCGACAGCGTTTCACGCTCGCCCATGAGCTGGCGCATGCCCTGCTGCATCATGGAGAGGAGGTCCGCTTCGACAAGGACTTCCGGGTGAACCTTCGCTCGGAGGCTTCGGGTCTCGGCGTCGATGTCGAGGAGATCGAGGCCAACTTCTTCGCGGCCTGCCTGTTGATGCCGCGACGGTTTCTCGAAGCCGATCCGGAGGCTGCAATCGTGGACGTGGAGGATGCCCAGGCAGTCGCACGGCTGGCCAAACGCTACCGTGTCAGCGCGCACGCCATGAGCATCCGGCTGGGCAGCCTCGCGGCCCGGCGCGGCTGAATTGGGCGATACTCCGAGGTCCCGCGCGACGTTTTGTGACATGCCGGGCTTCGGCTCGATGGGGTCGTCATGTCCGCGTAGGCCCGGCCAAATTCGTGGGTGGCAGGGCCAAGCCCGGCCATGACACATGAGCGCCCCGCCGGCACCTCGGTGTCTTTGTGCCTCCTGTTGATACAGGAACGGCGATCTCGCTAGCCAAAGCCCCGCGTCACCGAGGTCGGCATCACACACCCGTCAGCAGCAGATCGAGGGCGCGCAGTATCGTCTCGCGTTGATCCAGCAGCGACCCCACCGCCTCACGCAGTTCCCGGGCAGGCACGGCAGCAATGCCCTGCGTCAGCAGGACGTGTCGTTGCCCCTTGATGCTGAAGACCGGTTGAGGCCAGCAGCCACCGATCGCACTGTCCCTTCCTTCATCAGCGGGCACGACGGCACGGGTTGCCAGCCCGGCGAGCAGATTGGCCTGTACGTCCACCACGTAACCGCACCGTGCGCCTCCTGGCATCGGATAGACGTCCAGATGCGCCATCAGAACTGCCGGTACTCACCAAGCGGCAATCCGTGCTTCTCGACGTATTCATTCCACGCCTCGATCGCGTCCCGGTTCTCATGCAGCCACCTTTCCGCCCGCGTCTCGGCGACGACTTCGCGCAAGCCACGCTCGCACGCCTGCGACAGGCTTATCCCCAGCTCCCGTGCCTCCCGCAGAAGCGGCTCGGGCAACGTTACGTTGGTGGGTTTGCGTAGCGCCGATGGTGCGGACGGCATACCGGTCTCCGTCGGCATTGGTTATGGGCGTATGCCATGCGCATGAGGAGGCTGGTGGACTATCAGGCATCCCCACCTCCCCTGTCCCCTCCGCCCCGACGCGGGGCGGAGGGGGAATGGGATAGTTATTAGATTTGACTAGACTTGAAAACTGCACTCACTCACCCTACCTCCCCCCCATGTCCGAAGCGACCGCCACCGAACCCCCGGCCGACCCCTTCCAGCTTCTCTCCACGGCGGTTTACCGCAGCATCATTGCCGATCTCTACGCCCAGCTTCCCTCGCCCACACTCACCGATCCCGAGCTGATCGCCGAACGCGTCCACGCCGCCATCGCCGAGATCGCCTCCATGGTCCCCGTCAACGCCGAGGAAGCCCGCATCGCCGCCCGCGTCGTCATTGCCGATGCCCAGGCCGCCGACTGCATCCGCCATGCCCGCACGCTGTTCGACGACCCGCTCGCCGCCATGAAGTGCCACGCGCAGGCCAATCACGACATGCGCACCGCCAACGCCGCCCGCGCCTTGCTGCTGCGCGTGCAGACCGCCCGCCACAAGCGCGAGGCCATCGCCGCCGCCTGTGCCCAGGACGCGTGGACCATCCACGCCACCGAAGGTCTGCTGCTCGCCGCCGACGGCCACCCCACCGCCGCACCACCCCCCAGGCCGGAGCCCGAAGCTCCCCCGCCGCCGGCCGTCGACGACAACGACACGTTCGCCCACTACGACGAGGCCGAGCAGTACGCCATCATGCACCCGCAGCGGGCTGCCGAGATCCGCGCCTGTGGCGGTCTTCCCCCGACCGCCCGCTACTTCATCGCGCCCGAGACCGTGCAGCTTCTGCTCGCCAGCCAGAGCCCGGTCCTGCGGCAGATCGATCAGGACCACGCCCGGCCCGCCGCGGCGTGATTGCCGCACCTCGCGCCGCTGTTCCCTCTCCGCCACGCGTCGGGGGGGACAGGGAAGGTGGGGTTCGTGCTCCCTGTGGCGACGGGACCCATCGCCCCGCTTGGGCCATGACACTCGAGTCAGCGCTCCCCGCCTCCCCTGTCCCCTCCGCCCCGACGCGGGGCGGAGGGGAACAGCAACGCCTGCCGCCTGCTCCACTCCATCTCACCCAAAGGGCAATGAGACGGGGGCGAGACTCGCCCAACTACAAGGGGATCGCCAGCAGCGTGTCGATCTTGTCGCTGTCCAGCACCACGGTCCGTTCCTTGAACCGGAACGGTGTTGCCGAGACATCGATGCGGTCCAGATACCGGCCGCTGGCGAACAGCATCGCCGCGCCGTCGTGCATGATGCGCACGCACAGGAAGTGCGAGTGCACCACAGCGACGTTATCCGCCACGTCCTTCAGCCGGATCGGCCCGACGACATGGCGGTAGCGATGCGGCTCGTAGATGTTGGCCCGCCGGAGGGAGAACACGCGATCCAGCAGCATCCCGCGCGAGGCGGCATACATCACGCCCTGCCGCATTCCCGCCTCGTGGTTCACCCGGCTGATCACGAGGTAGCGGCACGGATCGCCGAACAGGTCAGGCCATTGCTCCAGCCGATCCTCGTCGATGCACTCGGCGTATTCGGCGATCAGCTCGTGGATGCCGTGCTTGACGTCCATCATTCGCCCATCAGCGTGCGGTGGTGCTTCCAGAAGCCGCGGATCGCCGCCTCGCTGGCGCGGAAGCTCTGCGATTCCGCCTCGTGGCCGCCCATCATCACCAGGCCGGCGCCGTCGTCGTTGTATTGCAGCGCGCGTTGCACGAAGCCGCCGACGCAGCCGTCCTCCATCGAGATGTAGCCCGCTGCGCCGATCAGATTGCCCTGGCGCAACCGGCGCTCGGTCATCGCTTCATCGTCGGTGTCGAAGCCCAGGTGGATCCACTCCAACTCGGCCTTGTCGACGCCGCGCGGGCGGATCACCCGCACCGCGATCGTATTGCGCACCTGCTGGAGCACCATGCCGGGAAAGACCGTCAGGATCTGCACCGATACGCCGTCGCCGTACTCGTCGACCGATTCCACGACGGAGCGGTCCTGCAGCTGGAACTCGCTGTCCGCGCGCAGCTGTGCTGCCTTGTAGTCGGCGTCCTCGGCGGCATAGTCGAGCTTGGCGTAGCTGTAGTGATTGCCGCCCTGGCGATCGATGTAGATGCCGCCCGGCATGCTGAGCCGGTTGATGCGGAACGTGGTCAGGAAGAGGTGCAGGATCGAGGCGTGATAGGTGTCCTTTACGTTCTCGAAATAGAGCTTCCAGTTGTTCGGCATCACCTGCGTGCTGCGCCCGAGCAGCACCGGCCTGCGGTTCATCACCCGCAGCAGGCCGCGCGTCACGTCGGGGCCGAGATAGGTCTCGAGGTCCGGGGTGGCGTTGCTGAACGTCCCGAACACCAGGCCGCCGAGTTCCGCGGTGCGCAGGCGCTGAAGCTGGTGCTCCTCCTTGCGGAACTCCGGCGGCATGCCGCCCTGGCGCTTGACGCCATGCTCGAACGCGACCCCGGTGAGCTGGCCGGCAAGGTCGTAGGTCCAGCCGTGATAGATGCAGGAGAACTCGCGCACGTTGCCGGTGCGCTCGATGCACAGCAGGTTGCCGCGATGTGCGCAGCGATTGACGAAGGCGTTGATCGCGCCGGCGGCGTCGCGCACCACGATGACCGCGGTCTCGCCGATAGTGGTGGCGACATAGTCGCCGGGGTTTGCGAGTTCGACCGCAAGGCAGAGATAGCTCCAGGTCGGGCCTTTGAAGATGCGCTCCTGCTCGCGCTGATACTGCGCGGGATTGGTGTAGAGCCTGAAGGGCACCTCGCTGATGCCGTTCGATGGCCAGGCGGCGCTGCGTTCCGAGGTCAGACCGGCTTGCGACATGGCGCGCTCCTTTTGGCTGCGGTCTTGTCCGGGTGGTCGAACGCGACGATCCTGACGAGGCGCGAGTGACGCTGTCAACAAGGGGAACGCCGATGAAACTTCTATCCGCTGCGGCGCTGGCGATGCTGCTGGCGCAGCCTGCGCTGGCTGAGAGCCGCGACGTGCCGGCACGTTCGATCCCGGTGCCGGATACCGTCAGTCCGCAGATGCAGGCGATCATCGCCCAGCCATACAATCCGAATTGGAATGTGGTGCCGAAGACGCCAGCGGAGTGGAAGGTGATCGTCGACAAGGCCGCCGCTGCCGTGGTCGCGACGCTGCCGGAGATTCGCGACAGGCTTGGCGTCACCGTGCAGCCGACCACGAT
>DASSRN010000483.1:0-3446 GCA_035701785.1 Acetobacteraceae bacterium | reverse complement strand
TCTCTGAACCGGCATCGCCGGAGATCGCTATGCTTGGCGCGATGCGTATCCATCGCATCGCCAGCGATACGCTGGCCGGGCTCGGCTCATCGTCCAAACTCAATGCCGAGACGGCATTCCTCACCATGCTGCACGAGGAGGGGCGCCGCTCGGCAGAGCAGTTCCTGGCGGCGCACGGTGCCGATCTAGGTTTGCGCTCGACATTCGACCTTGCCCCATTGCTGGAGGGGCTGTGAGCGTGCACCGCCCCTGAGAGTGCGCACGGTATAATGCCGACGCGTCGGGAGCCCCCGCGATGTCGTCGGATCTGGCGATCGTCCTGCTTCTGCTCGCCGCGGCGGTCGGCATGTTCGTCGTCGGGCGACCCCGCATGGACGTCGTGGCGCTGATCATGGTCGCGGTCTTGCCCTTGACCGGCACGCTGGCGGGCTTCAATGACGGCAACGTGGTTCTCATTGCCGTGCTGTTCGTCATTGGTGAGGGACTGGTGCGAACCGGCGTGGCGTGACGCATTGGCGATTGGCTCAGTGTATCGGCGATGCGAACCAGATGCGCCTCGTCGTGTTCCTGATGCTGGCGGTTGGTGGGCTAGGCTCGTTGATGAGCTCGACCGCAATGGTCGCCATCTTCATTCCGGTGGTATTTCGGATATGCAGCGAGACCGGCGCCCCACCGAGCCAACTCATGATTCCGCTCAGTGTCGCGGCGCTGATCAGCGGCATGATGACTCTGGTGGCGACGGTACCGAACCTGGTGGTCAACGCCAAACTGGCGCGGCACGGCCTTGCGGGCTGCGGTTTCTTCGGCTTCACCCCGTTCGGCCTGCCCATGCTGGCACTGGCATCGCCTACATGACCGCCGCGCGCCGGCTGCTGGGCAAGCAGGGCGGTCCGCCGGCCGCTGGGCAACGTCCGCGCTTGCAGGATTGGGTGCCACAGTACGACCTGGTCGACTGCGCATACCGTGTGCCTCTTCGTCACGGGTCGCCACTAGTGGGCAAGCGCCTCGGCGAGCAGTCATTGCGTACGGCGGGGATCAATCTGCTGGTGATCGAGCGCAGCTCCCGGCTTGCTGCTGAGACAATTCGCCCCACTGCACAGACCGAACTGCGAGCCAACGACATACTGTTCATCGATGCCGTGGCCTCGGTTGTCGAAAGGCGGGCGCTGCTGGAAACCTACAAGATCGACGTCCTACCGCTTGGCGATGACCGCGGTTATCTGACCGACGCACACCACGACGTCGGCATGGCCGAAGCGATGTTGCCGCCAGAATCGCTGCTGATCGGCCACACCGTGCTGGAACCGAGAGTCCGGCGCGTGCAGGGCCTCACCATGATCGGCCTGCGCCGGGGCCGCGAGATCCTTACAGGAGAGCTGCGTGACGAGCAGCTGCAGCTTGGCGATACCGTGCTGCTGGTCGACCTGTGTGCCGACATCAGGCGGCTCGCGGTCGAGGGTGGCGACCTCGTCGTGCTGAACCTGCCGTTCTGCCGGCATTACGCAACGCGCCGCAGGCCCTGGCGACACTTGGCGTGGTGGTGGCCCTGATGGTCGCCGGCATCGTGCCGAATGTGCAGGCCGCGCTGTTCGGCTGTCTGCTTATGGGCCTGTTCGGCTGTGTCGATCTGGGACAGTGCCTATCGCTCGATCAACCGGAAGAGCCTGATCCTGATCGTCGCCATGATGCCATTCTCCGTCGCGCTGCAACGGACCGGTGGGATTCAGCTGGCCGCGGACGCCATGGTCACACTGATCGGGGAAGCCGGACCGCGCATCATCATGGCAATGCTGTTCTCGATCACCGCGCTCCTCGGCCTGTTCATCTCGAACTCGGCAACCGCGGTGCTTATGGCACCGGTCGCGCTGGGGCTGGCCGCCGACCTGGACGCATCGCCCTATCCGTTCGCGATGATAGTGGCACTGGCCTCCTCGACGGCTTTCATGACGCCGATCTCGTCGCCGGTGAACACGCTCGTGGCCTGGCCAGGCAACTATGCGTTCGCGGACTTCGTGAGCATCGGCACGCCGCTGTCGCTGATCGTACTCGTCCTCAGCCTGCTGCTGGTGCCGTAGCTGCTGCCGCTGCATTGACCGGTCGAGGTGTTCAGGCATGACGTGGCTCGCAACGCTATACCGCCCAACGCGACGATGGATCCGCCGTGTCCTGTGGCTGTCGGCGATCATCGTCGCGACGTTGCTGGTCGGACGGGCAGTGCAAAGCCAGGCTGGGCCGCCACTCGAGCTCTGGCACACCTTCGTTCCCGCTGAACCGGATGCCGCCGCGATCGACCGCCTCGACTGGGGCGGGTATCTGGCCGCCGAGGCCAGGACATTCGCCGCGGTACGTGCCCAGGTAACCGATCGGCTCGAGGAGAAGGATCGTCGGCCGGAGGACCGCTATTTCGCTGGCAGCCCGGTGTATCCGGGGAGCTTCGCGCAGGACTGGAACCGTTCCTATGTGCTGGAACCGGTCGGCCGCCCACTCGGCGCCGTGGTGCTGCTGCATGGCCTCACCGATTCGCCGTACAGCCTGCGGCACGTTGCGAAGCTCTATCAGGCACGTGGCTATCTTGCGATCGGACTGCGCATGCCGGGCCACGGTACGGTGCCAGCCGCGCTCACCGGCACTGTCTGGGAGGACTGGGTGGCAGGGACCAGGCTCGCGGTTCGCGAGGCACGTCGCCGCGTGCCGTCCAGCGTGCCGCTGCATCTCGTGGGTTACTCGGCTGGCGGTGCGGCCGTGCTGAAATACGCGCTCGATGCGCTGGAAGACACCAGCCTCGCGCGCCCGGACCGACTGGTGCTGATCTCGCCGATGATCGGGGTCAGCACCTTTGCGCGCTTCGCCGGTCTTGCGGCATTGCCGGCGCTGCTGCCGTCGTTCGCGGCGGCTGCCTGGCTCACGGTCGTACCCGAATTCAATCCGTTCAAGTACAACTCGTTCCCGGTAAATGCAGCGCGCCAGGCACATCGCCTCACGGTTGCGATCCAGCAGCAGATGGACCGTCTTACCGCAACGGGCGGGCTCGCGGCGCTGCCGCCGATCTTGACTTTTCAGTCATCGGTGGATTTCACCGTCAGCGCGCGTGCGGTGATCGAATCGCTCTACGCGAGCCTGCCAGCCAACGGCAGCGAACTGGTGCTGTTCGATCTCAATCGCAACAGCAAGTTCGGACCACTGCTGCGCGCCGTGTTCGCCAGTGCCATGGAGAATATCGTGCCGCCGCCGCGCAACTGGCGCCTGACCATCGTCACCAACACTCAGGACGACCCCGAAGTGAAGGAACGTGTCACCACGGCGGGCGACACCGCAGAGAGCGTGCGCGGCCTCGGTGTCATGTATCCTCGCGACGTTTTTTCGCTGTCGCACGTCGCGCTGCCGTTCCCAGCCGACGATCCGCTGTACGGATCCCAACCCAATCCAGCGGAGGACTTCGGCGTCGC
>DASSRN010000482.1:0-4269 GCA_035701785.1 Acetobacteraceae bacterium | reverse complement strand
CCCAAAGTGAAGGCCTGGCGCCGTGCCTGTATGGCGCAGGGCTGGTACTGGACCCGCGAGCAGTATGCGACGCTGTCGGGCGACGTAGAGGGGTCACGCCATAGAACGGGCACAAAAGCACGGTTCGCGGCACGAAGCGGGAACGAGCTACGCTGCGCGGGGCAAGGGCTGAGTGATGGTGGTGCGCAGCGGCCTGAAGCCATCGGGTCCGATGTTGGCATCGGCGTCCCAGAGGTAGTCGCCAGTCAGGTTGATGTGCTGCCACCCGACCGGCGCTAGGTGGGCAAGCAATTCCTCCGTGACCGATTCTTCCTGGCGCTGCAGCGATTGGATCGCCCGGTCGAGATACACGGTGTTCCACAAGGCGATCGCCGCGGTCACCAAAGCAAGCCCGCTGGCACGATGCTGTTGCGCTTCGGCCGCCCGATCGCGCAGGCGACCGAGCCTGTGGAAGCAGACGGCGCGGGCGAGCGCGTTGCGCGCCTCCCCTTTGTTCAGTTCGGCGGTCGCCTGCCTTCGCAGTTCAGGATCTTCCAGCCAGTCGAGCGTGAACAAGGTGCGCTCGATCCGGCCGATTTCGCGCAGTGCCAGCGCGAGCCCATTTTGCCGCGGGTAGGAGCCCAGGCGCTTGAGCATCAGCGAGGCGCTGACGGTTCCGGTGCGCACCGATGCAGCCAAGCGGAGCACGTCATCCCAATGCGCGGTGATCAGCTTCTCATCGACCGCCCCGGCGATGAACGATGTGAGCGCCGGCCAATTGCTTCCCGCGCCGAATGCATACAGCCGGCGCTCGGCCAAGTTCGGAATGCGTGGAGCGAACGAGAAGCCGAGGAGATACGCCAGTGCGAAGACGTGATCACTGACGCCGCCGCCGTCGGTATGGTGCGTTGTGATGCTGAGGTCCGCCTCATGATAGAGCAGGCCGTCGATCACGTGCGCGGCCTCTCCAGCAGGCGGGATCGCGACCGTGTGGAGCGGCGCCTGGCGAGCGGTGAGATGCGTGTAGAACAGCACCGAAGCTTCCCGCCCGTAGCGGGCGTTCACGGCGCCAACGGCTTTACCGGGTCCGCCGGTTGGGAAGTGCTGGCCGTCAGAACTGGACACGTCGGATGCGCCGAACAGCATCGCGAGCGGATGACGCTGCTGAGCATTGACGACTGCGGCCAGAGCGTGGCGGTAGGTCTCCTCGCGCAAGTGCCAGCCTGCGGTCCACGCCAGTCGATGATAGCTGGCGACCGCGCAAGCGTCGGCCATCCGGGTCAGGCCGAGATTGGTGGCGTCGGCCAGCGCCGCGGTGAGCACCACGCGCCGGTCATCAGTGGGCAACCCTGAGTGGAGGTGGGTGAAGGCGCCGCTGAATCCAGTCCAGCGATCCACCTCCGCCAGCAGCGCCGTGATGCGCACGGTCGGCATCATCGCGTAGAGCCGATCCGCCAAATCCTCGGCCTCCTCTGGCGTCACGGCTTTGAGGGGTGTGATCTTCAGCTCCTCGCCTTGGATGCGGACGTCTTGCAGTTTGTCCGCTGCCGCCTTTGCGGCGACTTCGGTGAGCCGTCGTTCCAAGAGCGCCTTGCGCTCCGCGAGATACGCCGCTGCGGTTGCCGGCGCCGCGACCGGTAGCGGCCCCGCTTCGCACATGGCGGCGAACAACGCTGGTGGGATTAACTGGTCTTCGACCGCCCGCCATTGCCGGCTGCCCTCGATCCAGATGTCACCGGCACGTAGCCGATCGCGCAACGTCAGTAAGGTGGCGGTTTCCCAGACGCGGCGGTCCGACGCTTCCGAGCTCCAAACCGCATCGCGCCAGGTAGGTCGAAGGAAGCTCGTCGGCAAACTGTGTGGCCACTTCCGCCCGCCGCTCGTATAGGCTTCATGCAACAGTTCAACCGCGCGCAACGTGGTGGCCGCGGCAGGGACAGCGCGGAGTTGGAACGCAGCCAGGAATAGCGGCCCGAGTCGGTGCAGCACCGGCCAGGCGCGCACGGCGAGCGCCGGCAAATCCGCTTTGTCTGAACGCGCCAGGCGTTCGGCTTCCTCGACATTGCGCGCAAGCTTGTCCCAACCGACCATCGTCGCGACTGCTTCATTCAGGTCGGCGCCACTGTTCCGCGCCTGGAGAAGCACCGCGCCCAGCTTCGCCAGCAGCCGCACTTTGTCGTTGATGGCGCGGGCATTCCGTAGCAATGCGTCCTGTTCACGCACCTCGGCTCGGCGGAACATCCGGCCCACAGCGCGGTCGAACAGGGACACGCCGTCATCTGTCAGGCGGGTGATGGTGTCGAGCACGGTCGCGACCAAGGTGGCGCGCCGACGCAACGGCGACAAAGCGCGCAAGTGCTGCGCGGTAAATCGCGCGCCCTCGCGCGCGAGCTTGCGAACTCGTTCAGGGTGAACGCCTTCGGCCCAATTCGGATCCAGCCCAATGGCGCGCAGTGTGGACCGTTGTTCGACGACGCGCACCAGAGCGCGGTGTCCGGGCGCCCCGGGCGGCTGGCGCGCCCAGGCCAGCACGCTCATCGGCGCGCCTTCCTTGATCTGCAACAGCGCCTCCAGCGCGTCGGCCTGCACCGGCGACAAGTTCCGCGTCAGCTGGCGGGCAACTTGGCGCTCGGCAAGCACCATTGCCGCCGCGACCAACCGCTCAACCACGGACGGACCAGGCGCGAGAATCTTCCTGCGGCGCAGCTCATCCATCAACGTCGCTGCAACAGCGAATCCGTTCGTATTGCCCAGGGCCAGAGGCAACAACCAGGTCAGGAATTCGCGCCGGTGTTCCGAGGCGAATGTCCGAAACCCGAAGGTCATTCGGAGCCCATCGAGCTGTTCGCGCCGAGTTTGGGATCGCGTGGCGTATGCGGACAGCACGCCCGGCCCGATGCGAAGTTGATCCGCGACGAATGCGAGAGCGGCTTCAGGGATCGCCTCGCCCGGACGCAACACGCGGCCCGGATAACGGAACGCACACAGCTGCAGCGCGAACCCGAGCTGGTTGGCACCGCCGCGGCGACGCTCGATGGCCACGAAATCTCGGTCGCCCAAGGTCCAGTGCCGGATGAGAAGGGCTTCGGCGGTAGGTAAGGCGAACAGGTCAGCGAGCTGCTCGCCGGTGAGCGCGCGGCGTCTTGGCATGGCAAATTGTCCCAGGTGAACTACAGTCTGTCCGGTACGATGCCCGGCCCAGCAAGATCAATGGCTTGGAGCTGCTCAGGCGGGGAGAGTTCAATTGGGACAGCGCGCCGCTCTCTATTGCCGGGTCTCGACCGCCGATCAGTCTTGTGCGCGACAGGAACGCGAACTCGCGGCCTTCGCCAGGCGCGCCGGCTACGATGTCATCGGCGTGTTTAAAGAGATCGCATCAGGCTCAAAGCTGGACCGCATCGAGCGGCGCAAGCTCATGGCCTTCGCACAGCGGCGCGAGATCGACGCCGTGCTGGTGACCGAGCTGTCGCGTTGGGGGCGCAGCACCCTCGACCTGCTGCACACACTGAAGCAGCTCGAAGCCTGGCACGTCTCGGTGATCGCGATGAATGGCCTGGCGTTCGATCTGGCTACGCCGCATGGCCGCATGCTGGCCACCATCATCGCCGGCATCGCGGAGTTCGAGCGGGAACTGATCCAGGAGCGCGTGCGCTCAGGTCTCGCTGCCGCCAAAGCGCGCGGAAAGCGTCTCGGACGCCAACCAGGTCAGCGACCGAAATCCGATCGCCTCGCTCCCAAGGTGCTCGCACTCGTCGGCAAGGGCCGCAGCTATCGGCTGATCGGCCGTGAACTGGGGTTGAGCAAAAACACCGTTGCGGACATCGTCAAACGGACCCGGGCGGCTGCTTCCAGAAGATAACCCATGGGCGTTCTCGGTCCGTGCCGCGAACCGTGCTTTCCTGCCCGTTCTATGGCGTACCCCCAGTTGGTGGTAACCGGGGTATCTCTTGGATCGATCACGCGTGGGGGTGGGTACCCTCCTTGGCGTGATTGCCAACCCAGAGATTAGCGCGTCGTCACTCGCCGCGCCACGCCGCCCGGAGCCGCGCCCAGCGCCCCCTGCCCTTCCGGGTAGGACCTGGACGCCGCAACGTCCGAGGCGACCGCCGTCTCCGCCTGCGCCGATCCTCTTTGGCAACGGGGAACAATGCAATGAACGAACAGGCATTGAACTGCCCCGCGCCGTGCCGTCCCGCGCCGATTTTGGCCGGCTCGGTTCATCGCTCGCCGCGCCACGCCGCCCTGAGCCGAGCCCAGCGATTGCGCGCCAGCCGGGCGTCGTCGGCCTTC
>DASSRN010000481.1:0-2603 GCA_035701785.1 Acetobacteraceae bacterium | reverse complement strand
AGCCTGTGCAAGCTGCCACTTCCACAGCGGCGCCGACATGCGTACGGTCAATCAACTTAACCCAGGCGGCAATGTCCAACCGGTCGGGAACACCACCTTCGGCAACGCCGCCGGCAAGATGGCCGACGGCACTGTGGCCGGTCCGAACATCGCCCTGTCAGCGACTGACTTTCCGTTCCACCGGCTGGCGGATCCGACCGACCGCCAGTCGGCCGTGGTGTCTGACACCAACAACGTCACCGGCTCGCAGGGCGTGTTCGCGAGCCAACTGGTGGATCAGCCGGCCAACAACGTCGCCGAACAAGGCATGACGTGCGGCTCGGTGGCCAATCCGGTGTTCTCGATCGCGGGCGGCAGCGGGCGGCTCAACACGCGCCAGGTCACCGGGCGCAACACGCCCAGCAACATCAACGCGGTGTTCAACTTCCGCAACTTCTGGGACGGCCGCGCCAACAACACGTTCAACGGCGTCAACCCATTCGGCCTGCGCGCGACCGCGGCTGATCCGACGGCGCGGGTGTACACGACAGATGGCACCACCGCGACACCGCAGGCGCTGCAGCTCAACAACATGAGCGCCGCGTCGCAGGCGGTCGGTCCGATACTCAGCACAGTCGAGATGGCATGCCAGAACGAGACCTTCGCCAAGCTCGCGCGCAGCATGATGGATGCGCACGTGCTGCAGACGCAGCCGGTCGCGGCTACGGACAGCGTGTTCGGGTCCATGCCGATCGGCGCCATCGCTGCCGGCGGCATGGGGTTGACGGTCACCTACCGGCAGCTGGTTGAAGCGGCATTCCAGCCGGCGTACTGGCAGGATGCGCATTTCTATTCGATCAATCATGTCAACGGTGAGATCAGTCGGGTTGCAGACGGTAAAGCGGGCTATCTGATCGACGAACTGAACTTCTCGATGTTCTTCGGCCTGGCGATCGATGCCTACGAACGAACGCTGGTCTCCGACAAGTCGCCGTTCGACACCAATACCATGTCGGGGGCGGCCCAGGAAGGCATGAACCTGTTCGTCAACAACGCCAACTGCGTCGCCTGTCACGACGGTCCGCTGTTCTCCAAGGCGACGACGTTCCGGGGAGACACTAGCTTCGAATCAATCGAGCGCATGCAGATGGCCGAACTGGGCACCGCGCTGTACGACAACGGGTTCTACAACATCGGTGTGCGGCCGGCCTTTGAGGATCTGGGCGTTGGCGGTCTGGATCCCTATGGCAACCCGCTGTCGTTCACCCGGCAGTTCGTGCTGGCGCCCGGCACCACAAATATCGGCGTCGATCGCTTCACGATCTACCCGTGCGGGCTGATCATTCCGTTCGAGCCCCTGCATTGCAATTCGGTGCCGCCGGCCACAACGACCCGGAACCAGCAGATTGCGGTGGACGGGTCGTTCAAGGCTCCCAGCCTGCGCAACGTCGCCCTGACGCCGCCGTACTTCCACAACGGTGGGCAGAAGTCGCTTGCTGATGTCGTCGCCTTCTACAATCGCGGCGGTGACCGGCGGTCGATTTCCGGCGGCGACACGTCGGGCACTGGCGCGCTTGGACGGCCTGTCCCGACATCGGCGCCGGTGACAAGTGGCATGGGTGGCAGCAACGCCGATCTGGACGTTGCGCGCCTGGGCCTGTCCTCTCTGCAGCAGGCGTACATCGTTGAGTTCCTCAAGGCGCTGACCGATCCCAGAGTGGCATGCCACATGGCGCCGTTCGATCATCCGGGGCTCACCATCTTCAATGGCCAAATCGCACAGGATACCAAAGGCGATGGCAATGCCGACGACGAGCGCTCCGCCATTCAGGCTGTCGGGGCAGGCGGCTATCAGCACTGCAGCCTGCTGTTCGATCGCCTGAATTCAGGTGACATGTTCACCGCATCGACTGCCTTCAATATCCTGAGGACGCAACCGGCCGCGCAGTGAAGCAGCAGTGCTGCTAATCCGCGGTCCAGCCGCCGTCGATCAGCATGCTCTGTCCGGTCATGTAGGCCGAGGCGTCGGAGGCCAGGAACACTGCCGCGCCGACCATGTCGCCGGCAGTGGCAAAGCGCCCCATCGGCGTGTGATCGAGCAGCCGCCGGCCGTGCACGTCGTGCTCCAGCAGCCCGTGCGTCAGGTCGGTGTCCACCCAGCCGGGTGCCAGCGTGTTCACCCGCACGCCCCGCTTCGCCCAGTCGAGCGCCAGCGCACGCGTCAGCATCTCCACGCCGCCCTTCGACGCGCAATACGGCACCGAGCGCAGCAGGCCAACGTGGCCTGCCACCGAGCTGATGTTGATGATGGATCCCCTGCCCTGCGCTACCATGGGCTCGCCCAGGTGCTTGCAGCACAGGAACGTGCCGGTCAGGTTGATGTCGATGATGCTCTGCCAGTCGGCGAGGCTGGTGCGCTCGATGCCGCGGAAGATCGGGTTGATGCCGGCGTTGTTCACCAGCACGTCGATCCGGCCGTGCCGCGCCAGCACCGCGTCGCGCAGCGCCAGCACATCGGCTTCGCGCGACACATCCGCGGCCTGCACACTGGCCTGCGCGCCAATGGCAGAGGCCGCCTCGGACAGCGTCGCCTCGGTGCGCCCGGACAGGACCAGCGTCGCGCC
>DASSRN010000480.1:0-4648 GCA_035701785.1 Acetobacteraceae bacterium | reverse complement strand
GACGCCTGGCGTTTGTCTTCTGCCATGATGCGTTGGGTCTGTAAGTGCACGAAGGATACACAATGGTTCGGAGGCGTGCGGTCAAATGGCTCCTCTGCTTAGGTCTCGCCGTGATCGCGCTGTTTGCCGGCATAGTCCTATCTGCCCCTCTTTGGATTGGACCTCTCATCGCAGCGCATGTCTCTTCCAAGCTCGCTCGTCCGGTGAACATCAGGCATTTGAGCCTGCACCTCGGCGATCCGGTTACAGCAATTGCAGATGACATCGTCATCGGCAACCCTGACGGGTTTGCTCAAGAGACGGAGCCCTTCGCGCGGGTATCACGTCTAATGGTTCGGATAGATCTAACAGCTTCGGTGCGTCGCCGGACGATTGTGATCCCTTCAGTCGAGATCGAGCGACCGACCCTTCGGGTCATAGCCACCCCTCAGCGCTCACGGCATTGACCCGGGGGTCTGCTCACCAGAGCTGACCCACTGACGACATTCCTATTTGGCACGGCTTGGTTGGCGTCCAGACGGTTGTTGCCGTCTGACGGTGCTTGTCACGCTCCGCGCGGCGTTCGTGTGCGGAGGCGCAAGCATGACGTGTCGGCGGTGCGCGGCGTGTGGCGCGGCGTTTCGGCCGCGTCCACAGGTTCCTCAGCAGCGGTATTGCGACCAGACGGTCTGCCAGAAGGAGCGTCGGCGCCGCTGGCAGCAGGCCAAGCGGCAGGGCGATGGTGACTACCGCGCCAACCAGGCCCAGGCGCAACGGGTCTGGGCGGCTGGGCACCAGGACTACTGGCGCGCCTGGCGGGCGGCACACCCGGCGTATGTTGAGGGCAACCGGACTGCGCAGCGAGAGCGCGATCGTCGGCGGCATGCGTCACGTCTTGCAAAGATGGACGCATCACCGCCGGTTTCCGCTGTTTCGTCAGGCACTTACCGGCTGGTGCCGTGGACGGGGACCGATCTTGCAAAGATGGCCGTGTACACGGTCGAACTGACTGTGATTTCAGCGGGTTACCGGCAAGCCGGTGGACGTCGGGCCGATCTTGCAAAAGACGACGTCATAGGTGCGGCCGGGGCGGCCTGCTAGCGATGGCGCCATGCACAGCGATCGCCTGCAGCTTGACCTGCACCGCCTGGATCTGCGCTTTGCCGCCAGCCGCCTGGCGGATCCGCAGGCGGTGGCGCGGATCGCCCACTCCATCGAGCGCTGCGGCCAGATCGTGCCGTGCATCGTGGTGGGCACCGCGGCAACGAACGGTGCGGATGCAGATCCCCTGATCCTGGTCGACGGCTACCGCCGCGTCGCGGCCTTGCGCCAGCTCGGCCGCGATACCGCGCTGGTCGAGCACTGGGCCTGCGAGCTGCCTGCGGCGGTGCTGGAGGTGTTGGCGCGCGCCCAGGACCGGCCGTTCGCCAGCATCGAGGAAGCGCTGCTGCTGCGCGAGCTGATGCAGGATCAGGGGCTGTCGCAGCATGAGCTGGCCCGCCGCTGCGGCCGTGACGTGAGCTGGGTCAGCCGGCGGCTGCAGTTGCTCTCGGGTCTGTCCGATGCGGCGCTGGCGGCGGTGCGCGCCGGCAAGTTGTCGGCGTGGGCGGCCACTCGGGTGGTGGTGCCATTGGCGCGCGCCAGTGCCGAGCATGCCGATCGGCTGCTGGCGGCGTTGGCCGAGACGCCACTGTCGACCCGCGAGCTGCGGCGCTGGTTCGACCAGTACCAGACGGCGGGGCGTGCGGTGCGCGAGCGCATGGTCAGCCATCCCCGCCTGCTCCTCGACGCGCTGCAGGCCGAGGACAACCGGCGCACCGGTGCTCGCCTGCGCGCCGGCCCGGAAGGCGACTGCCTGGCCGATCTACGCTGCCTGGAGGCGGTGCTGACCCGCCTGTGCAAGCGAGCCGCCAGCTTGCATCCGCTGCCACCGGCGCTGCCGGCAGCACTGCCGCGGCTGTGGGCGGCGCTGGAGGCCCTGAGCATCGCGATCGCGCGGGAGGACACGCATGACCCCGACCGAGATCCGCACCACGGTGCGCACGTTGCAGGCGCAGGGCCACAGTTTGCGCGCGATCAGCCGTCTGCTGGCGCTGTCGCGCAACACCGTCCGGCGTATCCTGCGTGAACCGAGTGGTGACGGTGCCGAAGCGCCGCCCTGCGACGAGGCGACGCGGCTGCGTGTGCAGGCTGCCTACGAACGCGCCCGCGGCAATGTGGTGCGCGTGCGTGAGCTGCTGGCCGAGGATGGTCTTGACGTATCCTACAGCACCCTGACGCGCTGGGTGCGCGCGGCCGGCCTGCGCCAACCACCGCGACGGGCTGGCGAGTACGACTGCCTGCCCGGGCAGGAGATGCAGCACGACACCTCGCCGCATCGCGTGGCCTTTGCCGCCGCCAAGCCGGTCATCGCGCAGTGCGCCGGCCTGGTGCTGGCCTACTCGCGCCGGCTGTTCATCCAGTACTACCCGCGCTTCACCCGCTTCGAGGCCAAGGTCTTCCTGCTGGACGCGGCGCGCTTCATGGACGGCGTTTGCCCAGTCTGCGTGATCGACAATTCTTCCGTGTTGCTGGCCAGCGGGTCTGGCGCCGAGGCCGTGGTGGCACCCGAGATCGCCGCGTTCGCCCGCACTCTGGGCTTCCGCTTCCGTGCCCATCAGGTGGGACATCCCGACCGCAAGGGTCGGATCGAGCGGCCCTTCGCCTATGTCGAAAACAATTTCCTGCCTGGCCGCAGCTTCGTCGATTTCGACGACCTCAACCGTCAGGCCGTGGCCTGGTGCCGTGAGGTTGCCAACCGCAAGCCCAAGGCAGCGCTCGGCATGTCGCCTGAGGCCGCCTATGTCATCGAGCAGCCACACCTGCGACCACTGCCCGCGGTGCTGCCGCCGGTCTATGAGTTGCTGGAACGCATCGTCGACCTGCATGGCTACGTCTCGGTCGAGACCAACCGCTATTCCGTCCCCGAGCGCTTCGTTGGCAAGTCTGTCGCCGTCTACAAGCTGCCGGCCGAGATCCACGTCTGCCGCAAGGACACCACCATCGCGGTGCACCGGCGGCTGATCGGGCAACGCGACAGCAAAAGCATCCTGCCTGGCCACCATACCATCCCGCTGCGCCAGGGCCGCGGCACGGCGGCGGAAGAAAGACTGCTCAGTGGCCATCACCCGAGCCTCGACCGCTACAGTGCCGCCCTGCGCCAGCGCGCCGGTGGACAAGGCCGGCGCGCCTTGCGTCGGCTGATCGAGCTGCAGCGGACCTACCCCGCCGCGCCGTTCATCGCCGCCGTCGAGCAGGCCCTGCACTACGGCCTGTTCGACCTCGGCCGGCTGGAGGAGCTGATCCTCAAACACGTCGCCGGTGACTTCTTCGCGCTGAACCCCAGGGAGCAGGACCATGCGTGAGAAGCTGCGCACGCTGATCGCCCAACTGCGCCTGCATGGCATGGCCGAGGCTCTCGATGCCGAGCTCGCCCGCGCTGAACGCGAGGCCGTCCCGGCGGCGGAGCTGCTGCACCGGCTGCTGGCTCAGGAAGCCGCCTCGCGTCGCGAACGCAGCCTGGCCTATCGGCTGGCGCAGGCGCGCCTGCCCTGGCGGTGGTCGCTCGACAGCTTCCCGTTTGACCGCCAGCCCGGGGTCAGCAAGGCACAGATCCAGACCCTCGCTGGGCTGGACTTCCTGCGCCGGGCCGACAACGTCCTGCTGATCGGCAAACCCGGCACCGGCAAGACTGGACTGGGGCTCGGGCTGTTGCGCGAGGCCTGCCTCAATGGCTATCGCGGCCGCTTCATCAACGCCCAGGTTCTGCTCGATGACCTCTATGCCTCGCTGGCCGATCGCAGCACCACAAAACTGCTGGCACAACTGAGCCGGATGCAGCCGTTACTCATTGACGAACTCGGCTATTTAATGATCAAACCGGAACAAACAAACGCCTTCTTCCGCCTGATGGATCAGCGCTACGCCCGGGTGTCAACCATCATCACCACCAACCTCGCGCTCACCGACTGGTACGGACTGTTCGACAACAAGCCGCTGGTCGACGCGCTGCTCGACCGCCTCCAGCACCACTGCATCACCATCCGCATCGACGGCCCGTCCCTACGCAGTCCGGATCTGCCGGCAACACCGCCGGCCAACCCGACGCGCCGCGCCAGCAAAGCCTGATACGCACCCCTGACGTTCGCGCGCAATCGCGCAGCCCCGCCAGCTTCGCCTAACCAGGGCGCGGCAGCGCCGACGACGGGCGCGGCAAGAACCACGACCAGAGTGGTCTCAGCATCGAGGTCCCGCCAACGACGAGCGTGGCACCGTGCGCGCGCCAGTCAAGGTCCGGTGCTCGCAATCCTCGCCATGCTCGCTGTAGCGCGCTGCGCGTGGCTCCGGGTTGCTCCGATTGGTCTGCTTCGCAGCCCAATCCCCTGACCGCCGCTGCGCACGGCGCTGACTGGAACGTAGGCCGGGACGAAGAAACGACCCTCAGCCGAACAAAGAAACCGCTCGCAGCGCAACAAACCACAAACTCATGCGCATCGGCCGGGTTCGCTTCTATGAGCAAAAGTGGGTCCGCTTTTGTGAGCGCTGACACCAGTCGCACTTCACGTGCTTTCGAACTGCCTTTAGCAAAAGATCGTGCGGAAGATTATCAAATAGTCCTCTGATGTCGAAC
>DASSRN010000479.1:0-9415 GCA_035701785.1 Acetobacteraceae bacterium | reverse complement strand
GGATCCCGACCTGAACAAATACGACCTCAATCACCGCGTGACGCACCATGCGCGCATGTCGGACAACGAGTGGGACGAAGCCTATCGGGCCGCATGGACGAATTACTATACGCCCGAGCATATCGCTACGATCCTGCGCCGCGCCGCAGCACATCCGCTTGGTCGGCCGAAGACGGCGCTGACCACGATCCTGTGGTTCAACCTGATGATCCTGTTCGAGGCGGTGCATCCGCTGGAGGGCGGCGCCTTCCGTCTGAAGTTCCGCCGTGACCGCCGGCACGGCATGCCGATCGAAAGCCGCTTCGTGTTCTATCCCCGCTACGCGGCGGAGATACTGGTCAAGGTCTGGCGCTATCTGCGCGTCTATCGCGACGCGATGCGCACGCTGAAGCAGGTACTGCGTGCGCCGGATCGATGGACCTACAGCGATCTCGCCATCGCGCCACCGCAGGACGACGAGTTGGACACACTCGACCTCTACCACGTGACCAATGGCGGCGAGGCTGCCGTGGCCCGCGTGCGCCGCGACGACGAGGCGCGCGCCAAGGTGACCGCGGCAAACTGACCCGGGCTACAGCGGGATGGCCAGCAGCGTGTCGATGCGCGAGCTGTCGCAGACCACGATGCGTTCGGCGAAGCGCAGGGTGCCGCCATCGTCGTGCACGCGATCGAGATAGACGCCGGCAGCGAACAGGTCCATCCGACCGTCGCGCATCGTGCGTACCACCAGGAACGGCGTCTCCGCAACGATCGTTTCACCCGCCGCCGGCGCCGGCATGCCGATAATGTGCCGATAGCTCTGCCGCTCGTAGATGTTGGCCTCGCGCAGTGCTGCGACACGGTCTCGCAGCATGGCGCGCGAGTCGGCATACACCAGGCCGGCAGCGTAGCCGCGACGATGATTGTCGGCGCTGGTGATCTTGTAGAGGCACTGATCCAGGAACAGGTCCGGCCATTCCTCCAGCCGGTCGGCATCGATGCAACTGGCGTAGCACGTGTTCAGCGCCGCCAGGCGGAACAGCGTCTCGAGGTGGGCCATCACAGCGCCATGTGCGTGCGATATGCTTTCCAGAAGCCGCGCACCGACGCCTCCGTGGCGCGCGTCTCTTGCGTCTCGGCGCCGGCGCCGCCCATCTCCACCACCGACTGCTCCTCCGCTGCCGCTGCGATACCGCGCTGCACGAAGCCGCCAACGGCGCCGTCCTCCATCGACACGTAGCCCGCCGGTCCGACCAGATTGTTCTGCTTCAGCCGGTGCGAGCGCAACTCTGGCGAGTCCTCGGCGAAGCCGAGATAGGTCCAGTTGAGATCGGTCGCGTCGACGCCGCGCGGCACGATCTGCCGCACCGCCAGAGCGTTGTGCACCTGCTGGAGGATGAAGGTCGGGAAGATCGACAGGATCTGCAACTGAATGTCGTCGTGGAACTCGTCATGCATGGCGAGAATGCTGGGATCGGCGAGGCGGAACTCCTCCTTCTCCGACCGCAAGCCCTGGTACGTAGCGTCCGGACCCTTGGGTGGTGCCAGCGTGGCCGAGGCATGGTGCTCCCCGGTCTCGCTCACCAGCACGCCGCCGCCCGACGACAGCCTGGTGATGCGGAATGTGGCGAAGAACAGATGCAGCAGGCTGGCGTGGTAGGTGTCGCGTACGTTCTCGAAATAGAGCTTCCAGTTGTTCGGCAGCGCCTGGGTGAAGCGGCCGATCACCTCCAGCCGACGATTGCCCAGCACACGACGCACACGGCCGACGATCTCGGGGCCCAGCCACGTCTCGAACTCAGGCGCATCCGGCGACAGCGAGCCGAACACCATGCCGCAGAACGTGGTGACGCGCAGCTTGCGCGGACCGTGCCGCGACATGTCGAAGTCCGCCGGCATGCCGCCCTTGCCATTGACGCCGCGCGCAAACGCGATCGAGCGCAGGTTGCCGCGCAGGTCGTAGCGCCAGGAATGGTAGACGCACTGGAAGTCCTTCACCGACCCGCAGTCATCCAGGCAGATCAGCGCGCCGCGATGCGCGCAGCGGTTCTCGAACGCGCACAGCTCACCGTCCTCGGCGCGCGCCACCACCACCGGCATCGCACCCACGAAGGTGGTGCGGTAGTCGCCGACATTCGGCAGGTCGATCTCGAGGCAGAGGTAGTTCCACACCGGACCCTCGAACAGTCGCTTCTGTTCCAGCGCCAGGATGTCTGCGTCGGTGTAGAGCCAATACGGGATGCGGATGAGGCCCGGCGGCCAGGCACGGTCGGCGACTGCATCCATCACGTGACCTCCTCAGTTGAGCCTTGGGTCCGGCACGCGTGCGGCTGCCAGAACATCGACCGACACGGCACCCGCGGCAAGCAGCACCGTCGCACAGGCACTGGCGGTGGCACCCGACGTCATCACATCGTCGACCAGCAGCACCCGCGCGCCGCGCACGCGCACCTCGCGCGACGGCCGCAGCGCGAATGCGCCGGCGACCTCCGCGGCTCTCTCGGCAGCCGACTTCTCGCCCAGCGAGGCGGTCGCGCGCCGGCGCACCAGCGCGTCCACAGCACACGGCACCGCGGCGATCCGCCCCACCGCCTGCGCCAGCAGCGCCGCCTGGTTGTAGCGGCGCCGGAACAGCCGTCCGCGATGCAACGGGACCGGCACCAGCAGATCCGCCTCGCGCAGCAATGCCGCCCCGGCACGCGCCATGTGCGGCGCCAGCACGGCGGAAAGCTCGGTGCGGTCGGCGTGCTTGAACGGCAGGATCAGCCGTCGCCCCTGCGCGTCATAGCGCAGCGCGGCGCGCGCCCGGCCGAACACCGGCGGCACATCGCGGCAGGCCGGGCAGATGGTCGGCGCCGCCCAGTGCGGCAGTGGCAAAGGGCACGCCGCAGCGGGCGCAGAACGGCTCGGTGATAAAGCCAGTGAGCCTGAAGCAGTCGGGGCAGAGCAGACCAGGTGCTTCCACCGCCGCATCGCAGGCGACGCACCGCGGTGGCAGCAGCAGGTCGAGCAGCGCGCGTCCGGCGCGCCACGCGAGCTCAGTGACCGGTGGATGCCTCACCAACACCGAACGCCACCGTGTCGTCGCGCTTGATCTGATTGGCCAGCTCGATTTCCCAGGTGAGGTAGGCGTTCATCGCCTCCTCCACGCCGGAGTTCCGGTCATAGGCACGCAGGTAGCTGTCGATGCAGGCTTCGTCCGGCGGCGTGGTGCGGTCCTTCACCAGCGGCCGCCCGAATGCGTGCCAGGCGTCTGTCCCGCCCTCCAGCACCCGCACCTGCGCGCCGCACAGCCCCTGCACCTCTTCGACCGCCAGCCGCGCCGCAAGGCCGTCAGGCGAGGTGATCACCACGTGCTTCGCCCCCGCGAGCTGCGGCTTCAGCGACGCCAGCCGTGTGCGCACGCCCCACAGCGCTCCGGGGATGTGACCCTCGCGGAAGTCGATGCTGCGCGCGAGATCGACCACCACAGTTCCCTCGCCACTGTCCAGCAGTGCCACCAGGCCGGTGACGTCGATCGTGTCTACGCGGGCGGTGAGTTCCGGCACCGGCACACGATCGCGCCCGGTGGTGCGGATCGCCTCCAGCCCGCCCTCGACGACGAACACGTCGCGGTGCCCCATCTGACGCAGCCACGCCCCCGCCATGCGGGCGCGAACGCCGGTGTCGTCCACCAGCACGATACGCGCGTTGCGAACGCCGACCCATTGATCGGTCGCCTGCACAAGCTGGCCGCCCGGCGCGCCGATGCTGCCCGGCCGATGACCGGCGCGGTACTCCGCCGGGTCGCGCACGTCGAGCACGTACAATGTGCGGTCGTCATCCTCCTCGAAGCGCGCCAGGTCGATCGCGCCGATCACCCCGACGCCAGACTCCTCGGCGAACGCCTGTGCGCGCTGCAGCGCGGTGGCGGCGGTCTTCGGCGTGCCCGGCGCGAATTTCTCGCTGCGGCCGCGATCACAGCGGAAGCCGGCGAGCTCCCATCCCATGGTGCCGTTGCGCAGCGCGACCACCTTGTTGGGGATGCCGGCGCGGCGCAGGCTTTCCGCCCCCATGATGCTGCGCGTACGACCAGCACAGTTCACCACCACCAGCGTCTTCGGATCGGGCGCGATGTCGCCAATGCGGTACACCAGCTCGCCGCCCGGCACGCTGACGCCGGTGGGGATCGACATGCGCACGAACTCCTCGTGCGTGCGGCTATCCAGCACCACGATGTCGCGGCCACCATCGATCCACGACTTCAGCTCGGGCGGGTCGACGCTCTCGGTGCCGTAGTGATGCTCCACCCATTCGCCGAACGCCTTGGATGGCACGTTGACGCCGGAGAACAATTCGTAGCCTGCCGCCTGCCATGCCTTTGTGCCGCCATCCAGCACCGCAACATCAGTGCAGCCGATGCTCGCCAGCCAGTCGCCGAGTTGCTCGGCGACGCCGCGGCCATCGTCGACGCAGCAAATGCGCACGGAGAGCCGCGGCAGCAGGGCACGGGCGCGGATCTCGCGCTTTGACAGCGCGCAGGGGACCGCCCAGAACAGGTGCGAGGTGCCGAACTCGCCGTCCTCGCGCGCGTCGAGCAGCGCGAGCTCACGGCCATCGAGCAGCCAGTTATGCAGCGTCTTCGCGTCGATGCGTTTCATGGCGGCCTCCGCTGGCAGCCTAGGCGCGGCGGCGAACGCTTGGCAACGACTGGTCGTGGGCGCACTTGGAGGTGATGGACCCCGAGGTCTTCGACCGTCGCGCGGTGCGTCTCCACCGCGATCGCGCCGCCGTCAGCGTGGGCCAGGTCGCCGACGTGCTGCGCGATGCGGCGGAGCGCTTGTTGGACCGGTTGGACGACACGACGCAGCGGTTCACCCAGGCGCTGGATGTCGGCGGGCGCGGCGTGGTGGCGCCGCTGTTGCGGGCGCGCGGCATCGATGTGGTGAGCTGCGACCTCTCGCCCCGCATGGCGGCGATCAACGGCGGCCTGGCGGTCGCAGCCGACGACGAGTTCCTGCCGTTCGGCAGGGACAGCTTCGACCTCGTGGTGGCGAGCCTGGCACTGCACTGGGTCAACGACCTGCCCGGCGCGCTGATCCAGCTGCGGTTGGCGCTGCGACCCGGTGGCCTGCTGCTGGCCAGCCTGCCGGCGCTGGGCACGCTTGGCGAACTGCGGCAGACGCTGACCGAGGCCGAAGCCTCGCTCAGCGGCGGCGCGGCCCCACGCGTCTCGCCCTTCGCCGACCTCCGCGACTGCGCGTCGCTGCTCCAGCGCGCGGGCTTCGCCCTGCCGGTGGCGGACGTGGAAGAGCTGCAGCTGCTCTATGCCGATCCGCTGGCGCTGCTGCGCGACCTGCGGGCCGCCGGGGAGACGAACGCACTGTGCGAACGCGACCGGAGGGTGCCACCGCGTGCGCTGTTCCCCGCGGCGCTCAGCGATCTGCCGCAGGCCGATGGCCGGAGCGTGGCCACCCTGCGGCTCGCCTGCATGACCGGCTGGGCGCCAGAAGCCAGGTAAAGGCAGCCTGGTTTCGGCGATTGCTCCAGTTCAAGCCGCAACCGGCCGCCCAAATCGCTCCTGCGCGCGCTGCTTCGCCTTCTCTGCCTCCTCCTCTCGGTTGCGCGGCGAGGCGCTTGTCTCAAGCTGGGTGATGAGGCGGCGGGCCACCTCGAACACCTCATCGACCGCATCGCCAAAGGCAGCCTCGTTGACCTTCGAGGGCGTGTTGAAGCCGCTCAGCTTGCGCACGAACTGGAGCGCAGCGGCGCGGATCTCCTCATCGGTCGCCGGTGGATCGAAGTTGAACAACGTTTTGATGCTACGGCACATGATCCTGCTCTCCAGGCGATCGGGCGCCCGCCCAGCATGCGACCGGGGTCAGGCAACGCCCTCGACGATGCGCATGTCCCTCTCGGCCGCCTTGCCAAGTGCCGCGAGCGCCGCCTGGTAGCCCGGACTGTCATGCGCCGCGATCGCCTGGGCGACGCTGTCGAATTCGATGAGCACGGTGCGCTGGTCGATGCCGGCCTCATAGGTCTTGGCCGTACCGCCGCGTGCGAGGAAACGACCTCCGCCCGCGGTGATCGCCGGTCCCGCCAGCTTGGCATATTCCGCCAGCGCCGCCGGGTCAGAGATCGAGCGATAGCAGGCGATCCAATAGGCTTTGGCCATGATTACCCTCCGCAGGTGTGGACGAGAGGCAACATAGCGGTGCCGATCGAAGGCGGCGACAGCCTGCCTATTGCGCGATGTTACGAAGTATGCAATTGCAAATCATTCGCAACAGGCGTCCGGTCCCATGCGCTCCATCATCCTCCCGCTCGTTGCCCTGCTCTCCCTGCCCGCGGCTGCAGCCGACAGTCCCAGTGCATCGCTGACCATCCGCAACCGCGCCTTTGAACCGCCCGAACTGGAAGTTCCTGCCGGCCAGAAGATCGAACTGCACGTGCACAACGCCGACACCGCCCCGTCGGAGTTCGAAAGCGCCACGCTGCATCGCGAGAAGGTGGTGCCGCCCGGCCAGGAGGTGGTGATCTATGTCGGCCCGCTGCGCGCCGGCAGTTATGAATTCTACGATGACTTCAATCCGCGCGCGCGCGGGCATTTAGTGGCGCGGTGACCTCATGTTCCGTGCCGTCACCGGGATTGCCGTGCTGCCGCTGCTCGCCGTCCCCGCGCTCGCCGATCTCAAGGTTCGCATGCCCGACGTCGAACTCGGCGAGGTGGAGTTCGAGCACAACGGGCTGATCACCTTCGACAGCAAGGGCTCGCCGCTCAACCACCAGCAGAGCTACACGAACTCGCTGGGCTATGGCGTGCTGCCGTGGTGGAAGATTGAGCTTGAAGGCGAGTTGGCCGCGGGCGGCGGCGAAAAACTGCTCTGGGAAGCGGTCACGCTGGAGAACACCTTCCAGCTCACTGAACCAGGTGAGTATTTCTTCAATCTCGGCCTGTTCTTCGAATACTCGCAATCCGCCCAGAAGAACGAGCCCAGCGGCTTCACCTTTGGCCCGATTATCCAGAAGGAACTGAACGACGTTCTCGGGTTGAATACGCTGCACACGCTGAACCTGTTCCTGACGCACGACATCGGACACGATTCATCGAAGTCGACCGGCTTCGAATATGCCTGGCAGTCGCTGATCCTGACCCACCCGCTGATCAATCCGGGTATCGAGTTGTATGGCACGATCAACGACATCACCAACTTCGGCCCGTCGCAGCAGCAGCAGCACTACGTCGGCCCGGTGCTGACGGGCGCGGTGAGCTTCGCCCCTTATGGCAACCTGAGCTATCAGGTTGGCTACCTATGGGGCCTCACGCCGGCATCGGGACGCAGCGCGATCCGCTGGCGGCTGGAATACGAGATTTCATTCTGACAATCGGCGCTGCTGCATCCCGAGGGGGCACGGCAAACGATGGTTCACCGCGCAGGTGCGCGCTTGAGGGCCCAACAACGGCGGTACTCATGGATCACGCGCACGCGGGCGAGTGTCCGGGGTCAAGAAGCGACGCAGCCGCTACCAGCTCGCGGTCGGATCCGCTGGCATCCCCGTGTATTTCCCCCACGGGCATTGTCGATCTCCACGAGAGTGTCGCCACCGATCTGAGATGCATGTACAGTTCTTGCTGAACGCGATGGCGCGGTGGTTTCATTTGCGGGCATAGTGGGTGTGATGTGATGCATCTTGGGACCCGGATCAGCGGGACCGCTTGGTATCGTGCAATCTCGCGCCGGGTCCACGTATGACCCTTCGGCTGATCATCGCGGTCATGTTTCTCCTCGGCGGAGCCATCGGGCTGAAGCGCGCGTTTGCGATCAGCAGAGGGGGTCGCCGGGGCTCGGCAACCCTGCTGTTGATCACGTCGTGTATCGCACTGACCGGCGGTATGGTCCTGGCGATCGCGCCCAGGGCGGGTTCGCTGACGGGAATCGTTCTCAGCTTTGTGCAAAACCATCAGCTGGGGGTGGTAGTGGTTCTGGGGGGGCTTTTGGTCGGACTGTTGTGGCAAGTTTGGCACGTACGCTGATGCCCTGAGTCGGCGCACCGTTCAGGTTCCAAATCCCCACCGTCGTCACACGACAAGCCCTGGTCCCTGATCAGGTCCGGTCGGGTTCCAAAGGTCCTGCCGGCTTCGAGGCAGCTCGGCGAGCTTAGGGACGGTGGGTACGCAAGCCGTGGATCGTTGGCAGTTGCGAATCCTCCAGTCCGCCATCAGCTGCCGCCACACGGTCTTCCGCACTGGGGCGGTCCGCGCGTTTCCATGCCTGTCGCCCGCCCACCGCGGCGTACGCACCCGGCTGAGGCAGCGGGAAGCACGATAATCAAAATGCTGTAATCAAGATGCTGTGACCGGAGCTGCAATGCCCGCTTGACGCGATGTCGTGGCGTCCGCGGGACGGCAAGTCGCCGCAAGATACTGCCTGCCCGGAATTGCGATGCCTGTGGCGCAGGGCTAGTATCCATGTTGAACACTTTCAGGAGGATGACCGAATGCGCCGCCTGATTCTACTCCTGTCGCCAATTTCTCTGCTCGCCTGCTATTCGGCTTACGCCCAGGGATCATCTGCGCCGTCCGCTCCCCCCGCCGCCTACCAAGGTGGCCGATCTACCGACAGCGGCTGGGTCACCCGGCCCCTGGCACCGGAGAACTGCGGCACACCGGATGACCCGAGAGCCTGCCCGCCAAAGCCGCGCAATCCGCTGAAGTACTTTCCAGAGAACCGGTCTCGGGTAACTGGCTAACGCGTTATTGCGGGTTTGCGACGACAGTTTTCCTAAGCGGCTACCGAGCAGCTCGCGCAATACCGACAGCTGTCACGGCCTTGATTGCCACGGGCAGCCGGGCACTGCCGTCGCCGCGCCAGTGGCGTTCTGGCAGTGCCCCGGAAGCCCACGTCAGGCGTGAAACATGCACGCAAAGCCTATAACCAAAAGGATGAACATGGCGGCGAAGGCCGGTATGAACAAATCGTCAGCATGCATGCGTTTTCTCCCTTGTAAGATCGGTCCACGAGCTTCTCAGCGACCGCCGGCCCTCCGGTTCGCCGTGCAGGAGTATCGCCATCTGCTGCCGCTTGCGCTAGCGCTGCACCGTCTCGCGGTCGCGCGCGCTGACGGTGCCGGACTGGCGGATTGAGTTAGGCCGCTGCTGGCTCGTCGTATAGGTGAGCGGTCGGTCCAACAACACTTGGCTGCCGTTTCCTCATCGCCGACTTGCGTGCACCGTCATCGTTCGCCGGCTGCGGCGGCTCTTTTTCCGGCCGTGGTGACGGCAGGATCACGCGGAACGGTGGGAGATGTGCTGTGCTCGGCGTCGCCTGCCCTCACCGGGTGGGCGACATCAGAAATCCCCTCTTTGACCGCCGCCCCATGCCGACCAGCGCCAGCGGGTCCTCTGCGGCGGCCCGGGCCCACTCAATTTAACGCGCCATCAGTTGACGCGCGCTGT
>DASSRN010000478.1:0-4689 GCA_035701785.1 Acetobacteraceae bacterium | reverse complement strand
GCAGTTGTTCTTTGAGCGCTATGACGTCATCCTGACGCCGGCGATCACCATCACACCGCGGTCGTGGCGGGAACTGTATCCGGCCGAGATCGACGGCGTCCCAACCCGAACCTACTTCCACTGGCTGGCGCTGGCCTATGCGGTGACCCTGGCGGGCCACCCTGCGGTGTCGCTGTCGGTAGGGCTCGATCACAACGGCATGCCATTTGGCCTGCAGATCGTCGGGCCTCGCGGCGCCGATGCGTTCGTGCTCTCTGTCGCCGCGGAACTCGAGGCGATGCTGGCCGCTGATGCCACCACCGCAAGGCCCGTGCCGGACCTGGAACGGTTGAAGGCGGCTCGACCGATCAGTGGGATGCCCGGGTTCCTCGGCTTCGACTGAACTTGTCTGTCGTCGCGGGAAGCGAAGCGACGGTGCGTCGCGCCGCTCCCAGTGACTCCGTCACGCGGTCAGTTCACATGCTGTGCCCGATAGTAGGTGTTGCGCAGCACGCGACCGGGTAGTGCGCCGCAATGCTTGCCGTTCTCCAGCAGCACCTGGCCATTGACCACCGTCATGTGGATGCCCTGCGCCGGTTCGCGGATGCGCATCGCACCGGTGGGGAAGTCGTGTACCACCTCGTGCGGCAGCGGCTGCACCGTGTCCGGATCGAACACCACGATATCGGCTGCCAGGCCCGGCTGAAGCAGCCCTCGATCGTGCAGACCGAATACCGACGCTGATTCGAACGTCAGGCGCCGCACCGCATTCTCCAGCGACATGATCTTGCGTTCGCGCACCCATTCGGCGAGCAGCCGCGTGCTGAAGCCGAAGCCGCTCTGGAACTGCACATGGGCGCCGCCATCCGACAGCCCGATGATCGCGTGCGGATAGTTCAGGATCTGCGCCACCGCGGCATCATCGACATTGTTCTCGCCGTGCAGGAACGCGGTATCGAGGTTTTCCTCGACCACCAGGTCGAGGAATGCGTCGATCACGCCCTTGCCCTGCTCCTTGGCGATCTGCCCGACGGTCTTGCCGACCAGTCCCTTGTTCTTTGCCAGCACAGCGTTCTGCACCGTCATGTAGTCCCACCAGGTGCGGCAGATGCCAGGCGGCATCGTGTCCACCTTGAACTCCACCGCCTCGGCATGCAGCTTCTTGCGCACCGCCGGATCGCTGTACGCACGCAGCTTCTCGTCGTCCGACGCAAGCAGGATCGGATGCCAGGTCGGCAACCCGCGGAAGGTCTGCGTGTTGCGCATGGTGAAGAAGTCGGTGATGCGGTTCGGCGTGCAGGTCGGATAGGCGCGGATGCCCTTGGCGAATGTCGCATCGACATGCGCCATCTGCTCCTTCCACTCGTTGGGTCGGCGCATTGACTGGTTCAGATTGTTGTAGACCACCGGACGGCCGGTCGCCTCGGACAGCCGGCTCATCAGACTGTTCTTCATCTCGGCGCCGTTGCCGCCGCCGCTCTGGATCACGCCGGTGCCCATCTCGCGCAGCACGTCGGCGAGCGCGAACATCTCCTTCTCGTCCGCCCATAGCGCCGGCAGGTGCACGCCCTGCGGATCGTAGTGTCCCTGGTTGCGTGACACCGACAGACCCAGTGCGCCGGCGCGCATCGCATCGCGCACGATCTCCTGCATCGCCTTGATCTCGGTATCCGTCGCGGTGCGCTTCTGGCACTCGTCGCCCATCACATAGTAGCGGATCGCGGTATGGCCAACGAAGGTGCCGACATTTACACCCAGGTTGCGGTCGAGCTGTTCGATGTATTGCGGCACCGTCTCCCAGGTGAAGTCGACGGTGCGCAGCACCTCCATCGGGATCGCTTCGACATAGGACAGGAACTCGGCGAGACGCTCCGCCTTGCCGGGACGCACCGGCGCGAGCGACAACGAGCAGTTGCCGAAGATCACCGTGGTGGCGCCGTGGTCGCAGGAATAGGTGCACAGCGGATCCCAGGTCACCTGCGCGTCGTAGTGGCAGTGGTTGTCGATGAAACCAGGTGCGACCACCGCGCCATCCGCGTTCACGGTGCGCGTCGCCGCACCTGTGAGTTTGCCGATTTCGGCGATCTTGCCGTCCTTCACCCCGACATCGCCGCGATAGGCCGGCATGCCTGAGCCATCGACGATGCGGCCATCGCGGATCAACAGATCATACGTCATCGGCTTCGTCTCCTTCCCTTGTGTGCGGAACTCCACTGGTCCTGTTTGACGTCGACTGTAGCGTGGCAGGGCAGGGGCGCATACCCTGACGACGGAAACGTTCCGGGAGGCAGACCATGCGCGTTGGCCTGTTCTATCAGATCCAGGTTCCCAAGCCGTGGACCGCGACCAGCGAGTCGCAGCGTATATACGAGGCGCTGGAGCAGATTCCGTTCGCCGAGAGGCAGGGCTTCGACAGTGTGTGGTTCTCCGAGCATCACTTCCGCCCGGTGTGGTCGCACAACAGCGCGCCCGACCTGACGCTCGCCGCGATCAGCCAGCGCACCAGCCGCATCCGTCTCGGCATCGGCGTGGTGCTGGCGCCGATCCATCATCCGCTGCATGTCGCCGCGCGCATGGCGACGCTCGACATACTGAGCCACGGGCGCGTCGATGTCGGGCTGGGTCGCACCGGCTATCCGTATCAGCTCACGCCGTATGGGTCGGACCTGCGCGACACGCGCGGCATGTGGCAGGAGTTCGCCGACGTGCTGCCCCGCATCTGGACGCAAGAGGAGATCGAGTACCACGGCAGCTACTTCCAGATCCCGCGCCGCGAGGTGCTGCCGAAGCCGGTGCAGCGTCCGTATCCGCCGCTATGGTCGGCCTGCGGCAGCGACGAGACGGCGCAGCAGACCGGTGCACTCGGCATGGGCGGGCTGTTCGGCAGCGAAGGCGGCCCGAAGCGCGTTGAACAGCTGATGGCGATCTATCGCGACGCGCTGAAGTCGGCACCGCCCGACAATACCGGCCGTCGCCGAGCCGCGCTGATGACCGCTGGCTTCTGTCACGAGGATCCGCGCGTCGTCGCCGACCGCGGCACCGAACTGGTGGGCTGGTATATCGAACAGCAGCGGGAGCGCGCGCGCCTGGTGTGGCGCGACTACAATCCCTCTACCGTGCCCCCGGACTACCAGGGCTACTACGAACGCGATCAGCGCTTGGCCGCGGGTCCGCATCCCGGCGAGCCGACGCCACAGCAGGTGCGCGAGCAGGGCACGTCATTCTGTGTCGGCACGCCGGCCGAATGCATCCGCTTTCTCGAGCTCTACGAGAGCCTTGGCATCGAGGAGGTGATCCTGCTGTGCGCCGTCGGACCGGCGAAGCATCAGGAGGTGCTGCACACGCTGCGGCTATTTGGCGAGCAGGTGATCCCGCACTTCAAGGCGAGGCATCGGAAGGTCGCTTGAGACCTCGCAGGCAGGATGGCTCCGGCTTCTGTAAACGGCCGGCCAGCCCCTTCACCGTCTCTGCCATCATGCGCGACAGCAGCGCGGCGTTGCGGTGCATGCGCGTGGTGGCGCCCGGGTCGTTGACTGCGACCATGGCGCGACGGAAGCACTCCATGACCGCGTGGTGCGATGCCACCGCGTGGGCGGCGAACATCATGCCCACCGGGTCCTGCTGGTTCATCGCCGCCACCGCCGCCACCGCGGCCTTGCGCCGCACGGCCTGGCGCTCGGGGTCTTCATTCGCACGAACTCGCATGGTGTCGAACACCATCTCCATCAGGTCGGAGGCGAACACCGTGTCGAAGTCTTCGAGGTCGTCTAGCGATGTGGTCGGGTGGAGATCGGCGGGCTGGTCCATTCTGGCACGGTCCTCCGCGGTATTGCTGGCTAGATCGACGCTAACCCAGCGCTAGGAAAAATGTCGTAAACATTCGCGCCGTGGTTCGAAGCCGGGCCGCGCGCGTGTTAACCTCAGCGACACGGGTAAGCGGAAGGACGGCCATGACCATCGCCGAAATCCTGGCTGAGAGGATCGCCTCCGTGCGCTTCGAGGCGCTGCCGGAGGAGGCGGTGCACTGGGCGCGGGTGGCGATCCTTGACACCGTCGGCTGCACGCTGGCGGGCGCCAGCGAGCCCTGCGCGCGCATCGTCGCTGGCGTCACCGCAGCCCCTGGACCAAGCCTGCTGTTCGGGACTGACCGCCGCACGGCACCCCTTGATGCCGCGCTGATCAACGGCACGGCGTCGCATGCGCTCGACTACGACGACTGCAGCGACACGCTGGGCGGTCATCCATCGGCACCGGTCCTGCCGGCGCTGTTCGCGCTGGCGGATACGCGCGCAGTCGATGGGCGTGCGTTTATCGCCGCCTATGTGACAGGCTGGGAGATCGAGACCCGCATCGCGCGCGGCGTGAACTTCTATCACTACGAGAAGGGCTGGCACCCGACCGCGACACTCGGCGTGTTCGGTGCCACCGCGGCGTGCTGCCAACTGCTGGGTCTGGCGCCGGCGGTGACCGCGACGGCGCTGGGTCTGGCGGCATCGTTCGCCTCCGGCGTGAAGGCGAACTTCGGCACCATGACGAAGCCGCTGCATGTCGGCCACTGCTCGCGTAACGGGTTGTTCGCCGCACTGCTCGCCGCCGATGGCTTCACCGCCAATGCCGGCGCGCTGGAGCACCCTCAGGGGTTCCTGCACGTGTTCAACGGCGCCGGCAACTTCGATGCCGACGTGATCGTGGGCGAATGGGGCCGGTCGT
>DASSRN010000477.1:0-3896 GCA_035701785.1 Acetobacteraceae bacterium | reverse complement strand
ATCGCCGGCAAGAGCACGCGCGAGCAGCCGGAGACAAAGCGGAAGACCGGGTCTGCTTAGGTCCGAGGGTCGGTCCGGTGACGCGGACAAACAGGCCGCCACGCGGGCTAGAAACCGTCGATGCTCCCGATATCCGGCGTGGCGCGCCCGAAGAGATTCGAACTCCTAACCCCCAGATCCGTAGTCTGGTGCTCTATCCAATTGAGCTACGGGCGCTCGCCAGGGGGCGGGATGTAGCGGATGACCCGCCGGCCTTCAAGAGCCTCAGGCCGCCAACTTGTCCAGTTCGCGCAGGATCGACTCGCCCATGACGCTGGTGCCCACCTTGGCGGTGCCCGGTGCCATGATATCAGCAGTCCGCAGTCCCGAAGCCAGCACGTTGGTGCACGCCCGCTCGACCAGCGTTGCGTCCTCCTCCATCCCGAACGAATAGCGCAGCAGCATCGCGAAGCTGAAGATCTGCGCCATCGGGTTGGCGATGCCCTTGCCGGCGATGTCGGGCGCCGAACCATGGATCGGTTCATAAAGCGCAAGCCGCTGGCCACTTGAATCCGCCGGCCCGAGCGTCGCGGAAGGCAGCATTCCCAGGCTGCCAGTCAGCATGGACGCCAGATCCGACAGCAGGTCGCCAAAGATGTTGGACGTGACAATGACGTCGAACTGCCGCGGGTTGCGCACCAGCTGCATCGCACAGTTGTCGGCGTACATGTGGTCGAGCCGCACGTCGGCGTAATCGCGCTCGTGCAGTGCCGTCACGGTCTGACGCCAGAACAGGCCGGACTGCATCACGTTGGCCTTCTCTACGCTGGTGACGTGATTGCCGCGCTTGCGTGCGAGTTCGAAGGCAACGCGGGCGACGCGTTCGATCTCGCTGGTGGTGTAGCTCTCGGTATCGAAGCCGCGCTTCTCGCCGGAGGGCAACGTCTCGACGCCGCGCGGTTCGCCGAAATAGATGCCGCCTGTGCTTTCGCGCACTATCATCAGGTCGAGCCCGTGCACGACGTCGCGCTTCAGCGTGGACGCGTCCACCAGCGGATCCAGCACGATGGCCGGACGCAGGTTGGCGAACAGGTCCAGCTCCTTGCGCAGCCGTAGGATTGCTAGTTCCGGCCTGAGCTGGAAACCCAGCCTGTCCCATTTCGGTCCGCCGACCGAGCCGAACAGGATGGCATCGGCCGCCTTCGCCCGCTGCATGGTCTCGTCGGTGATTGGCGTACCGCGAGCGTCGATCGAGGCGCCGCCGACCAGGTCCTCGGAGATGTCGAACGAGACCATCCGGCGTCGCGCCATCCAGTCGATTACGCGACGCACTTCGCGCATCACCTCAGGGCCGATGCCGTCGCCTGGCAAGATCAGCAGCGTCTTGTTGGCAGCCACGATCAGGCCGTCGTCGCGGGCAGCCAGGGCTGCGCCTGCCGGCGTGCAGCCTCATAAGCTTCGATCCGTGGGCCGTGCTGCAAGGTCTGGCCGATGTCGTCGAGCCCGTTCAGCAGCGAGTGCTTGCGGAACGGGTCTACGTCGAAGTGGATCTCCTCGCCGTTCGGCCGCACCACCACCTGGCGCTGGAGATCGATGGTGATGCGCGCGTTGCCGCCCAGCTTCGCATCGTCGATCAGCGCATCGCAGATCGGCCGAGGCAGGCGGATCGGCAGCAGGCCGTTCTTGAAGCTGTTGTTGTAGAAGATGTCGCCGAACGAGGGCGCGATGATGCAGCGAATGCCGAAATCGGCCAGCGCCCAGGGCGCGTGCTCACGGGAGGAGCCGCAGCCGAAATTCTCGTGTGCGATGATGATCTGCGCGTTGCGGTAGCCGTCCTGGTTCAGAATGAACTCCGGGCGTTCCTTACCTGCGCTGTCGAAGCGCAGAGGGTCGAACAGGTGCACGCCCAGTCCCGAACGCTTGATGGTCTTCAGGAACCGCGCCGGTATCACCTTGTCGGTGTCGATGTTCTGCATCGGCATCGGGGCGGCGACGGCGGTCAGCGTCGTGAACTTGTCCATGGCATTTCCCTTCCTGTGCCGGCGCTCAGCCCAGTTGCCGCACGTCGGCCAGCTTTCCGGTGACCGCGGCGGCCGCGGCCATCGCCGGCGAGACAAGGTGCGTGCGTCCGCCGGGTCCCTGCCGGCCCTCAAAGTTGCGGTTTGACGTGCTGGCGCAGCGCTGACCGGGCCGCAGCTTGTCGGGGTTCATGCCAAGGCACATCGAGCAGCACGGATCGCGCCACTCGAAGCCGGCCTCCAGCAGGATGCGGTCGAGGCCTTCTTCCTCCGCCTGTTTCTTCACCTGGCCCGACCCCGGCACCACCAGCGCCTGGACGCCATCGGCCACGCGGCGACCCTTCGCGACGGTTGCAGCCGCGCGGATGTCTTCGATGCGGCCGTTGGTGCAGGAGCCGATGAACACCACGTCGATCGGCACGTCGGCTAGCTTCTGGCCTGGCGTCAGCGCCATGTACTCCAGCATCCGCTGCATCTGCGCGCGCAAGCCTTCGTCCGCCACGCTCGCCGGATCGGGCACCGCGCCGGTCACCGGCGCCACCGCGCCTGGCGAGGTCCCCCAGGTCACCATCGGCGCGATGTCGGCGGCGTTGAGCGCTACGCGCGTGTCGTAATGCGCGCCCGCATCGGAGGGCAGCGTGCGCCAGTACGCCACGGCCTGCTCCCACGCCGCGCCCTTCGGCGCGTATTCGCGGTCCTTAATGTAGGCGAACGTTGTCTCGTCCGGCGCGATCAGGCCGGCGCGCGCGCCAGCCTCGATCGACATATTCGACACGGTCATGCGCCCGGCCATGTCCAGCGCGCAGATCGCCTCGCCGGTGTACTCGATCACGTGTCCGGTGCCGCCTGCGGTGCCGATTCTGCCAATGATCGCCAGCACGATGTCCTTACCGGAGCAGCCGAACCCGAGCGTGCCGTCGACGCGGATCTCCATGTTCTTCGCCGGCTGCTGCAGCAGCGTCTGCGTCGCCATAACGTGCTCGACCTCGGAGGTGCCGATGCCGAACGCCAGCGCTCCCATCGCGCCGTGCGTCGAGGTGTGCGAGTCGCCGCAGACGATCGTCGTGCCTGGCAGGCTGATGCCGAGTTCCGGCCCGATGATGTGGACGATGCCCTGACGCACGTCCAGGATCGGGATGTAAGGCACGCCGAACTCGACGACGTTCTTCTCCAGGGTCTGCACCTGGATGCGGCTGTCCTCTTCCTTGATGTCGGCGGGCGTGCGCGCCCCGACCGTCGGGATGTTGTGGTCGGCGACCGCGATGGTCAGGTCGGGGCGGCGCAGCCTGCGGCCGGCCATGCGCAGCCCTTCGAATGCCTGCGGGCTGGTGACCTCGTGCAGCAGATGGCGGTCGATGTAGAGGATGCAGGTCCCGTCCGGGAGCTTCTCCACCACATGGCTGTCCCAGATCTTGTCGAACAGCGTGCGTGGCTTCGCGTCGGACATGGCGTTTCCCTCAGTCGGCGGCTGCGGTGTCGTTGCTGGCTGGCGTCTCGGCGGCTGCGGTCGTGGTGCTGCGTGCCCGTTCGGCGATGCGCGCCGACTTGCCGCTGCGGCCGCGCAGGTAATACAGCTTGGCGCGGCGCACGTCGCCGCGGCGCACCACGGCGATCTCGGCGATCAGCGGCGAATACAGCGGAAACACGCGTTCGACGCCTTCGCCGTAGCTGATCTTGCGCACGGTGAAGTTGCTGTTCAGGCCCTTGTTGGAGCGCGCGATGCACACGCCCTCGAACGCCTGGGTCCGGGTGCGCTCGCCTTCCACCACCTTCACCGAGACGCGCACAGTGTCGCCCGGCATGAAGGATGGGACGCCGCGCGCCGTGCTGAGACGGGCGACCTGATCGGCCTCGAATTGCTGAATGATGTTCATCGCTCGGGTCCTTCCGTCGGGTGTC